>NZ_AJXL01000009.1 GCF_000264055.1 Flavobacterium sp. ACAM 123 | reverse complement strand
AAACTTCTTTTGCTATTTTAGAATAGGTGCCTTTCCTTAAAACAGATTTTGCCATTTCTAAACTAGTTTCATTATCGTTATCAAACCATTCATTTAAATTTAATTGACCATAAACATTTTTCTGAATCTCAATTGTAGAAGTTGTTTTCTCAAAAGATTTATGATAAGAATTATTCATTACAGAAGAGAATTGAGTAGCATAATCGGCAGATAAAAACTTAACTTTTGACCATTGATTTTTTTTGTAACTATTCTCTAATTGACTAGTGAACTCTTTCATAAATTTATTGTGTTCTATTCCAATAAATTCTAATGGGTTTTGTAATTATTAAACGGTATCTATTTCATTTTCTATCGTTTTAGCAAGCAATAAAAATTGTTGCAGAAAATAATAATGTAAATATTGCTATTATATATAATTTGTTATTTTTCATATTCTACTTTTTAGAAAGTTTTTTATTTTTGACTTTCTGATGTTAAACTTATTTTCTGAATTTTCGATATTCAAATCAACTTACTCTATTTTTATAAATTGGCTTTTCAGTTTTCACATACTCCACTTCCTAATTAAAGGCGGATGGTCAGTCCATTTTTGACCGTTATGTTTATTTTTAAGGTGGCATAACGGAATGTGCTTTGCTACGTAGCGAGGCAAAAAATAAACCATGATTCAGTTGTGAAAATTGAAACCAAGAGAACAAAAATTAATAAA
Organism: Flavobacterium sp. ACAM 123; assembly: GCF_000264055.1. Classification (GTDB taxonomy): domain Bacteria; phylum Bacteroidota; class Bacteroidia; order Flavobacteriales; family Flavobacteriaceae; genus Flavobacterium. The sequence continues at coordinate 58,592 of NZ_AJXL01000009.1, read as the reverse complement.
TTAATCACGATGTTCGCTATGTTGCAAAACACGTGTTATAAGTAGCTTTTATTATGCGTGAAGAATTAAAGAAATTAGTTTCAGAAATACAGAAAGTAGAAAATATGTATTTAGATAAAAAAGAAATTATTAAATTAAAAAACTAAACAATATGAGATTTACAACAATAAACAGTAAGTTGTCAATAGATGACGAAAATGCTTTAGAGAAACTAAGAAAAAAAGAAGGTATTTATCCATTAGGGATTTCTGCCTATATTCAAGAAGAAAGTTTTTCAAGACATATAACTTTAAATATATGTCCTGATATTGAAATAAATGGTTTTGATATTTGGTTGGATTTAGATATTTATCAAGCTGAACTTCTTGCTAGAAAAATAGACCAATTAGTATCTAATAGAATGGCTTTTTTAGATAAAAAATTTAACGAAAAATAAAAAATAGCTATGCATCATTGGGAAGGAAAAATAAGAGAAACAAAAATAAAATTAGAAGTCACTTTTTGTGAAAAATGCAGAAGTCCATTTTGTATTTGTAAAAAACAAGTTATTATCGTTGTAGATAAGCAATATTTAGCCGAGTTTTTAGAGTGGTGTATTTTGCACGATAAAGATATTTACGATGCAGAAGCAAGATTAGAAACATCCGAGGAATTTATTAACCGCAATGTTGAGTAAAGTTACTTATAACTTGTATATAACATCAAATATATACACTTTTTTGCGTTATTTATTTTAAAAAATACTATTTTTCTTATTTATATTTTACGAATCAAAACAACCTAACATAAAAAAACCGCCTCGAACTGAATCAAGACGGCTTTATTATAACTTTAGTATTTCTTAGGCTTCTTTCAAATTCAGCTTACTATTGTTGCGACTGAAGCCAAAGTAAATCGTTAGTCCTATCAGCAACCAGGCGGTAAAATAAATCCAGTTCCAAACACTGAGTTCTGCCATCATATACAGACAGCTCACTAATCCTAATAATGGAATCAAAGATAAATTTTCAGCGAAAGACCAGAACGTAAGCCCAACCAACGCAATAAGGAAAATCCACATCGGAATTTTGTGTTTGAACAAGCTCAGTCCACTTTCATATTTTAGCGCATTGTCTATCGGTAATCCTGCCACTACAGCAGCATACTTCGCATCGTCTCTTTGGTACTGACTTAACAAATTTTCTAAATCGAGAGACTCCTCAGTCGTTTTTTGAGCTCCAATACGTTCTAAGTAATCATATACTTTTTTGGATTCCTCTTTGTTTAAAGAAGTGATAATAGTAGTAGCATCATTCAATTGGGTTTCATTAGTAAGAAAATCCATTGTCCCCTTATTATTATAATTAAAAGCATAATAGATACCTGCAGCCAACATAAAAGGAATGACGTATTTTGAATTCACATAAGGTGTTTTGAATTTACCTCTTGGAATATCTGGTTTATTCTGCAAGACCAAAACACCAGCGCAAACCAGCACAAAAGCAAATAATGTTCCAATACTGCACAAGTCAGTAACCATAGTCAGGTTTAAAAACAAGGCTGGAATAGATACCACAAAACCGGTAACTACCGTCGCGTAGGAAGGCGTTTTATATTTGGGATGTATTCTAGAGAACCGTTTTGGCAACAAACCGTCCCGACTCATACTCATCCAAATACGCGGCTGGCCCATTTGGAATACCAATAGAACACTTGCCATCGCTATCACAGCACTTACCGCAACAATACCGGACATCCATTTTAAATCTAATTTATGAAAGACAAACGCTAATGGATCACCCACATTTAGCTCTGTATAATTTACCATTCCGGTAAGCACTAACGCAACCACAATATATAAAACAGTACATATAATGATCGCCCACATCATACCGCGCGGTAAATCCCGCTGTGGGTCCTTGCATTCTTCTGCAGTGGTTGAAATGGCATCAAAACCAATATAAGCAAAGAAAACCGCCGATACTCCTTTTAAAACTCCGCTTGTACCATTAGGCGCGAAAGGAGTCCAATTATCAGTATCTACATAAAACACCCCCACTGAGATTACTAGAAGGATAATACAAAGTTTTACGACAACCATCATATTACTAGCATTTCGTGATTCTTTCATCCCACGATATACTAGAGCTGTAATCAATATGATAATAAACAGCGCAGGTAAATCGGCTACAAAATGAAAAGAACCTATTGTTGGCGAAGTCGTCCAAGCAGTATACGACGCTTTTAATCCATCGCTTAGATTTTCATATGATTTTCCGCCTTGCATTAAAGCAGTAGCATCTCTATATCCATTTGAGGCGGTCAAGTAATCCACTTGAACCCATTGGGGCAGATAGAGTCCACCGCTTTCGAGCAGTCCCGTAAAATAATCGCTCCACGATATAGCCACAGTAATATTTCCAATTGCATATTCCATGATCAATGCCCAACCAATAATCCAAGCCATCAGCTCCCCGAAGGCAACATAGGAATACGTATACGCACTTCCAGAAACAGGAACCATCGAGGCAAACTCTGCATAAGCAAAGGCAGCAAAACTGCAGGCAAGCGCCGTAAATAAAAAGAGGAAAATTACGGCAGGACCTCCATCGGAGCTAGCCTTACCAATGGTACTAAAAATACCTGCACCCACTATGGCGGCAATACCAAAAGCGGTCAAATCTCTTGCCGTTAAATATCTGCCGAGTGATACATGCCCGTCAGCTTCATTTTTTTCAATCTGTTTTAAGATATCCTGTACGGTCTTCTTACGAAATAAACTTGAAAATGCCATCCTTTAAATTTTCACATTAAAAACTACTATTTTGTAAATAACATCCCATTATTATAGTAATAACGTAGCTTTTATTTCGAAATCAAATGTATAAAACAATTTCATTTTTTAATGATAGGAGACTTATTATTTATTAGATTCTAATAAAAAGTCAAATCATTATTTATCAACTATTTAGAAAGCAAATTCTGTTTTTAAGGAAGAAGTGATAAGTTAAAAATATAATAATTACAATTCCGTTGTTAAAGTTAGCTTTCAAAAAATCGCAACTACCCTTTTCTAAAAGCCTAAAACAATTGACGATACTGATTATATTTTTGAGATAGCCCAATTGCACTAAACTATTTTGATGTCGCATCGGAATTATACTAAAGCGCTTTTGGTTTAAAACATAAATTCATTTGGTGCTATTTCAGAAAGTTTTTCAAAATACTTACCGGGTGTTGCGCCTTTCTGTTGGTCCCATCAAAAATTTGATGACGGCAACTTGTACCTGCAGCAGCAATGGCCGTTGTTGGGGCAGTACTTCTTATTTTTGGAAATAAAGTGTCCTCTCCCATCTGCATACTAATGTCATAATGTTCTTTTTCATAACCAAAAGAACCCGCCATACCGCAGCAACCCGAATTATAAATCGAAACCACGCTGTTTTTAGGGACATTCAACATGGCAAAAGTCGCCTCTATTGAACTGAGTGATTTTTGGTGGCAATGTCCGTGAATTTTTATTTGACGTTCCTCCTCCGAAAATTGTTCTGAGCGGATTTTACCTGCTATAATTTCCTTTTTGAAAAACTCTTCGATTGTCAAGCAGTTTTTCGCTAATTTTTCGGCGGAAGCACTATCATCAGCCAGACGAAGGTATTCATCTCTAAAAGTTAATATTGCCGATGGTTCGATCCCTATCAAAGGAGTTTCAACCGATATAATTCCTTTAAAAGTATTCACGTTTTTATTGGCAATTGCTTTCGCCTCTTCCAGAAAACCTTTGGAAATATAGGCTCTTCCGCTTTCTTCATGATCTACAACAACAACTTCGTAACCTAATTTAGATAGTAATTCAAAAGCGTCAATACCCACTGAAACATCGTAATAATTAGTAAACTCATCACAAAACAGCACTACTTTCCCATTTACAAATGAAGTAGTTTTTGTTTTTGTATTTGTTATTTTCAATCCATTTCTTGAAAGTTTTTGGAGCCAATAAAGGCACTTCTCTTTTTGAAGCCACGCCCATTCCTTTTTTTACCAAAGGTGTATTGACCATGAAATTAGTCAATGCTGGAAAAATACTTCCGAGTTTATTCAGTTTGGCGTTATTGGCAAAAATCTTATTTCGAAAAGAAAAACCATTAGCCTTCTGGTACTGATATAAAAACTCTGATTTCAAAGCAGCTACATCCACGTTGCTTGGGCATTCGCTGGCGCAAGCTTTACAGCTTATGCATAACTCAAAAACCTCATATAATTCTTTGTGATTGAACTTATTGTCTTTTTCTGAATGGGTCAAATATTCCCGTAGCGCATTGGCACGAGCCCGAGTAGTATCTTTTTCATTTAGCGTTGCTCGGTAACTTGGACACATCGTTCCCCCCGCTGAGGGCGGTTTTCTGCAATCACCAGAACCATTACATTTTTCGGCAGCACGTAAAATGCCCATACTATCTGAAAAATCTTGGATGGTTTGAACCTCTGGTTCTTCTCTGCCTGGTTCAAAACGGAGATTTTCATCCATTTTCAAGGCATTTACTATTTTCCCCATATTCATCACTGAATTCGGATCAAAAGCCAGTTTAATTCGCTTCAGTAATTCGTAATTTTTTTCGCCTATCATAAACGGTAGAAACTCCCCTCTTACGATTCCGTCTCCATGTTCGCCACTCAAAGAGCCTCTATATTTTTTTACTAAAACAGCGACTTCAGTAGCTATACTTCTAAACTGATGGATGCCTTCTTTTGCTTTTAAGTTTAAAACGGGTCGCAAGTGCAATTCCCCTGCACCGGCATGAGCATAATAAATCGCCTCTTGATTGTGACGTTTCATCATCGCAGAAAACTCGACAATATAACTTGGTAAATCACTTAATTCAACGGCGGTATCCTCTATGGAATCTGCTGCCTTGTTATCACCAACAATACTCCCTAAAAGACCCAATCCTGCTTTCCTCAATTCATTAACTTTGTCAATATCGGAGCCGTAAATTTTAGGCAATGCATAGCCAAAGTTATTTTCCTGCAACTCTTTGATTAAAGCGTCCGCTTGTCTCTCTGTATCCTCCATATCATTAGAAGCTACTTCAAACATCATAATTGCCTTGGGTTCGCCTTGGAGGAAAAACCTATTCTTGCTTTGTTCCCTATTGTTTTTAGTACAATCTAAAATTGTATCATCAATCATTTCACAAGTATACAGATGATGCTTCATGGCTACCACAACGGCTTCTAAGCTTTCCTGAATACTATGGAAATGGGCTACTACCATAATGTTTTTGGATGGAGGAAGTGCATCTACTTTCAAAGTAACTTCAGTTGTGAATGCGAGTGTCCCTTCGCTACCACAAAGTAATTTTCCGAGGTTTATCGTAGGTTCTGTCCCAGCAAATAATTCGGATTTCAACAGTATATCTACTGCGTAGCCAGTATTGCGTCTGTGGATTTCTGGTTTTGGAAACTCTCTGGTTATTTCGTGTTGAATTTCTTTATTCGAAAGTTCCTCAAAAATATTTTTATAAATGGTGCTCTCTAATGTATCTCCTTTCGTTTTCGCCATGAATTCTGCGGGTGACAAATCTGAGAATACGGCCACAGAACCATCACTCAAAATAGCTTTAATCTCCACTATTTTATCGCGGGTAACACCATAGCGGATCGAGGTAGTTCCTGAGGAGTTATTACCGACCATCCCTCCTATCATACAACGACTCGAGGTCGAAGTATTAGGCCCAAAAAATACTCCATGCGGCTTTAAGTATAAATTCAGTTCATCACGAATCACACCTGGCTGAACGGTTACCGTTTTTTTTATGGGATCGAAAGCGACAATCTTAGTGAAATATTTTGAAACATCTACAATAATCCCATTTCCAACTGTTTGTCCTGCCAGCGAAGTCCCAGCAGTTCTTGGAATCAAAGAAATTTTATATTTTTCGGCAAAACGCACCAACTTAACGATATCTTCATTTGTTTTCGGTAGCGCTACCGCTGTTGGTATTATTCTATATGCCGAAGCATCTGTGGCGTAGAGTGTTTTATGAAGGTCGTCGTACAGAAGAGTTCCCTCTAATGAGTCGGATAAATATTTTAATTCAAGTGAGGTCGACATGTTTAATCCTATATTATAGTGTATTTTAGTCAAAACTGCGGCTACAGAATCGTTTTACAAATATAAAGATATAGCAACCTATATTTTAAAAAATAAAGCAAGAAAAAAGCAAAATAATTAACCCTTTGCTTTCAAAATTGAACTGCGATCTAAATTAGATCCTAAAATAATTGGTAAAGAAATTGCGTTATTGGAGTAACCTAAATTTTAAAACATTTTTTTCTCATAAACTTGGCTAAAAAAACTATTTTTGAATTCTATAAAAACATTCCAATAATGAACCGTAACAAGTACCTATTTCTATTGCTTTCCTTTATTTTGCTGTCGTTTGCAAATACAAATGCACAGGAAAAAGTGAGTTATCCCAAAAACGAATTTAGAGCAGTTTGGATTGCCACTGTGGTAAATATCGACTGGCCAAAAAATGGTACGGATCCTATTGAGAAACAAAAAGCTGATTATCTTGAAATTTTAGATACCTATAAAAAGTTAAATTATAATGCTGTTATTGTCCAAATTAGAAGCGTAGGTGATGCTTTTTATCCTTCAAAACTAGCGCCATGGTCAAAATACCTGACCGGGAAAGAAGGGCAAGCCCCTACTCCTTACTACGATCCTTTAGAATGGATGATTACGGAAGCTCATAACCGTGGCTTTGAGTTCCACGCCTGGTTGAACCCGTACAGAGCCACTATGGATTTACGAACAGATATTCTAAGTCCGACGCATGATTTTTACAAACATCCGGAATGGATGATTAAATATGGTGGAAAATATTATTACGATCCTGCCTTGCCTGAAGTGCAAAATCATTTAATCGCAGTTGTCGATGAAGTAGTCAAAAACTATGATATCGATGCAATCCACTTCGACGATTATTTCTATCCTTACAAAATACCAGGGGAAAACTTTAATGATACCGCTTCCTTCAAAAAATATGGTGGAGGAATGAATTTAGCCGACTGGAGGCGTTTGAACGTGAATAATTTTGTAAAATACTGTGCGTTTTCTATAAAAACTATCAAACCATGGGTTCAATTTGGTATCAGCCCATTTGGCGTTTGGCGCAATAAATCATTAGATCCAAGAGGTTCCGATACGAATTCAGGGCAAACAAATTATGATGACTTGTTTGCGGATCCCGTGGCATGGATGGAAAACTGCTGGATTGACTACCTACTTCCGCAATTGTACTGGAGTATCGACCATAAAACAGCTTCTTATGCTAAACTGATTAAATGGTGGGCTGAAAACTCAACAAACACGGCTATTTATATAGGAAACGGCAGTTATAAAGTCAATACCGATTCAGATAAAAAATGGAATATTCCAAGCGAAATTCCTAATCAGATCGACCTGACCCGAACCTATAAAAACATAGGAGGGAATGCTTTTTTTAGTGCCAAATCATTTGTAAACAGAAACAAAGCCGTGACCGACTTGCTTTTGCAAAATCAATATAAATACCCGGCACTTCCCTATGTAGTTCCTAATTCGAGAAGAACAGATATCGAGATTCCCAAGGTTTCCACCATTACAACTAATAATTTCATTTCGACTGTTACACTAAACTATCCCTTGCTCAGCAAAATACGCTATGTAATGGTATATAGTGCCAACGAAAGTGCTAAACTTAACATCAATAATCCAAGTCAAATTGTTGACAAAATTGCTTTTACGGAAAGAAAAGATAGCATCAGCATCACTATCCCGCAGCGCCTTTTAGAAAAAGGCAATATTTCTGCCATCACGTACATTGATTACTTCGGGAATGAAAGTGAGGCCACTCTTTTAAATAAAAATACAGAAACCAAAACGTCCCAAAGTCATTCAAATGATGAAAACAGATAATAGACCTTGGTATTGGATACCATTTCTGAACTTTGCCTCTGGCTTGCCCTACGCTATTATCATCTCGGTTTCGGTTATTATGTACAAAAATCTAGGGATTGACAATGAAGATATTGGGATCTATACGAGTCTGCTGTATCTCCCTTGGGTTATAAAACCATTGTGGAGTCCGTTTATCGATCTGTATGCTACCAAGAGAAAGTGGTTTTTAGCCATGCAATTAGTAATTTCTATTGCCTTTCTACTTGTGGGATTAACAATTCCCATGAATAATTTCTTTGTGATCAGCCTCGCCATTTTTTGGGTTGCCGCTTTTGCTTCAGCTTCAAATGATGTTGCAAGTGACGGTTTCTATATGTTGGCTTTAGAGAAAGAACAGCAATCTTTTTTCCTTGGAATACGCAGTACCTTCTATCGTCTTTCGATGCTTACTGGAAACGGATTGATTGTAATAATCGGCGGTTATCTGGAGCAAGAATATGGCGACAAGCAGAAGGCCTGGTCCTACACCATGGTTATTGTTGGTTTGATTATGGCTGCCTTAACCATTTACAATTATTTTTCTACACCGAGAACAGAAATTGCAGCAACGAAGGATGAGAAATCATCAGAGTCAAAAGTAAGTTTTGGAGCTGTCTTTAGCAGTTTTTTTCAAAAAAAGCAAATTGGATTTGTGCTGGCGTTTATATTACTGTTTCGCTTGGGCGAAAGCCAATTATTGAAAATGCTGACCCCTTTCCTTATCGACGATAAAGGGGTTGGTGGAATGGGTTTGACCACACAGGACGTGGGGATTATCTATGGAACTTTCGGAGTGCTTGCCTTGACTATCGGGGGAATCATTGGAGGAATCGTAATCTCTAAAGACGGTCTTGGTAAGTGGATGCTCCCAATGATTCTGGCAATGCATTTACCCATCCTTGGATTTGTTTTATTAGCGCATTTTCATCCTTCCTCTATTTATTATATTTATGCTACGGTTATAGCAGAGCAGTTTGGTTATGGTTTTGGCTTTGCCGCCTTCATGATGTATTTGATTTATGTGGCCGATGGCGAATCAAAAACTTCGCATTACTCTATTGCTACTGGATTTATGGCTTTAGGAATGATGCTTCCCGGTATGGCAAGTGGGTTTATCCAAGAATATTTGGGTTACGGAAACTTCTTTATTTGGGTGTTTCTAGCCACAATTCCAGGTTTAATTCTGTCAAGATTCTTGATTTACCCGTATGACTTTGGAAAGAAATCGAAAAGTAGTAATTAGTACAGAGTCGTGAGTACCTAGTATTGAATTTGGCGTCTATCGCTTCAAGATTAGGACTAAGTACTAAGAACTAAGTAATAACTAACTTTAAGCATAACGATGACAGTAGAACATAAAATAGGGCAATTCTTTTTTCCTGCCGTTTTCATAAACGATACAGAGGAAAACATTCAAGCAACTGAAGAATTGATCAAAAAGCATAATATCGGTGGTCTTACTTTTTTTCATAGCAGAGCCAGTGCGGCAACAAATTATGAGACTAAGAAAAAAATCATTTTTAATGACAACAGTTACCAGCGACTAAAAGATTTGATTAAAAGGTATCAAAATTGCGCGACTACTCCTTTATTAATGAGTATTGACGCAGAATGGGGACTAGCGATGCGTGTAGAAAAAACACCACAGTATCCTTATGCTATTACGCTAGGCGCTTTGCCACTTAGTGAATCTCATTTGGTTTATGAAGTAGGAAAACAAATAGGTTTAGATTTAAAATCAGTAGGGCTTCATTATAATTTAGCACCCTTAGCAGATATCAACAACAACCCAAATAATCCCGTGATTGGATATCGTTCTTTTGGTGAAAATAAAGAAAAGGTAGCCCACTTCGCTTTGGAGTACTTGCGCGGAATGAATGAAGTAGGTATTTTAGGCTGTCTCAAGCATTTTCCTGGACATGGAAATACTACGGTAGATTCTCATTTAGGATTACCTATCTTAGAAGAAACGTTGGAAGAATTACTTGAAAATGAATTATTTCCCTTTATAAAAGGAATAGAAAATGGCGTTGACTCAATTATGATTGGACATTTAGCTGTTCCTGCTTTAAATAACGGAGCAAACACTTCGGCCACTTTATCAAAATCAGTAATAGAGACGCTTTTGCGAAAGCACTTAAAATATGACGGATTAGTGATTTCAGATGCATTGAACATGCATAGCGTTTCACAATTGTACGAAAGAAAAGGCCAACTGGAATGGGAAGCTTTTAATGCGGGAAATGACGTGTTGTGCTTTGCTGAAAATGTAGCAGAAGGCATTCAGGAAATACTTAAAAATGCAGCTCCGGAACGCATCGAAGAAAGCTACAACCGCATAATGAAATGCAAGAAAAAGGCAGGTTTATTGAATATAGAAGAAGCACTAAACTCTGAATTAGATTTTGCTACGACTTCTCTTTTAAAGCAGCAAATTGCACAAAAGTGCATAACCAAAATTAAAGATAATGAAAATACTAAATTTGTAATCGATGCTGCAAAAAAAAACACGTTAGCAAAGTTGAGTCTTTATAAAAACACCGACAATACTTTCTTTAAAACGCTTGCTCCTTCGCTATCAGCACCAGAATTTGCTATGGAGATGGATGCTAAAAACACTTTCGAAGACATAGAAAATAATTTAGCGGATTATGACACTTTAATTATTGCTCTTTTTGTACCAAAGGCAAAACCTCTGAATAATTTTGACATCGAGGACACTGTTTTGCAACTGTTGAAAAAATTATTTAGATCAAAAAATTGTGTTTTATATGTATTTGGAAACCCTTATGCCTTACAAGTTCTGCCTGACCTGCAATCTATTACTGGTCTTGTTCAAGTCTATCAGGATTTTACTGAATTTCAGGAAGCGGCAGCCCATCAATTACTTGAAAACTCGCACTGTCAAGGAACTCTACCAGTGTCCATTAGCAACTTATAAATAAGTTTTAAATCAGAAAAGCTTTCTTTAAAAAAAATAATACCTTTCACTCCTTTTAATCGCGATTAAAATCAAAATAAAACAACAAAATAGAATTATTTTTTCATTTTTCGTAAAGAAATCGACAAGAATCAAATAAGTAAACTGGTACTTTTAAAAAGTTGCTTTAGGCTATTATTCCCTTTTTTATCTATATTGCGAACTCAAAACGTATGTAATGACCACAAAAATAAACAGAAATAGGGATTTATCAATTTGGGAAGCTTTAATTCCTGTAGCTGCACTTATAATAATGCTAGGGTTTAATGTTTATGTTTATGGTGACGAAGCATTAAGCGGTAGTAACCAATTTGTTTTATTATTAGGGGCTGCTGTTGCTGCGCTCGTTGGGTTTTTTAATAAAGTCAGTTTCGATAGAATGATAGAGGAAGTCGCTGAGAATATAAAAGCGACTGTCGGTGCCATTCTAATCTTACTTATGGTAGGTGCATTAGCAGGTACGTGGTTAGTCAGCGGAATTATTCCTTCCATGATCTATTACGGCCTACAAATTCTAAGTCCAGCCATATTCTTGCCGGCTACAGTAATTATATGTTCCATAATTTCTATTGCTACAGGAAGTTCTTGGACCACGAGTGCTACTGTAGGTATTGCTTTGATCGGTGTCGGTGGAGCGCTGGGATTCGATTTAGGTATGGTTGCCGGTGCAGTAATTTCTGGCGCCTATTTTGGAGATAAACTATCACCGATGTCAGATACAACTAATCTCGCTCCAGCCATGGCTGGAACTGATTTATTTACTCACATCAGGTACATGACCTTAACGACCATTCCAACATATATTATCACAATGATTCTTTTTATTGTATTAGGACTATCAGTCGATATTAAAGGAGACGTGAATATTGCCAGTCTGCTAACGGATATTGAAGCTTCCTTTACTATTTCGCTTTGGCTATTTCTAGTACCTGTGATTGTAATTGGCTTAATTATTAAAAAAACGGAACCCTTAATTGCTTTGTTATTTGGAACATTATTAGCGGGAATTTTTGCAATACTATTTCAGCCTCATATTATAAATCAGATTGCTGGAGTGGAGCACATGACTTTCCAGTCTGCTTACAAAGGAGTTATGGATTCTATTACAGGAAAAGTTGTCATTCCTACTGAGAATGGGACCTTGGTTGCTCTTTTTACTTCAGGAGGGATGCAAAAAATGTTAGGAACTATTTGGTTAATTATTTGCGCTATGGTTTTTGGTGGCATTATGGATGCAATAGGTGCTTTATCCAGAATAAGTCATGCGCTATTAAAATTAGCCCACACTACTTTTGGACTATTCGCATCCACAGTTGGAAGTTGTTTAGCTTTAAACATCACTGCTTCAGATCAATACTTAGCCATTGTGGTACCAGGTAAAATGTTTGCAAAGGCATATGAAGATAAAGGACTTGCTCCTGAAAATTTAAGTAGAACACTTGAAGATGCTGGAACAGTGACTTCTGTATTAATTCCGTGGAATACTTGTGGAGCCTATCAATCCGGCACACTTGGTGTTTCGACCATCGATTACCTGCCTTACGCCTTCTTTAACATATTGAGTCCGTTTATGACTTTAATATTTGCGGCTTTCGATATAAAAATCAGACAACTGGTAATCGAAATAAAAAAAAATAATTAAAAATACAACTAATCCTCGATTACACTCATAATGCCATGGCTATCTTACAGTTATGGCTATTTTTTTCATAGTCATAATCTAAATCTATAACTTCATAAAATTATATAATTGAAATTGATTGTTACAACCTCCCTTTATGGTCTATTTTTGCACCAGAATAAACTAACAATAAAAAAATATAATTATGTCATTAGTAGGTAAAAAATTCCCAAGTATTGCAGTTGACGCCATCTCAGAAATGGGTGACAACTTGAAAATAAACATTTTTGAAGAAGCGGTAAATAACAATAAAAAAGTAGTTTTGTTTTGGTATCCAAAAGATTTTACATTTGTATGCCCAACTGAACTTCACGCTTTTCAAGATGCTTTACCGGAATTTGAAAAAAGAAATACAATCGTAATTGGTGCTTCATGCGATACAAATGAAGTTCATTTTGCTTGGTTAAATACCGCAAAAAGCAACGGTGGAATTGAAGGTGTTACTTACCCAATTCTTGCAGATACAAACAGAAACTTATCTAACATTTTAGGTATACTTGACATCGAATCCACTGAATACAGCGAAGAGACTGATTCAGTAATGGTAGAAGGATCAAACGTAACTTACAGGGCTACGTACTTAATCGATGAAACTGGAAAAATTTTCCACGAAAGTGTAAATGATATGCCATTAGGTCGAAATGTAAATGAGTATTTACGTATGGTTGATGCTTACACACACATCCAAGAAAAAGGCGAGGTATGTCCTGCAAACTGGGAACCAGGGAAAGAAGCAATGAGCGCTGACAGAAAAAGTACTGCTGAATACTTAAGCGTAAACTAAATTAATAACAATGTCAATTGCAATAACAAATTTCAATTAAAAATATTGAATATTGCTATTGCAGTTGTACTTTTAAATTAAAAAGATATGTTAATAGATTTAAACGAAGACACATTACAGGATTTAATAACTAAAAACGAGAAAGTAGTAGTCCAATTTTCAGCCTCCTGGTGCGGAAATTGTCGAATAATGAAACCAAAATTTAAAAGATTGGCTTCAGAAAACGATGCGATTACTTTCGTTCTTGTTGATGCAGAAAATTCTCCTGAATCAAGAAAATTAGCGAACGTAAGTAACTTACCTACTTTTGCAACTTTCGTAAATGGAGTGTTGGTCAATGAAACACAAACCAACAAACAAGAAGTACTGATCGACTTAGTACAAGAAATAGTTTAATAGCGGCTCTTAGAACGTAGCCTTTTTTATCATCAAAGCAAAAAAAACCATATGAAATTACCCGTAATCAAGCATTTAACACAGTTTATAGAAGAAAACGATCAAGACTATCTCATAGAAACTATCGACGTTCTGGAAGCAATGACAGAAATCCCATCTTTAAAAGATGAAGAATTAGATGTTATTGGTGAATTAATTTCAAATATGTATGGTGCATTAGAAGTCCACAAAATGGTAAAAAGCGGAACTGATAAAAAAGAGGCCTTGAATACTTTTATGAAACGAGTACTCGGTTCTATCGATAAATAGAAACCGTTAAATAACGTTCAGTCTAGAAAAAACGCAATCAGGAATGGATGCGTTTTTTTATTTACTGCCTATTTATCAAAAAGACACTCGATTAAAACCATTTGTTCACCACTCTAAAATCTTAAATCTTAAATCCTAATTCTGAAATAATTTTCATACTTTTGAGCCACAACGAAAAATATAAAACATGGCATCAATTACATTAGGAGGAAATCCAATACATACTTCAGGACAATTACCAGAAGTGGGAACACAACTATCTGACTTTAAATTAACTCTCAATGATCTTTCCATTGCTTCACTCAGTAATTTTGAAGGAAAAAGGTTAGTATTAAATATATTCCCAAGTATCGACACCGGAACTTGCGCTGCATCAGTCAGAAAATTCAACGCGAGTGCAGGGAAATTAGAAAACACAGCAGTGCTGTGCGTTTCAAGAGATTTACCTTTTGCTCAAAAGCGTTTTTGTGGTGCTGAGGGACTTGAAAATGTAATTAACTTATCAGACTTTAATTCAGGTGACTTTGGTAAGACAAATGGTCTTGAAATAGTAGACGGTCCATTAGCAGGCTTACACTCAAGAGCTCTTATAGTGGTTGATACAGATGGCACGATTATCTATACAGAGCAAGTACCTGAAATTGCTGACGAACCAAATTATGAGGCTGCTTTAGCTGTACTTTAACATTAAAGCGATGGAATTTCAAAAAGACAACAGCTTCATTACCGGAAGATTGAAAAGTGTCAACTATGCCGTGAAAGGAGCCCTTAAGTTACTTACCACGGAGCATAGTATAATGGTTCAATTCTCACTTGGAATTTTGGTAACCATTGCCGGATTTTATTTCGGTATTTCTACAACGGAATGGCTTTTTCAAACTTTGGCAATCGGCTTTGTGATGAGTATCGAAGGACTAAATACAGCTGTAGAAAAAATCGCTGATTTTATACATCCAACGTATCATGAAAAAATTGGTTTCATAAAAGACATTGCCGCGGGAGCTGTTTTTTTTGCAGGTATAACAGCAATAATTATCGGTTTAATCATCTACGTCCCACTAATTTTTTAGCTGGTAATATTACATACAATCAAGAATGGCGAAAACAACAAAAAAAGAACCTTTAGATAAGAAAAACAATTCAAAAGCTAAAGAAGGCAATTCATGGGTACTGACGAAACAGCACAAAATCGTGCTAGGTAGTCTTTTTATCTTATTTTCTGTTGCTTTACTGGTTGCTTTTACATCCTTTTATATATATGGGCAAGAAGATCAAAGTGCCGTTTCTGAATTGACAGACCGCTCGGAGACCGTTCAAAATTGGTTGGGTAAATTTGGCGCTTTTTTGGCAGATTTAATTGTTTATAAAGGTTTTGGGCTTGCCTCTTTTCTGTTTGTTCGGTTATTTTTCTTGACTGGAATCTTTTTGATTCTCGGTATTTCTTCGAAAAAACTGAAAGGTATTTGGTTCTGGGATTTATTTGCTATTGTTATTTTGTCAATTTTATTTGGGTTTTTTGCCACTTCACTACCTGAATTAGGGGGCACGGTCGGTTATGAACTGAATTTATTCTTACAGGATTATATTGGAAAAACAGGAACTCTATTGATTCTGATTTTTGGTCTTGTCATTTATGTTATTTTTAAACTGAAACTTTCTCCAGAAAGAATTCAATCCTTTTTCGAAAATACTAAAAAAGAAATTAAAACGGATTTAGGTTCCACTACCGCAGCTGATATGGGAGGCTCGTATAATTTGGAAGAATTTGCAATAACAGAAGAAAAGGAATTGGAGGACAGTTCTCTTGTTCCAAAGCCTTCCAAATTTGAAGTCAACAAAGAATCTTTAAAACCAACAATCAACCATTCTTCGGAAATTAATCTCGATCCTGTTCCCAAACCGAAACCTGTCGACGAAATTCTGACAGACAAAAATGCTGTTGATGACTCATTTGTTATTGAAACAG
This sequence comes from Flavobacterium sp. ACAM 123, assembly GCF_000264055.1. Taxonomy (GTDB): domain Bacteria; phylum Bacteroidota; class Bacteroidia; order Flavobacteriales; family Flavobacteriaceae; genus Flavobacterium. Next base: position 42,510 of record NZ_AJXL01000009.1, on the reverse strand, counting down.
CGCCTGAAGAGGATCTTATTGAAGAGAATTTAGCTTCAAGACTTGTATCCGATTTTGGCTTATTTGATCCTACATTGGATCTATCCAACTATAAATACCCTACAATAGATCTTTTAAAAGAATACTCAACTGGTGGCATCACGATTAACCAAGAAGAATTAGAAGACAATAAAAATAGGATTGTAGACACCCTTCGCAATTATAAAATAGAAATAGCACAAATCAAGGCAACCGTTGGTCCCTCTGTTACTTTATATGAAATAGTTCCTGAAGCGGGAATTCGAATTTCAAAAATCAAGAATCTGGAAGATGATATCGCGTTATCCCTTTCGGCATTAGGAATTCGAATCATTGCCCCTATTCCTGGAAAAGGAACAATAGGAATCGAAGTTCCCAACAAGAATCCAACCGTCGTTTCCATGAAAAGTGTAATCGGTTCCATAAAATTTCAGCAAGCGGAGATGGAGTTACCAATTGCATTGGGTAAAACAATATCTAACGAAACCTTTGTGGTCGATTTAGCCAAAATGCCTCACCTACTGATGGCCGGAGCTACTGGACAAGGAAAATCTGTGGGTCTGAATGCGGTTCTTACCTCCTTATTGTACAAGAAGCACCCTGCTGAAGTTAAATTTGTTTTGGTCGATCCTAAAAAAGTAGAACTGACTCTTTTTAATAAAATTGAAAGACATTATTTAGCCAAACTCCCGGATACTGATGATGCGATTCTTACGGACAACGCTAAAGTAGTAAATACTTTAAATTCCCTTTGCGTGGAAATGGACAATCGGTATTCGCTATTGAAAGATGCGATGGTGCGAAATATTAAAGAATACAATGATAAATTTAAGGCCCGAAAACTAAATCCTGAAAATGGACATCGCTTTTTACCTTATATCATCTTAGTGGTAGATGAATTTGCCGATTTGATAATGACTGCCGGAAAAGAGGTGGAAGTTCCCATTGCCCGCTTAGCTCAATTAGCCAGAGCAATAGGAATCCATCTAATTATTGCAACACAAAGACCTTCAGTAAATGTAATTACAGGTTTGATCAAGGCCAACTTTCCTGCAAGGATTGCATTTAGAGTAACATCAAAAATTGACTCTAGAACTATTCTGGACACTTCCGGAGCGGATCAGTTGATCGGACGCGGAGATATGCTCTATACGAATGGTAATGATGTGGTGCGTATACAATGTGCCTTTATAGACACCCCTGAGGTAGAAAAAATAACTGATTTCATTGGTTCCCAAAAAGCATATGCTACCGCTTATTTGCTTCCAGAATTCGTGGGAGAAGATAGTGGCATTAATCTTGATGTAGATATTTCTGAAAGAGATACTTTGTTTAGAGAAGCCGCCGAAATTATTGTCAACGCACAACAAGGCTCAGCATCATTGTTACAAAGAAAACTAAAACTGGGCTACAACAGAGCCGGTCGACTGATCGACCAATTAGAAGCTGCTGGTATTGTGGGTCCATTCGAGGGAAGTAAAGCACGTGGTGTAAACATCCTGGACATGAGTTCTCTTGATCAATTTTTTAACAATGAACAAAATAATTAATACTATGAAAAATTTTATTCTAATTGCATTTATTCTTCTTTTTAGCTTTTCGATACAGGCACAAGATAAAAGGGCAAAAGCTCTTTTAGACCAAGTGACAACAAAAGTGAGAAGTTATGACAATATTGCAATTGATTTCAAATATTCTTTGAATAATGCAAAAGAAAATATTAATCAGGATAGTAAAGGAAACGTAACGATGAAAAACAATCAATACGTATTGAACTTTATGGGAATTACGAAAATTTTTGACGGTAAGAAAACCTACACTATCGTTCCAGAAGATGAAGAAATTTCGATTTCAAGCTTTAACGAAAAAGACGAAAGTGCAATTACACCTTCAAAAATGTTAACTTTCTTCAATAGTGGCTATAAATATTCTATGGATATCCTACAAGATGTAAGAGGGCGCAAAATACAATATATCAAACTAATTCCCACTAATTCGAAAGATCAGAGAAAAGAAATACTATTAGGTATTGATGTACAAACCAAACACATCTATAACTTGATAGAAATGGGTAAAAACGGAACAAAAACTACATTAACCGTTAATTCTTTTAAAACCAATCAACCTTTGTCGAAAAATCAATTTATCTTTGTAGAAAGTAAATATCCAAATTACTACATCAATAAATTAGATTAATTCTTAGGTGAAAATTCTTGACAAATACTTATTAAAAACATTCCTGATTACATTTACTACGGTATTTGTAATCTTGTTTTTTATATTCATACTGCAAACCGTTTGGCTGTTCATTGCTGAGCTTGCAGGTAAGGACTTGGATGTAGCTTTAATCATTAAGTTTTTGATGTTTTCGATGCCACGAATAATCCCACTAGTATTACCGCTTTCCATACTGCTGGCGTCGATAATGACCTTTGGTAATTTAGCGGAGAACTATGAGTTTGCGGCTATGAAATCTGCTGGTATTTCATTGCAAAGAGCAATGAGAAGTCTCACTGCTTTTATTCTTTTACTTAGTATCATCGCTTTCTTTTTTGCCAATAATGTAATTCCGTATGCAGAATATAAATTTATAAATTTCAGAAAAAACATTGCACAAGTAAAACCTGCTATGGCAATAGCCGAAGGACAGTTTAGTGACGTGGGAGATTATAACATCAAAGTCAATAAAAAATCTGGAAATAACGGAAACATTTTGACCGGTATTACCATCCATAAGAAATCCAGTATAGGAGACGGGAGCAAAACGGTAATTAAGGCAAAAGACGGGAAGTTAGTCAGCAGTGAACAATCCAGTATCTTACAATTAGTCCTAAATGACGGGTACTATTATGAAGATCTCATCCCGAAAAAATACGAAGATCGCATAAAGATGCCTTTCGCAAAAAGTTACTATAAAAAATATACTCTTAATATCGATTTGTCGCAATTGAATAAAGTAAATATCGACGACAAAAACATAGCCAACACCAATACGATGTTGACGATAAACGAGTTAAGCTACACCTTAGATTCCCTACATAAAAATTTGAAAACCGAAATCGTATCGTATTCGGAAAATATCAACTTGCGAACCGGAATCACCAACAACAATATTGTTCCTAAAACAGCCGTAGAAAAAAAGAAAACACTTCCTGCTGACATCTTATCTGTGTATACAAATACGCAAAAATTAGAGATCTTAAAAATAGCGAACAGTAACACAGTAAGTACCGGATACTCCATTGATGCTACTAAAGTTAATTTAGAGAACAAGCAGAAAAACATCAACAACCATCAGCTTGCTTTTTTCGATAAATTTGTAATTGCCTTTGCCTGTTTTATGATGTTTTTTATAGGAGCTCCTTTGGGCGCCATTATTAGAAAAGGCGGGCTTGGACTACCTATTATATTTGCTGTTTTAATTTTTATTTCTTATCACTTCATCAACACCTTCGGGAAGAAAATAGCGCAGGAAAATGGAATGTCTCCTTTTATGGGAGCGTGGATGTCTTCCTTTATCCTGACGCCATTAGCTATATTGTTAACCTACCGCGCAACAAATGATATAGGTTTAATAAACATGGATGTGATTTTAAGTCCATTCCAAAAACTATTTCAAAAATTATTTCCATCTAAAAAATAAATACCTACCATGGTCACAAATAGAATACAACTTAATACAATAGAAGAAGCAATAGAAGACATTCGTCAAGGAAAAATCATAATAGTTGTTGATGATGAAGACCGAGAAAACGAAGGTGATTTTCTAGCAGCAGCCGAGAAAGTAACCCCAGAAATGATCAACTTCATGGCGACTCACGGCCGCGGATTAATTTGTGCACCATTGACAGAAAGCCGTTGTAAAGAATTAGGATTACACGTAATGGTGACTAACAATACTGATCCTATGGAAACTGCTTTCACGGTTTCCGTAGATTTAAGAGGTGGCGGCGTAACGACAGGAATATCGGCTGCAGACAGAGCTAAAACTGTTTTGTCTTTTGCTAATGCTGACACTAAACCACATGATTTAGCCAGACCAGGACATATTTTCCCTTTAATTGCCAAACAAGGAGGCGTCCTTAGAAGAACAGGTCATACGGAAGCAGCAATTGATTTTGCCCGATTAGCAGGTTTTAAGTCGGCAGGAGTGATTGTCGAAATCATGAATGAAGACGGAAGCATGGCACGTTTGCCACAATTGGCTAAAGTGGCTAAAAAATTCAACTTGAAATTGGTTTCAATTGAAGATCTTGTTGCCTACAGAATGCAACATGACAGTCTGATTATAAAAAAAGAAGATTATGATATTGAGACGCACTACGGGACTTTCAGACTTAGAGCGTACCAACAAACGACAAACAAACAAATACATATTGCCTTAACTAAAGGAACCTGGAATATCGGAGAACCGGTTGTGACCAGAATCAATTCCACTTCGGTAAACAACGATATTTTAGGAACACTGACCAATGATGCCGACAAGAAACTAGACAATATGTTCCAACTGATTAATAAAGAAAACAGAGGTGCAATTCTTTTTATCAACCAAGAAGTGCAGTCGGTGGACTTATTGAATCGCATAGTAGAGTTAAAAGAGCTGCAGACGAAAGGTATATTTAAAGCGCCGCAGGTCAAAATGGACAACAAAGATTTTGGTATCGGAGCTCAGATACTACACGATATCGATATCTCAAAAATAAGATTAGTCACAAATGCGGAACAAACGAAACGGGTTGGAATGATAGGATACGGCTTGGAAATCACAGAATACGTAAAGTATTAGCCCATTTTTCAATTCTATTTTTTAAATATATTTTTCCTAAAGCAAAGAAAATGAAACATTTAAAAAACAGTCTGAAAAATAGCTTAAATTTTTATCCAAATTGTTTTTGTAAACCGAAAAAGGTGCCTATATTTGCACTCGCAATCAACAAATGATTGTCGCTCACTGGAGAAATGGCAGAGCGGTCGAATGCGGCAGTCTTGAAAACTGTTGACTGTAACAGGTCCGGGGGTTCGAATCCCTCTTTCTCCGCCACATAGAGTTTCAAAAGAAACTTTAAAAGTCAAAAGCCTTTAAATACTAGTATTTAAAGGCTTTTTTGTTTTTTGTCAAGACTCAAAAGACACATATACTATCAAAGGCTAGTGTCCCTATTAGTGACCCTCTTATTTTTCATTAAAAATAGGGACACTAAAATTCAAGTATTCCCTGGGAATTCCCCGTGAATGCTAGATACTTTCAAAGTTTTTAAATCAATTTGATTATTAATTTAAAAACCTAAATTATGTTAAAAGTAATTTTTTTTCTCAAGCCCGGAAAAGCAAATACAAAAGGAGAATCTCCTGTCTTTGCGAGAATCTCCCACAATCAGCAATCTATTGATATGACCACCAGTAAACGGATCTCTAAAGAGAGATGGCAATTTACTAACAACCTTAGAAATGTACTTAAACTTGAAAAAGAAAAAGTTCTCAAACATTCCTTGGACATATTTGAGTTGAACCTCGAAAAAAAATTTAATGAGTTGACCAAAGTTGATCCAGAAATCTCTTTGACTCAACTTAAAAATGAGTTTACAGGGAAAACAAAAACTGAAGGGACAAGCATTTTACACCTGATAGAAACGCATAATAACTATTTTCAAAAAAAGGTCAATACAGACGAAAGATCTAAAGCATCGTTCCAAAAATATGAACGCTCCAAAGAACTGCTGACCATCTTTATGAAAAAGCAATATGGAATTCAAGATATTTCATCAAATGAAATTTCCAGCGCTTTCATTTATAATCTCGAATCTTTCCTTAAATACGAAAGTGTTTATAAAGGGCGCGTTGGCATTAAAAACAACTCGGTAGTAAAATATATGAGAATGTATAAAACAGCCTGTTATTATTGCATTAGGATGGGTTTGATAGATAAGAATCCATTTGCTCTTTACGATGGAAAACTAAATATTAAGGATGCAGTATTCCTAACTCAGCAGGAGTTAAACCGCATTGAAAATAAAAAGTTTGCTGCTGAGCGTCTAGAGAGAGTAAAAGACACTTTCCTTTTTAGTTGCTACACTGGATATGCACCTGTAGATGCATGTAATCTCACTTCAAATAATATATTCCAAGATAATAATGACGCGCTTTGGATTATGACTAACAGGACAAAAACAGCAATCAGGGCAAACGTACCTGTACTCCCTCCCACTCTTAAAATTATAAATAAATATAAAGATTTACAAATAGGATTAATTCCTAAGATATCAAATCAAAAAATGAATGCCTACCTAAAAGAAATTGCAGATTTATGCGGAATTGATAAAAACCTGACCTGGTATGTCGCAAGACATACTTTTGCAACCACTGTAACTTTAGGTAATGGTGTCAGAATAGAAAATGTTTCTTCAATGATGGGGCATACAAATATTAAACAAACGCAACATTACGCTAAGGTTTTAGATGTCAACGTAATGGAAGACATGGCAAAACTGAAGGAAAAATATATGTAATCTTTTATCACCATACCTAATAGAAGATATCTTTTAAACAAACCAAGTATACTCAACAAAAAAGGATTCCCGCAGGAATCCTTTTTTATTCTAACTATTCTATAAATGCAGCTACAATTGTTTTTGAGATCTTACATTTGGGTAATTAACTAATAACACTGTAAGAATCTTAAAACCCTTGTGTTATTACTATTATCATTGCCCATTTTTATTCAGTAATTTTTCTATTTTGCTTGCCTCATACAAAAATATATCACCAAGCTTTGTATATGGGAGTACACCTGTTTGGCGGTATTTTATAATGGTATTATTAGATAGTCCGAATATTTTCTTTAAATCCTCATTTCTATAATACTGCAATCGTGGCTTTACATCTTGACCGCTAATCTTAGAATCGATTTTTTCAAGTCGGGATTGCAAAGGCTCAAGCAAATTTTTGATTGCTGACAGATATGCGACTATATTAGCTTTTCCTTCTTTTGACATGATCTATGAGTTTTTAATGATTTAAATAGAGAATGAAGCACAAGCAATTTGTTAGAAATTTTGAAGGCTAATTAGCTTTTTAAATCAATTTTAGCTCTTCGTGTCTGCAACACTCTAATAATTTTATCCAGAAATTTAAGATGACTATCTCCATAGGTAAAACCCTTGGCTTCTGAAAACTGCTTGCTTATTGTGCCGATACTTACTTGATTACCAAAATCACCAGAATAAGTAAAATTATCTTCAATAAACTTTTGCATCTTACTTCTGTTCTCTTTTTCGTTTATATCGTCAAAAAATAAGATTCCTTCGTCCATTAGGATATAAAATAGTTGTGCTATTTCATTTTTATTATATTGAGAAGCACATTTAAACCTACTTCCTTTTCCTATAGCGCTTTCTCTATTTAAAGTATTAGGATATCTTTGTCCAAGTAAGGATTCGAATTGTTCTATCTTGGTAAATAATACTTCTACCGAAACAGAAAGTTCGCCAACTGTTACTTTTTTCATCGTACTACTATTTTGAAATTCTTAGCTACTAACTAGGGAACGAACAAGAAAAATAAATCCTACTCCCTTGATTTCTCTTAAAAGAGGGTTCGTACTTAATATAGCCATACTCGTTTAATTCTTTGACACATTTATGATAAGTGCTTGATGCAGATATTTTTGCTATGTGCATAATTTCATAGCTAAAAACCTGGATTGGACTAGTAAAACCCCTATCCCCACTGTATTTCAACAATGCGGCATAAACACCGATATGCGTAATACTGATACGGTAATCCTTTTCAATAGCTAAAAAGAAATCAGATAAGGGTTTTAGACTTTCCATTATTTATCAAATTGAATTAGACTGCTTTTTCACTCTTTTTTTTACTTCCTTTGGTATGTCAGGCTCCTCGTTATCGGCACTTGACCCTTGTTTTTTATTGCTCTGTTTAACGGAAGCCTTTTCGCCTTCCGACTGTTTTTCTACTTTAGCTTCTCTATTGTCAATACGCTTCATGTTCGTATCATATACATTGATGGTCTTGAATTGCGGATTAACTTCAATAAATTGCTTAACTTCTTTACCATCCTTCAAAAATGTAGCCGATTGTAAGTTCCCTTTCTTGAGAGAATCCATTAAATCTTCTTTGTATTTTGGAGTTTCTAATTCTTTTATAGGTAGTTTACTCAAGCTAGCTTCAAAATCGTATCCATAATTCTGATGGTATTGATTTAGTTTAAAATTTCCATTACTGTCTGTCTCCTTAAAATCCATTTGAACCCAAGAATTATAAAGCTGTCCCTCTTTATTAGTAAGTTCTTTATTAACTGCTCTACCTTCCATTAGATTGTAAGCTTCCTTCATCGTAATATTACTTCCTTTATTAATATAGAAAGTTTGCTCCAGCGATTCTTTAGAATTGTCTTTCTGCAAATCCACCTTGTAAGAATTAAAAAAATACATCTCACTCTGATCTGATTTTTTAAAACTTAGTGTTGCTTTGGCATGATCAACTCCGTACAGTACTTCATGATTCAATGTAAAATTAGAGGTTTGCTGCTGCATTTTCTCCTTTAATTCATTGTCCAATCCTTCTCCAAAACCAGTGTACTTAACCTGGTTACGCAAGTATTCAAAATTTTTCTCGTTCATGATTCTTATATTTAAATGATTACTATTTATAATTTCGGTAGAACAGTAAGCTGTAAAAGCTTTTTATTCTTCAACCTAAGTTCAAGGTGCCGACCACCATTCTTCTCTATTAGTTGAATTACTAAATGTTTCTTATCTGGAATCGTAAACTTGGGCAGCGCAAAAACCGCCGTGTTCTCAGACTCTCCTTTTATAGCAGTCGGTTTATTATAACTCATTATCGGTACGATTTCCAATTCTTGGGAAGCGGTACGTTTTACCTTTTTGCTGTCCCGTATAAAAAATCGGAGCTGGTCGATATCATAATTTATTTTAGAACCGTTGAGAACTCTTGTCCTATAATACAAGACATCATCTCGTATAAAGATTCCATTTAGTTGGAATTTAATCTCATCCTTTTTTTTCTTTGCACCGGAGATCTTATTTCCATTGTAAAAAGCAACTTTGGAATATTTTTCTACCTCCTCTTCGTTCGCACCCTCCGCTGAAAAGTACATTTCTGGACTTTCTGCCTTAGTTGTATGTAGACTGAGATTTAATTGCGGCGATTCGTCATCGTAGTTTACCACAAAGGAATACAGCTTGGCATCTGAGGTGATCACCGTAAGGTTGGTAGGAATAAAGCCCTGCTGTGCCGCTTTAATATGCAATACGTTCTCTAGTCCTTTCGCTTTCTGCACTAATACATCTTGGCTTCCTCGGTCTACGGTTTTAATAGTATAAGGAAATACAATAGTCGTAGTTTTCGAATACCCGATAAAAAGTGAGTCCGACGCGACTTCTTCAAAATAATTTCCTTCCGTTTTCTGTGCAACGGCTCCATTGGATAAAATCCACAAAAATGCCACTAGCAATACATTTAATTTTTTTCATGTTTTTAAGTTTTAGTATTTTAATTGGAATCATTTTGTTTTTGGTTGTCATCGAGAAGCAATACTTGATAGCCAGCTTTTACAACCACTTTAACCAACTTAACTTTCTTGCTTAGTAGGCTTTTGGCAGCCTCTATTCCTGCTCCCGCAGCCTGCGCTCCCCAGGAATCGTCAAGAGTTCCCATTCCGATACTCTGCATCGAACGATCTGCAGTTGTTTTTGCAACATCTCTATTAATAGTCCCAGGGATATAAATCCCATCCAATCCATCCATATCGTAGACAGAAAGTACTACTGGAAACAAGGAGTTATTATATCTAATACTATTTATTTTGATGCTCAATCGCTCCCCTTGTAAAGAAGCTATTCCAAATAGAAAATGATCTTTTGGTATTGCGACTCCATTAATATAAATCGCATTGGTTAGCCTCAGCTTTACTGTTGCCCCAGTAACGATGGTTTGCGTTTCATGAATCACAGCCGATATCGTATTTTGCATATCGACCGTTCTGGCATTTTCATCAAAAGAAAAAAATCCATTACGCCTGGATTGTCCATCAGTGCCCAACGGATTTTCAGGACTGCTTTGTAATAAAGAAACCATCCCTTCCATCGTTTTGGTACTAATCGTAAATACTTGTCCCCGATTTTCTTTCGAAACGTTCCGCAGTCTCTCTTGTACTCTTTCAGGATGCTGAATATCAAGTATGTTTTCTAGCATTCCACTGAGCTGCTTCAATTCAGGATCCTGCTCTTCTTTTCGTCCATCCAAAGAACTTATCATGTATTCTAACCTATTAATATCTTCAGAATGCATTTCTGAAGTAGTGGGTTTTGCATATTGATTCGAACTAGGATTCTGTTCCGCAACTATAGTTGGGCAATTAATAGCCTTTTGAAGTGCTTCCAGTTTTTTATGAATCTTTTCTTCATTTGAATCTCGATAAACCGATGTATTTAATCCACCGTTTCGATTGGTATCACTACTTCCTTTAAAAGTGGTATCCGTATCGGTTTCCGTTCCAGCTACGTGAAAAGATTGACTCAGATAATTTGGATCATTTTTGATAAGTTCATCCAGCTTTGCTGAATCGATTGCAGCTTGCTCGTAATATTTCATCTTATCTAAGAAAAGAGCTTCTCTCCCATTTGCATCTGGAAGCTTTGTATTAAAGCCTGTTTTTTCGACTGATTCTAAAGTAGCGGCATCCATTTTGCCCCCTCCTAGAATCCAAAATACAGCTGTAATAAAGGGAAGGACCAAGAGCGGCAATACCATAAACATCTTGCGCTGTCTTTGCATTTTTAGTGATTCTGTTTTTCGTTCCATACTATTGATTTTTAAATTGTGAGCGATAATAATCCTCTACGATAACAAGGCTGTCTAGTAATCCAGGGCGTAATCTTAGCATACTGTCCTGTACTTGCTTTCCATTAGGACTCCGTCCCAAACTATCCATGTACATCTGAAAACGAGCCATTCGTTCTAAGTGGGTTTTACTTAATGACGTATTAAGCGTTGTACTTTTAGTATCTAATACTAGTGCATTGGTCGGCCTACTGATGAGACTGCGCTCTATCTTGTTTGAGTTTCCATTTAGGCCATCTACAATTAAATAAATGTTCCCTCCGACCGTAAATACTACAAAACAAAATAGGATTACGATCCAGCTTTTTGCAGATAAATGTGCCGTCTTCTGTTCCAGCCACTGAGCGCATTTATGCTGCAACAAAAAAATGGCTTCGTTGCATCGTTCTAGTAGAAAGCGCTCTTTGTACTTGACACTTTCAGGATTATTTTTGCTGTTTCTTTTAAATGTGAATTTCATAATCAGTTTTTTATCATTTTCTGTTTTTTGAACTTAAATCTCTGTTTTCAATAGTGTTCCACCGCTCAATTAAAAAACCATGTGGATTGTTGTCGCTTCGTGAAACATTGCGAAGATTGCCTTCCGTTATTAGACTTCGATAAGCAATACTTGTGGGTCTTATGATATTTTGAGTCGCATAACAACGGAACTGATAGGGATATTCATTGATGTTAATTGTTACACTATCCACAGCTATCGTTTGGCTGACATTACCGGATATAATCCCAGAATAATATCCGTTTTCCTTTAAATCGTCATATATTCTTTTTGCGCTATCATCCGCCAGATAAAGCGCCTTGGTTACATTTATTTGTATCACTTTATCATCGGGATCAAGACTAAAAAACAGTCTATGAAAGGTCTTTACATGATCCTTTGCTTCAACTGAAATATTATCCTTTCTATCCGATGAGAATGCCTCCAATGCTTTACCGTTAGCCAGTATATAAACCTTATCCTGCATTTGCGAAACCAGACTAAAACTTTTGTAAAGAGCAAAGCAACAGAGAATCACACATCCAATTATAACTAGCATCGTAAAGCCTCGAACATATCGAAAAGCCGTGTCAATATTTTTCATTTTACTAAACATGATATTTCAATTTAGAGATTAAGAATTGCCTTTTAATTTATCACCCATATGACTATTCTTGTCATTGAAGTACGGAGTGGAACTACTAGAACCCGACATGCTTTGAGACATACGACTTGCTGCATTTCCCATCGCATCCGCCATCATACTGGCACCAGTACCCACACTACTTACTGCAGAATTTGTAGTATTACTAAAAATGGTGGTTACCTTTTGACTCAATGCTCCGCCACCGCCGGCATGAACTATGTAATTAGCTACTGAGGGAACTGTAAAATAACCTACAATCCCAATAATCATGAATACCAGATACGCCATATCGGTTCTACTAAAAAAAGTATCTCCATAATCATTTACCTGAGCAATGTCCAGTTGTAACATCTTCTCCTGTATTTTACCGATGATACTACCAAAAATATTAGCAACAGGAAGCCACAGATAAATATTGATGTATCTTGCCAGCCAAACGGTCAAAGTATGTTGAAAACCATCAAATACAGCGATACCAAATACTAAGGGCCCTAATACGGAAAGAACCACCAGTTGAAATGTGCGCAGAGTATCGATACAAAGTGAAGCTGCTTCAAACAATACTCTTAGTACTTCACTCATCCATTCCTTGACCGAATTGCGAAAATTAAACGATGCCTTCGCCATAGCAAATTTGACATCGTTTCCGATCCCTTCAAGCATTCCTTCATTATCAGGATTAGCATTGTCGTGTGTATATTTATACCATCTGTCCTGATCACCACTTCCTGATTCCCCTACATACATCTGCCAAGAGTTGCTACTTTTAATAGCTTCTTCTTTCTTTTGCAACAACAATCCAATAGCCTTGTTGGATCCTTCTACCATCGCCGCTGTTGCTGTAACGGTAGGCTTCATTACTCCGTTAATCAAGTCCAAGACCGAAGGAAAAATCATAATACAGAAACCAATAACAAAAGGCCTTAGCAGCGGATAAAAATCTATTGGTTCTGCACTGGCAATATGCCGCCACACTCTTGAGCCGATATACCAAATAGCTGCAAAACCAGCAATTCCTTGACCTACGCCCAATAAATTATTACATAAAGGCATCATCTCCTCGTAGAGTTGGTCCAGTACACCATGCAAGCTATTCATGTCGTCCGCTACACTTTGCGCCTGACTCGCAAAGGGCAATAGTATTCCTAGGGCAGTAAATAATACTCCCTTACTTGTCTTTGCCATATCATTCTTTGTTTAGTTATTTGCCTTGTAAATGTTACGCATTACACGCACATCATTATGCTCTTTTGCACGCTGGATCGCTAGTACAGTAGTATTGTTATTAAAGCTTCGCAGAAATAAAACTTTGTCCTGCATATCAGCATAAATCTTGTCAATCGCTGTAAGTCTTTCCTCATCGTTCATTCTTAATGTATTAGCAGTAATAACCATGACCAATTCGTCTAAATTTCGGAGACTCTGTTTCAGCAAATTATCATATACTCTTGCGCAATAGTCGATTTCATCGGGACTAAAATTGCCTCCATTTCTGAACCCTTCAAATGCGGATTTGTATTCTTTTACTAAAAGCAATTGGTATTTCACAATCTCACCCACTCTCTTATATTTACGTACCGTTGGACTTACCTGCATCAATGCGTCAAGGAATGTTTCATGGAGGCTAAAATTACCCTGAGATAAATCTTTGATCGTGTTGTACCCTCCACTAACGATTTGATACCCTTTTTTCATATCACTAAGTATCTGTTTGAATTGAGCCAATTTTTCTATGTTGAGCAGTAGTTGCTGCATTTCCTGTGATTGGGCTGAAATCCGAGGGGGGCAAAATAAACCCATGAAAAGAAGCCCTATAATTATTATCTTTTTCATTGGAAATTAGAATTAACGCCATGCATGTTACGGCTTATTTTCAGATCTTTCTTCTCTTTGGCTCTTGACAAAGCCAATAATTTTGTTTGCTTATTAAAGCTTTCACCAAAACTGTAATTTTCTAATATATTAAGATATAATGCGTCAATGCGCTTGATTCGCTCCTCTTCTTTCATTTCAAGTTGGCCATCCATTACAATAGTCAGGAGCTCCTCCATATTAGCTTCACAATTTTCAATCAAACGATCTACTACTCTTTTGATATACGCTATTTCATCTCCGTGAAATAAATCGTCCCCTTGCACTTGCTTAATAATAAAACGGGAACTATGAATTATCTTTAGCTGTAGCGCAATAATATCGGCCACCTTGAAATAGTTTTTTATTTTCGGATTAACTGTTTTTAAAGAGCTGAAATAATTGCTGTGAAGATTAAATTCCCCTCGCTTGAAATCTCCTATTGTCGTTAGTCCATTTTTGACTACAGAATACCCCTTTTGTGCATAATCAGTATAGATCCTTAAAGCAGCAATTTGCTGCAGCAACACTTTTCTTTGCTTAGCTTGTCCTTGTAAATTATTGGCGAGCAAGCCTATAAATAATAGATATAAAAATAATTTTTTCATCGCCTTATTATTTTAGTGAGGAATTCCGTAAAGCTTCTTAATCTTCTCTGCATCATGCTTCGTTTTTGCTCTTTGTAAGCTGAGTTGCCTATTTTGACTATTGAACAGTCTAAGGTCATCATAGTTAGCATCAATTTGATCAGCGGCGGTATTGATGATTTCCAATCTTTTGGCGTCACTCATTTGGATCGTAAAAGAATCCAGAATTAGAAAAATCTGGTCTATGTTTTTTAGGCTCTCGTTTAATATACCCGAATACACTTTATGCATATACTCCAGTTCTGCCACATTAAAATGTGGGTCTTGTTTAATGAGATTCCAAGCTCTGTCATATTCATCCACTAGCCGTACTTGTTTCTGCGTAATATCCCTAATGCGCTGGTAATAACTAATTATTGATTTGACTTTCATCAGCTCCTCGTAGTAATTCTTATACAAGTCCTTTTGCTTCTGTGTCCATTGAGAAATCTCTCCTAGTTTTAGTTTGGAAAGCGTATTCTCCAGTTTCTTGTGTGCATTTTGAAGCCAGATAGTTTTATTTTGCAACCGCTGTATTCGCAAGTCTATCGCCAAAATCACTTTTTTAATTGCGGCAGTTATCACTCCAACTATAGGCAAAGCAACGACTGCTGCAGGCCTTGCTGGACTACTGACCAGCAGTAGACAAAGCAAACACAAGCTTATTTTTCTCTTTGTTTTCATAATGCATTTAATTTAGGTTTGTTTTCTCCTCTATTAGAGCGTTATAGTCTCTTTTTCATCCTTTTGCTTCCCCCCGTAAGTCAGCTGCTAATGCAGCGATTCCTTTTTGAATATCGCCTCCAAACATTTTCGAATAGGCTTGGACTTTTAGTTTTTCCGTTTCCTCGGTGGTATAAGCGAGATACTCTTCTAGCGAAACTTCTGTTCGGTAAACTTTAGATAGCATTCCTCCCAGTGAGATAAATACTTCCTTGTATTTCTTGTCTGGATCATTGGATTTATTTACAGATAATACCAATGCTTTTTCTTTTTCTGTGAGCCCCAATAGTTCTTGAATCTGCTCAAATTTATTTTGATACTTACTCTGGTCTAGTAATATCTTACAGTCACTATTATTGATGATAGCTTGCTTCACTACAGGTGACGAAATGATATCTTCCACTTCTTGAGTAACTACGATTGCCTCTCCAAAAAACTTTCGAACGGTCTTAAATAAATACTTAATGTATTCTGCCATACCCTCCTTAGCAATAGCTTTCCACGCTTCTTCTATTAGTATCATTTTACGAACCCCTTTTAGCTTCCGCATTTTACTGATAAACAGCTCCATTATAATAATAGTAACCACTGGAAAAAGTATCGGATGATCCTTAATATTGTCTAATTCGAATACTATAAATCGCTCTTGCAACAAGTCTAAATTTTGAGTAGCATTGAGCAAGTAGTCAAATTCTCCTCCTTGATAATACGGACGCAGTACGTAGAGAAAGTTATTTACATCAAAATCCTTTTCTTTTACCTTATCCCCTTCCAATATTTTTACAAAATCCTCTTTTAGAAAATCATAAAATGTATTAAAGCTGGGAAACAGTTGCGGATTTATAGCTAGTTTCTCATAATACAATTGTAAAGCATTCGATAAGGCTACATATTCAATCCGATTAAAAGTCTCATCGTCTTTTTTCCAAAGTGCCAAGAGCAAGGTCTTTATACTTTCTTTTTTCTCTGTATCTAAAGTATCGCCTTCACTGATGTAAAAGGGGTTGAACTTGATTGGATTCTTTTCATCATAGGTGAAATAGTATCCATTGACCATATCACACAACCCTTTGTAACTATGACCTACATCGACAAGTACAACATGGGTTCCTTGTTCGTAATAGCTTCTAACCATATGATTGGTGAAGAAAGATTTTCCGCTTCCAGAAGGCCCTAGTATAAACTTATTTCGATTGGTGCATATCCCCATCTTTATTGGTTCATCGCTGATATCTACATGTACTGGCTTTCCAGTCAAACGATCTCCTAGTCTGATCCCAATGGGACTTAGTGACGAACGATAGCCAGTTTCCATATTTAGAAAGCAGCTTGCTTGCTCCACAAACGTATCAAAGCTATCATTCATCGGAAAATCAGCGGCGTTTCCAGGAATCCCTGCCCAATAAATCTGGGCTGCTCCCACTGTTTCTTGTTTTGCTGCTGCATCCATTTGTACTAACGCAGAAGAAACCTTGTTTTTAATGTCTTTCAATTCTTCTTTTCGATCTGTCCAAACCAAGACATTAAAATGCGCTTTGACAGGGAGCCGTTGCTGACTAATGGCTTCATTAAGAAAATCATTTGTAGCATCGCGAGCAATTAGATTTTCCCTGCTGTATGCTGATAGAGATTGTAGTCGCAGTCTTTTACTTTCCAACTTCTTCAAGGTTTTTTGGAAATCTTCTATAAAAATGTACTGATTATAAATGTGATTACACGAAAGTAACTGACCTAGAGTAGAAGCAAAACCAATGCTAAATTTGGTCCTATCGGTTGAATACCTATCATAGTTAATTCTAGAACCACATAACGCAGGCAAATCGGCTGCATCTCCTAGAGTATAAATCTGGCAATGTTTCTCTCCCACCTGTAAACTATCCTTGAAAGCGATGTCATTGAATACAAAGGATTCCGGTTTCTCAGACAAGGAACAATAGCGTTCTATAATACCAATCTTTCTGCTGTGACTTCGTAGCTCATCATCGCTAAGACGCTGTAACTTTACAAATCCGCTGTCTTCCAATATTCGTCTGAATTGTCCAGTGCTATCGACAAAATCTTGACGTACTTGTTCTTTTAAGGTTTCCTCAGGGACAATTGAAGACCTAATTAAATTAGAAAATAGCGAGCTAGAGCTTTTTCTTCCCACTGGCTTTTTAGTCAAAAAAATGTAGCAAGAATGATCTAGAAATGGACGCTCATTAAAGAATCGCTCACTACAACGACTGAGAAAACTATGGTCGTCGTTGGCAAAATGTGGTTGATGCTTGCTATCAATAAACCAGTCTTGCTTATGGAAAACGCTAAACTTTGGCAATAGCTTTATAGCTTTCACCCAAGCTTGGTGAAATGCCTCGTATTCTTGATCTGATAATGTAAATATCTCTGGTAGGGCTACTTTAAACACCACGGTAACATCTCCTTGCTTTGATAGAATACAGTCGTGTTCTATATCCATTATCGGTAAAACAGCTTCCATCCTCTTTTCCATCTTCATTTAAATTTAACTGATTCTTCATTCCTTTCACTGCAGCATTCGCATTTTGTAAATCCTTCTACTTTGAGTCTTAACTACTGTAGGTAATTGTCTTTTCGCTAGCTCTTTCATCATTCCGTGCTCTCCGTATTTGTGACTCATTTTATAAATCTTTACAGCCATCACCGTTCCTGCTATGCCAATAATTCCCAACGAGATAAAAGAGGGTAAACCGATAAAATACATCATCGAAAAAAGAATCATTAACACTACTATTCCTCCTCCAAAATACCAGATGTACTGCGCTTTTAACCCTTTAAATTCGATACTCTTATTAATTCCTTTATTTATATGATAGACGCTATTTCCCATATTTACCAAGCTTTAAACCCCAAAAAAGGATTTGATTACGGTGGTGACAACAACAAGAAATACACAGCTACCAAACCAGGCTGCTGCTACTTTTCCTGTATCAGGATCGCCCGCATTCCATTTCTGATAGACCTTAACAGCTCCTATCAATCCTAGTAAAGCACCAACAGCGTACATCAATTGCGTACCTGCATCAAAATAACTTCTCACTTTTTGATTGGCTTCATTAATTCCTGCGAGACCATCCTGTCCATATCCTTGATAACTAAATACCAGTAATACCACTATGCTAACGCCGATCATCTTCTTTTGTCGGCTCATTCTTTCAATGTTCCAGTCGTACTTCTTCATAATTCCTTGTTTTAAAGTTCCATTCGTTTAAAATAATGTAGAGCATGCCGCTGTCTCAATTTCTCATTCTTGTCACATTAAGCCATACCGCACTGAAATGGACAGGGGCAATTCCTCCACATTGTAACATTGTTCTTATTCATTCCACAAGTCCTCCACCTCTACATGGCTTAAACTTATAGTATCTAGTTTTTCACATTCTGAAATAATCAGTTCACTGACTGAGGATCTAAAAGGAGAGTTTTTAATACTGGAGTATTCGGTAAATAGCAAACTGAGATGTCCAATAAATTCTGATTTGATAACTTCTCTTTGACTTGCATCTTTTACTAGATTTTTTAGCTTTTCGGCGAAAGCATCTATATCAAGAATAGTTTCTTCTGTTTCTCCAAATGATGTTTTTTTAGAACTACCAGTAAAAGTTTGCGGATGAACTACATCATAATGAATTTCTAAATCCTTAATTCTGTGATTCCGAAGTTTCCGCTTTCCTGTCACAATTTCTGTGATGTCAAATAAATAATATCTAAATCCAATAAATAGATACCAACTGGCTAATAGCAGTACAATCACAAAGATGTAATTGCTCCATGAAATGTTTGTAAACATAGTTTCTTAATTAAATGTTCAACTTCCTTTTTTTTACCTCAAACACAAAAACAATTGATGTTTGGTTTCATAAGTCAAAAGAACAATTAGTTAACTTTACTCACAAGTACAACTTTAAGTCGTACCCTTTAGTACCCCTGATTAAAAGAGCTATATAATCTATTTTATATATTAATAATTAGTAGCCGTTTATTTTGGTAATCATCTTCTCCAGTGTCTTAATAGCAACTGCCTTATCACGGTCTTCAGCATTGTAAGACTTGCTCCTTACTGATTGATAGGAAAGCTCTTTTTTAAACGGGGTAGACAAATAAGGAACAATACTTTTAAATACCTGACTCATAGAACGGGCTTTTACGACACGAGATTCATCTGCAGCTCTCAAAATAAGAGCAATTTGATCGCACGATAAATCACATTCCATTTTAAGATTGGAATCGATTACTGTTATGTCACTTTGAGAAGTTGTAACTACAACAGCTACTTCTTTGGTTTTTATTTGCTGTTCCAGGTAGCGAATTTCATGTTGAAACCAAGTTTGTAAAACCTCTTTCAAATGAGGTTCCTGGGGGTCAAACATTCTTTTGGGCTTACAATAGAGCTGCCCAAATTCTTTGTAAATAAGTAAGATAGCGGCCAATCTATCGCCAACTTTATCATAATGATCGAGTTGGAGTAGAATCCTATTCTTAAGATAAGTACTGTATTCCTGACAATTAAAATTAAAACATATGAGTATTTCATCTGCTGTAGAATATGTATTGCTTTTTACAACTTCTCGCGTATCATTAGCTAAGGCATTCAATAACTCCTTTCTATAGACTATTTCCCTATAGGTGCTCTTATTGCAGTGTTCAGATGTCACTTTTTGATATAGTTTTGCTATAACAAGTTGTAAAGATTCTTCTGTATCTATCGACGTCAAAATGTTTTTTTTAATAACATCCAGCTTCGACAGCATTTCTCTTTTGGAAACTATTTGATAGGTGATCGGAACACGCACATCCAAACTAAGGTACTTGTAAAAACGATTTTCGACAAAAGATATTAAATCTTCTAAAACGGATGTAATGGTTACTCCAATATGATGAAGATGGGGTTCTTTAAAATGCTCATGTTGTTGGTTTTCTATACTACAATCTAAAAGATAAATAAAACTAGAGTGGTATTTTCGAACCAAAAGCCGAAACTGTCTCTTTTTTCGAACAGAAAAAACTTCTTGCTTAATTTGTATTTGAATCCTACGAGATTCCTTTACAATATGAGTAACCAGTTCCTTGCTTTCAGCAAGTGATATGGATTGTAGTACGCCACTCCTGGGGTTAAGTTCCTGCACTATTAAACAATCGAACCATTCTAAGGGGTATTTTGTTTGTATCATAGAATTGTTTTATTGGTTGTGAAAAACAATTAATTAAGGGAGCGGTAAATCTACTTGCTTAAACTACTACGGTATACTGACGGTGCTATTCCAACATGCTTTTTAAAAAAGGTACTGAAAGAAGAAGGACTGTTAAAACCCAACTCCTCTGATAAACGATTTATAGTAATTTGGTCGTCATCAAGCCTATTTTTTGCTTCCATGATAAGGGTTTCTTCAAGAATTTTCTTTACTGGTTTGCCTGTAGTCTGCTTGACCACCTTGTTCAGATGTCCGGCCGTAACATATAAAACACCTGCGTAAAACTGTACGCTATGCTGCTCTTTAAAATGAATGGCAAGAATATTTAAAAATTGAATGGTCAAATTTTCATTTCTTGTAAAACTCAAGTGGTAATCACTCACAAAATGCCCATAAATACAACGGAGTTCATATAAAAAGAGATTAAAACTAATACGCTGTAGCTCTGTAGCCGCTTGCCGAATTGCGGAATCTTTGTTCACTTGATATATTAACTTGTAGATTAGGGATACTACTAAAGTACTTTTAAGATCTAAACTAACCTTTCTAACACTTTTACCACTAAGAAAATAAAAAGCATCAAGGAGGGCTTGTTTAGTACAATTTTCTATGGCAAAGCTAGTGCTAAATGAAAGATAGAAAAGTTGTAACTGAGGATCCGTACCTAAAATGGCTAAAGAAGCTCCTTTCGAAAGCACTACTAAATCATTTTCGAATAACTCAAAAAAAACGTCACGAAACGAAAGCCTTAGACTTCCTGATTTTATAAGCAGTACAGCAGTATTGTTTATAAAGAAAGCTTCATGCTTCTCTTTCGTAAGAATACAATCTTTTAGAATTTGAACGTCTAAGCCTTTAACAGGAAGCTCATTTAAATCGATATGTAGTAAAGTCGTTAACATAAGCTCACTCATTTAAAAAAATCAAGATTTATAGTAAACTAAAGTCCTACTAATGGTTATTATCTGATTTTTCGATAACAATCAAGAAAAAAAAATACAGATTAGACAGTGTTGTAGCAAACATCAAATAACCCATGGATTGAGTACTCACATTTTTCATGCGACCATTAATCCAATAGCCGACTATTTCATCGTAGCTTAATAAATCTATAATGAAATAGAGACTAGTGAGGTTAAAAATGACCAACAATAAAAAAAAGTAAATGCGTAGTTTCATCAGTATAAAGATCATTTTTTGTTATAAAAAGATTCTTCTGTTATAGGTAAAAACGCAGATGAACGATTACTGAAATTAGGGAAGCCTGAAAAGGACCAAATTTTGACGGTACTTTCTTGTTTCCCACAGAAATTTCCCAATCTCGATCCTTATGGCCTCCTTCGGCATCAAGTGCGTATCTGGTTACTGAGGTAATCCCTAAAATCGTTTCCAGTTCTTGGACTGTTAGATTGGTAGAGTCTAATATATCCGCTTCATATGCGACAATGAAATCATACAATAAGCTGTACTCTACTTCTTTATTTTGAATGAGAGAGACAAAAAAACTCAATAAACTACTTTTTGCCGACTCGCTTAATGTGGCCGTTGCAAGTGTTGAAGTAGCCGTATTTTCTAGATTGCTCACGCTGAAAGTAATACCGTCTTCCGTTATCAAAATGTTACTTTTACCAAAGACATCGTTTACCTTCAACTTTGCTCCCACATAATTTACCTGAGCAGTCAAATCATGAATAGTTTTAGAATTTCGATGAATCTGATAGTAGTCTGTAAGCCATTTACCATATCTTTTTCCAACTTCATCATAAGGATTAGCATCATTGGCGGGGCCCAATTGTTTCACTGTGCTAGCTTGAGTAGAAACATCATTACCATCTACGGCTGTTATTCCATATTCTTCCGACGAGCAGGAAATCATTACCAAAATAACAAACAAACCTAAAAATAAATTTTTCATAATTACTAGTTATAAAATGTGACTGAGAATAATTTCTCCGTTCATTTACCCGGGTAAGCAGAACCTTTATTTAGCACGATGCTAAACTTTTTGCTTTTGAATTCGTTACAAATCTATGTGCTCAAAAAATGCCTTACAACACTTTAGTAGTGGATATTCACGAATTCAAGTATGGATTTTCACGAAATCCACACTACTTTTCTCATAATAAAACTCTATTTTTCAGGAGATTATAGTATTTTTGAAATATGCTTTATTGAGAATATTCCAGTACTTACATCTTAAAACAAAAAAAGAATATTTCGCAGCTGTCCCTGAACTTAATTGATGCACTTATGAAGAAATTTTTTATTTTAGTGTTAATTGGTCCCATGTGGGTGCAATCTCAGAATACCTCTTTTATAATTCCAGATTCCATCCAAAATAGAGATTTCCGTTATTTGGAAAATAGAATTGATCATTTTAACAATGACAGCGCTAGAGCTGCCGTATACCTGTTTACTTACATCCAAAAAGCGAAAAGGGAACGCAACTGGGAGGAACTAAAAAACGGCTATCAAAACATAATGCACCAGTCCCCAGCATCATTGCGTTCTGTTTACGCTGACAGCATGGTTTATGCCGCAAAAAAGACCAAAGACAATGCAACTATAGGTAGTGCGTTTTTATCCAAAGGAATTGTTTCTTTTGCGGACAAAAAACACAAAGAAGCGCTAGATGATTATCTGATTGCTAACGAGTATATAAGCAAAACTGACGACCACTATCTTATTCATAAAGTGAAATACAACATTGCACAATTAAAAAGCAGTATGGGGTTTTATGACGAAGCCATCGTTTTACTGAGGGAATGTGTAAAATATTACAAAAAGAATGACGACAGACCTTATCTCAATTCACTTCATTCTTTAGGACTTTCTTATAATAAGATAGGAAATTACGGCAAGTGTTCGCAAACTAACGACAAAGGAATCAAAGAAAGCGCCAAACGTGCTCTTCCTCAAATGGGAGTCTATTTCAGGCATTCTGAAGGTGTCAACCAATACTTTATAAAAAATTATCAACAGGCTATTGATAATCTAAAGAGTACTATGCTTGAAATACAAAGTAACAACGATTTTGCTAATGAGTCTGTTGGAAACTTTTACATTGGCAAAAGTTATTGGGAACTTAAGAAAGAACCTAAGGCTATCCCCTATTTTAATAAAGTGGACCAGATTTTTAATAGCACTCAATTTATACGTAAGGATTTGTTGGAGACCTATGTATTATTAATCAACTACTATAAAACAAAAAAAGAGGATAAACTACACCTGTACTATATAGACCAACTTCTTAAAGCAGAAGTCGCGTTACGTGAAACCAATAATTATCTTGTCTCTAAAATTAATAAGGAATATGACAATAAAACAATTTTGTCTGAAAACCAAAAACTAAAGCAAATGGCCGATGGGCAGCAATACTAAAAAAATAATTTTTATAGTCCTTGGCACTTTCATATTCTTAGCTCTACTTTTCGTAAGTTATCGCAACTTTAAAATTAAAAGTATGTACAAAAAAAAATACGACGCAGTGATGAGTAAAGATCCACAGGGGAAAAAAGAATACAGTAAAACGTTACACGCTGGTATCGAAGACATGAATTCCTTGGCAGTTAGCGAATTAGTAACCCAACTTGCTAAATGGGAAAAGGCAAAGAAATTCCTAGAGAAAGACATCACCTTAGCAAAGTTAGCAACTACTTTTAATTCCAATACAAAATACCTTTCTCTTGTTATCTACCATTACCGAAAGAAAAATTTCATACCCTATATAAATGATCTTAAAATAGATTTTATGGTCGAGGCACTTAAAAATAGTAAACAGCTGCAGCAATATACAAATACAGCATTGGCAGAGGAAAGTGGGTTTAGTTCCACCCAACGATTTGCGACTGCATTTAAAACCAGAACGGGAATGCCTACCCCCTATTTTATTGAAGAACTTAAAAAAGAAGAAGCGAAAGTAGTAAAATAAAGAATAAACTGCTCCAATTCTATTGCGTATTTAGTAGAGCTAAAGACTAAATTACTATTTTTAGGTCGTAACTTAATAAAAACCTATCATGAAAGATCTTATTCAAAAAATCAATGCTAAGTTTGAAACATTTAAAACAGAATCTCAATCTCTCGTTGATAAAGGGGTTAAAGCAGCAGGACCGAGAGCTCGTAAAGCAACATTGGAGAATGAAACTATACACCTAACTAGGGAAATAGACGATATTAATCAAGATACTGTGGGATTCTCTTGAAACAACTAGAGCAGTTTGAAAAAGACAGGAAGTTTCTAGAAAAAGATTTGACTGCTTCAAAACTTACAGTTGCTTTTGGTTCAAATTCAAAATTGGATATGCAAATAAAAAACGGAGATTAAGTTAAGTGACATTTTTGTAATTAAATTGATTGCTAAATTCGTCAATATTTTTATAGTTTAAGGCTAAGTGCCTTCTTTTTTTATTACACCAAATTTCAATATACTGAAAGATTTCTAATTTCATTTGTTATTTATATTTAGTAATGAGCTTGGGACCATAAATCAATTCGGTTTTCAATAATTTAAAGAAACTTTCTGCTACAGCGTTAGCCTTTTCTGGACATACTTTGAGTAATTTTTTACACGAATTTAGAACATTTACAAATTTATTATTAGCGTACTGAGTCCCTCTATCGGAATAAAATATTAATCCTGCATGCACAGCTCTGTTATGAGTTGCCAGTCGCCAAGCCGTTAATATAGTGTCTTGAGTACTCATGGTACTACTTCAACTCCAGCCAATTATTTTTCTATCTTATAAATCTATAACTGTTGTTAAGTAAATCGAAAGTTTTAAAGTCGTAAAGTCAAAAAAACAAATCTAACGGATAACAACTAAAAATCAACTCATTAAAATATTTTATTTGATTTAAAAATACGGTATTTTACAATAGTCAGTACTTAGGTATAAAAATCCTTCTTTTATATGGATATGTTTAATGTCTGAGAACCATACTTTTGACGGTAATGTTGGTTTAAATTCTCTGTTTAAAACAGTTTCAACTGTCAAATAATTATGTTTTTAATCAGTAGTTACTTTAAATTTCTTACTCAATTTACTTCTTAAACCCATTTGTTTCATGTATTTTGCTATTGTTATTCTTGAAATTGAATAACCTAAACTTTGCAATTCAATGGTTTTTTTGGGGCTATCATACCATTGTTTGGATTCAAAATAGATTGAAGTTATTTTTTCTTTTTATATGGTTCATTCTATCAATTCTATTTGAAATAATTTTCTTTTTCCATCTAAAAAACGCACTGGAACGTACCACTAAAACCTGACACATTTCTTCAATCGGAAATATTTTTTCATTGTCTTTTATGAAATCAGATATCATCAACCGCTCTTGGAAAAAACACCTATTACTTTGTTTAATATGTCGCGTTCGAGTTCTGCATCTTTGAGTTTTGCTTCTAAATCGCTTACGATTTTTTGATCTTATGTTTGTTTGAGAATCCCATTTCTAGGAAAACTATCTGAACGAAATTTTTTATACTCTTTGCGCTATTTGTATATCATATCAACTCCAATGCCTAGTTCTCTGACTAATTCAGTAATGTTTGATCTTTCATTACTCAATTCAACTGCTTTGGTCTTAAAAGCAGTATCATAAATTTTTCTCACTGTTATCATATGTTAAAAGTAAGTTTTTCTCTAAACTCAGTCTCCATGCTAAATTAGTATATCCACTATAGAGTTTTAATGGCTTTAATAAGCAATTATCCCCAATTGACATAATCTAGCCGTTATGATGAAGATAGTAATGAAGTCAAAATAATAGACCTTATTTTTTTACTACTATAAAATAACGCAAAAGATTGTAAAAACCAACACTAATTGCTATTTTAAATAATTAAGCTGGTATTTATCAACAAATAAAAACACTTCTTAATTGAACTTCAATCATTATTTTTTATTATATTTGCTGGTAAGTACCAACACTGAGCGTAATTTAAATCATTAAAAATGGTAAACACCAACACTAATTGGGTAGGAATGAGCGACAGCGCGATCGTGAATACCATTGGAGAATTCATTAAACAGCACCGATTAAAGATTAATAAAACGCAAGCACAATTGTCTAATGAGGCAGGAATCAACCGATGGACGTTAGGCCAAATTGAAAACGGTGAAGCTATTACGATGATTTCACTAATTCAAATTATGAGAGCTTTAGATGTTTTGTACCTGTTCGAAGGATTTTCCATTAAACAGGAAATCAGCCCTATAGAACTCGCAAAACAAGACCAACAAAAAAGAAAACGTGCTAGAAATAGTGGTACTGATAACACAAAACAATCCGACTGGTAATGATAACAACAGCTTTTGTAAAAATATGGGGAGAAACAGTCGGTGCCGTAGCATGGAATAACCAAACTGGTGTAGCTAGTTTTGAATACGACCCAAAGTTTATAAGTACTAAATCGGATTTAGCACCACTAAAAATGCCACTAATCAATAGTAACAAGCGTATTTTTTCCTTTCCAGAATTACGGGATGTAAAAACATTTAAAGGCTTGCCTGGTTTATTAGCGGATGTACTGCCCGATGACTACGGAAACCAATTAATCAACAGTTGGTTAGCACAAAACGGTCGTTCTGAAAACAGCATGAACCCCGTCGAACTCCTATGTTTCATTGGAACACGTGGCATGGGAGCTTTGGAGTTTGAACCTTCACAACTTAAAATAAATAAAAAAGCTTTTGATATTGAAATAGATAATTTGATTAGCCTTTCTCAAAAAATGCTTTCCAAAAGAGCCGGTTTTGAAACTAACTTAAGCGAGGACGAACAAAAAGCTATGTTAGATATTCTTAAGATCGGAACCTCAGCAGGTGGTGCTCGTCCAAAGGCTATTATCGCCTACAATGAAAAAACAGGGCAGGTAAAATCTGGACAAACAATCGCTCCAAAAGGATTTGAACACTGGTTAATCAAATTAGATACAGTAAGTGATGTACAATTTGGCGAAAGCACCGGCTATGGCAGAATCGAAATGGCCTACTATCTCATGGCAAAAGCCTGTGATATTGACATGATGGAAAGTCGATTAATGGAGGAGAATGGCAGAGCACATTTCATGACCAAGCGCTTTGACCGTGAAGGTGGAGAACAAAAACACCACATACAAACCTTGTGCGCCGTGCAGCATTATGATTTTAGTCAAATCACAAGTTTTAGCTACGAACAGCTCTTTCAAACCATGCGTTTGTTAAGACTTCCCTACCCTCAAGCTGAACAACTTTTTAGAAGAATGGTATTTAATGTAATCGCTAGAAATTGTGATGACCATACCAAAAACTTCGCTTTTCGCTTAAAAAAAGAAGGAGAATGGGAATTGGCACCAGCCTACGATATTTGCTTTGCCTACCGTCCTGAAAGCGATTGGGTGAGCCAACACAATCTTAGTATCAATGGAAAAAGAAAAGACATTACAAAAAATGATCTTTTAGGTATTGCCAAGACTATGAATATTAAAAAGGCAAATGTTATTATACAGCAGATTAGTGCAACCGTTACAAATTGGTATGAATTTGCCGAAAAAGCCAATGTAGAAGCCAATTTTAAAGAAACAATTGGCAACTCACATTTAATTTTGTAACGATGCTTACAAATAAAGTAATAAAGACACTCTCAAATAGCGAAAAAAATATGGTGTTCTTCGCTGATAGTGGCGGTAGCTCAAATAAAGAAGAGTTGGCGCTATGAACACATAAGTGAATAAGGGTGAAGTTGGCGTCAACTTGGATGAGTAGATTTACTTTCAGTTTCAACTTTTATACCTCGGAAGATTCAACCGCCGGTTCATTGTTGGCTTTACAAGCCCAGAGATACTTTAGCTGTCACTAACAGTAATTATTTTTACTTTTTAATTTGTTATTTATTGAGCAGTTTTCCAAATTATTTTCGGAATTTAAAAAAACAGGAGTTAAGTTTAAATCTAATGAATTATTCTAATCTGTATCAAACATCTTTACAACATCGAGTAATTCAGGCTGTATGTCTTTTAGTTTTTCTAAAAAATTGAAGCATTTAGGATTGTCTTCCATAATTACATTATTAAAAAGCGAAATTGTTACCACGATAAATTAATTTATTCCAACCAAATCCGATTCGTTATTTTTAATAAAATCGTGGAGTCAAATCATTATTTCCAAATATTATTCTTGCTCGAACAAAATTATATTTAATAAAGCTCATTTGTTGATAATATGGAAACTTTTTTTGCGGACAGCGGACAGACATTATGAATAAATAACACTAAATCTTGCTCCAAAAGTATTTCAAATGAGTTTTCTCCCATTATACCAGAAATTAATTCGGACATTCCTTTAAAGTCGAGATAAATGTGCAAAAGTTTATGTGTAAAAGAAGAATAATTTATGTTTTTTAAATATCTCCAGATGCTCGGTCGATAGCCCCATTATAAGGTGCAAACATACTGGTCCCTAATTTCCCTCTGATGTTGAACTCAAAACCAATAAGCAATTCCGCTTCACCATCAATTATATTTCGTAATCCCCGCACGCTTACCGTATCGGCTTGGATCACTTTTACCATGGCTTGCGTTAACCGACTTACTATTCGACCATCAGCAGAATTTAAAAGCAACCCTCTCAAAGCCGTTCTTAACACTTTTCCAGCCTTTCCCGCTCTTCCAAATTCACTGCCGTTCTCGCGCGTTCTTTGAAATGCAGGATCATTTTTGATTCTGCTCGCATTAATACCTCCTTTCTCTCTAGCCAAATGCCCATCCTGCGTTTTGTAAAAAGTAATATCTCCAATAGTACCTTTCAACTTAATTATGCCTTTCTGTCTTGCCATAATTCCTAAAATTTAAGTTTATAATTGATTTTAAAATCGTTTCAATTTTCAACCGGTTGCAACACTTATCAATTGATTTGAATACAAATTTTAGCCAATTAAATCACATTAAAAAGACCTCGGCGACTAGATGGCAGAATCAGACACAGATGACATAATTCGACATAAATGATACTTGTGAGTTCGTTACGAGTTATAAATTTCTATATGCAATTACATATAGATTGTGTTTTAGCAAGTAAATTATATGCTTTTACATATAATTTCATATATTTGTTCTAATTCGATGTAAATGCATATAATCATGATGACACTAGCCGACTTTGTAAAAGAAAAAAGAAATGAAGTAAACCTCACCCAAGAAGCATTTGCGGAACGAGCTGGTGTGGCACTTACCGTTATTCGAAAAATAGAACAAGGAAAAGAAAATTTAAATCTCGAGAAGGTAAATCAAGTGCTCCGAATGTTCGGCCATACCCTCGCACCAGTGAACGCCAGAGAATTATCTCTGTCTACCGGACAGGCAGGCAAAAATGAAAAGAAAGAATAATGAGAAAGGCAGAAATACATTATAAAGACGTCTTAGCGGGAATACTCACCGAAACAGATGAAGGAGACTATATCTTTCAGTATGAAAAACAATACATAAAGAAACATCCCAAGCAGTTCATTACGTTTACGATGCCAGTAAGTCCTAAAATATATACCGACAAACGATTATTCCCCTTTTTTGAAGGACTAATTCCTGAAGGCTGGCTCCTGGATATCGCATCCAAAAACTGGAAAATCAATCCCAATGACCGTATGGGATTACTCTTGGCCTGCTGCCAAAATTGTATCGGTGCCGTCAGTGTTCAACCAATACCAAATGAAAATGAGTAAGAAATGCATATACTGTTATCAAATATTGGATGATACAATTGTAGGTGATTTTCATGAGCAGTGCAGCTTAGCGTTTTTTGGAACAAAACACCAACCTGCATTTGAACATACCCTACAACAAATGACCGCCTTAGCGCTAAATGTCGTGGAGCGCAGCGTAGCAGTACCTGGGGTACAACCCAAATTATCACTATCAATAGTAAATGACACGATTCAGGACGGGAATAAAGGACGTCTTACCGTCGTAGGTGCTTTGGGCGGGAATTATATTTTCAAACCGCCATCTGACCAATTCCTTGAAATGCCCGCAAATGAACATGTAACGATGCGCATTGCAGAAGCTTTTGGTATTAACACTGTAAAATCAAGCTTGATCCGACTACAATCTGGCGAGCTTTCCTATATTACCAAACGCACTGATAGGACAGCTACCGGAGAAAAAATCCACATGCTTGACATGTTCCAAATCACGGAAGCTTTTGACAAATACAAAAGCTCGATGGAAAAAATAGGCAAAGCAATCAACGAATTCTCAGACAACACCTTACTGGATAAACTATACTTTTTGGAACTGGGTATTTTTAGCTATCTGACCGGAAACAACGACATGCACCTGAAGAACTTCTCGATGATCAATACAGGGGATAGTTGGACATTGGCTCCAGCCTATGATCTGTTGAACGTGGCCATAGTAAACCCGGAAGACACCGAAGAACTAGCCTTAACTCTCGATGAAAAAAAGAAAAAACTAAAATGGGAGCATTTCCAAACACTAGGAACAAACCTTGGTCTTAACGAAAAACAGCTAAAAGGAATAGTAAAACGATTCCAAAAAAACAAACCAATTGCCATGCAGTGGATCGACAATTCATTCCTGTCTAAAGCATTCAAAGAAAAATACAAACTACTATTAGAGGAAAGATACAGCAGTTTATTCCAGCCGAAGTAAACAAGCACTTTTTTGTTTAATTTTACTTAGAAGTTTGGATAATAGAATTTTAAAGTAAGCCAAAGCCCAATCAAAGCTATAGATAGAGTATGAAAGCAGCAACCACGAAATTGTGTATCTACCCTAAAGACATACAACGTATTACAGGAAAGAGTTATCGCCAAAGCATTAGAATGCTACAAAACATTAGAAAAGAACTCAACAAGCTCCAAAATGAGCTTGTGTCGATAGGGTACCTACGAGTACACAAGCCTAAAAATGGAACAGGTTGCACCTTTGATTATTGGCTAATAACTTTATTTAATCTTATCAAATTTTTAACTTTACCAAATATAGTATGAGTTATCATATCTCTCTTTCTCCCTTCATATAAATGCAAAAATATTAAATAGATATTCTTAAAAATTCAGCGATTTCTGCTTCTCTAAATTACACAAACATTAAACTTCATTAATAGTCCAAGATCAATTTCACCTATTAAACATCTTATTTAATGTTAGTAAGAAATTTAAAGAAAAAACACTTCTAAAAAATATTATTGCAAGTGATATCATTATCCCAAAAAAACCAACAATTATTGACGTATAATTTACATCGTTTATTTAGGACCAGAAGCTTTATTAGGTTTAGTCCAAAGTATTCTAGTTTGATCAGGAATATTATACCTCTGTGCTTTTTTCGATAATTATTTTCATTTAACTTCGGTCAGAATTTATTCGCCAGGATGATATGTTCGTTCGCTATGTTTTTCTACATCTTCTTTGTAGAAAAGCACGTCCTTAAATTCCCCTTTTTGATACATTTCTGCCTGATCAAGAAAGTGTTTTGATTTAGGATCTCCGCTATTTCCACCGGCCAATAAAGACTTGGCTTTGATCCTATCGCCAAATTCTACCGCACATACAAAACTATTTCCGCTGTAACCATACCTTTTCTTTGTGTTTTCTTGATAAACACTTTTATAAGCTGGTAGGCAGCCCCAAAGAGAAGAAGCGGCACCTATAGGCAAACTAGCAATGGCATCATCATAATCAAGATTAATATCTCCTGACAATCTTTGAAAACGATTGATTTCGCCCCAAGGAATTTGCCACATTCCAAATTTACTTTTTAATTCCTGAACCACCATTTGTAATTGCGGAAGGAGTTGGTCTGGAGAAGCATTTTGTGCAAAATTTCGAGTATTTTCAACCTGATCTAATTCCCCTTGGTCGCTGTACGTTTTCCTAATTATAGGATCTAACTTAAAAGCCCATTCGTTAGCCAGAGTTGTAGCTACCGAATTCGCATTTGCATAATAATCCCAATTTTTTAAAACTGCTATTGGTCCTGCCAAATCTGCATAAAGGGAATCACCTTTTTTTATGTTTTTTTCAAAACTGGAAATCAGGGCAGGAATTAACACCTCAAAAATGGAGAGTTTCATGTCATATCCATCAGCAATTACTTTGTCTAAGGTATATTTTTCGCCTTTTCTTAATAAACGAACTGCATTTATTCCTCTAAAATTTTCTCCATCAGGTGCCATGTAGGGTAAATAGTTTTCCTCTTTTGGACTTTCTGGACCAGCAACTGAATAGGGAGTGGAATTGCAATTTTGTAGCCAACCATTCGAAGGATTGTACAAATGAACCGTTTCGGAGACCTCGTGCGAGCCTTTCCATTCTGTTGCCGATGTAGTTCCGTCAATCACTTTCGACCAATTTAGATTTTTATCTCTAATAGGAATAAAGTTTCCATGCCAATAGGCAATGTTTCCTTTGTTATCCGCAAATACGGTGTTGTTTGAAGCGTTAGCTTTTATGTCCATTGCTTTTTTGTAATCATCAAGCCCTTTAGATTTTGTTCTTACCCAGCTTTGAACAAGACCATCCATATTTCGGTTCTTAGATTTTAGACTAACCCATCTCCCGTCCCTTTCAGCCATTATCGGACCGTGATTAGTAAAATAAGTTTTGAATTCTTTCGGAATTAATTTTCCTTTTTGGAGGTATTTAACGGTAATTCTTTTTTCGATAACAGGTACCAATTTCGAATTGTATTCATAGAATAGTTTATCGTTTTTAGTAACAATTTTTTCGGCATACATATCTGCTACATCTACATTAGTGGATGTATGCATCCATCCACAATTTTCATTAAATCCTTGATATATAAAAAATTGCCCCCAAGTTACGGCTCCATATGCATTCAAGCCTTCTTCACTGCTTATTTGTATTTCTGGTCTGAAATAAAAAGTCGTATGTGGATTTATGTAAAGAATAGCATTTCCTGAAGCGGTTTTGGCCGGAGCCAAAGCAAACCCATTAGATCCCGTTTGCATATCTTTTTCCCGCTCAATATAAGAAACCTTATCTGCATTACCGGAGTAAAAAGATTTTAGTTCGCCAGTGGTTAAATCTGCAGTACTTATGGCCCCGATGCTTCCGTCTGTCCAAAGCAAAGGAAACCATGGCTCAAAATGAGTTAATAAAGCAGGCTTTACTTCAGGGTGTTGATATAAATAAAAGTTGATCCCATCAGCATAGCTGCTTAATAGTTTTTTCAACCAAGGAGCTGCTTTTTTGTAATCTGCTTTTGCTTCACCCACATCAATGAGAAGGCGTATTTCTAGATCATTATACAAAACCGATGGTCCTTTGATTTCCGAGAGGCGCCCCAGTTTTTCAATATAATTCATTTCGACACGTTTAAAATCGTCTTCACATTGGGCATATAGCATCCCAAAAACAGCGTCAGCATCAGTTTTACCATAAACATGTGCAATGCCCCAATTATCCCTAATAATAGTAACTTCTTTAGCTGATTTTTGAAGCCTAGTAATCTCTTTTAAGTCCGTATTTTGAGAAAATGATTGTAAAGCACAGCATAAAAATAATAACTGAATTGTTTTTTTCACGGTAAGTTCCATTGTATGTATGTTATTATTTTAAGTTATATAAATTTCATTTTTTTCTAAATTCTACTTTTACATTCTCTACTAATATGACTAAAAAAATAAAACCGTCTGAAATGTGGATTTGCTGCTTTCAAAACCTATCATGGTAGTTGACTACATTACAAAACTTTTACATTTGATCAGCTACTACTCTTTTTTTTAAAATTAATACAACTAGAAACAACTCTACATTCCTATTGCTTCACTAAAACCAATTCACTAATTATCTTAGATAAATAGGGCCTCCCTTTTAATGAGGTTTTGTCACCCTTTTAGTCTGATTATGACGTAGTATTGATCAGTCTATAAATTAAAAGCGCAGCCCTTTTTGTTAAATCTTTAAAATGGGTTAGATCCATATATTCTTTTGGTGTGTGAGATCCTCCGCCCATTGTACCTAGTCCATCTAAACCGTCTACATATTCAGCAACAAAAGAAATATCTCCGGCCCCCCTTTTACCAGGATCATATGCCTCAACAGCACCTTGCCCCATCGCCTTACTAACTTCATCTAAAACTTTTAGAACTTCATAGTTGCCAGGTGTTGGTTTCATTGGAGGGTATTTCAAATTAAAGCTTATTGTTGCATTCGTTTTTGGTAAATGATTAGAAGATACTATTGCTTTCATCTTATTTACCGTCGCTTCTATTTGTTCTTTACTAAGGCATCTAATATCACCATGGACGATTGTCTCTCTAGGAACAATATTGTCTTTACCAGACGCATACCCTTTGGATTGCATTTCATCAAAATTTACAGCGGTTCCTCCAATAACTGTTGAAGGATTGAAGGTGAGGTATTCTTCTGGAAGTTCATTGTAAAAGGCAGTCAAAATTCGAGACATCTCAAATATAGCTCCAGCTCCAACGTTTTCCGTAAAAATTCCGGACGAATGTGCTTGCACTCCTTCGGTTTTTAGTACCCATCCTCCCGAACTTCTTCTCGCTACAGTAGCATAATTCAAACCAGTTGCTCCCTCAAAGCCTAAAGCAATATCACTTCGCTTTGCCGCATCAACCAAATCTTTTCTACTTATACTAATGGGACATCCGGCTTTTTCCTCATCACCAGTAATGGCAACAATAATTTGAGTATTATTTAAAACACCCGCTTCCTGTAGTGCTTTTAGTGCTGCATAAATAATGAGATCACCCCCTTTCATGTCATCAACACCAGGACCAGACACCCTATCTCCATCTCTTTTATATTCCTGAAAAGGGCTATCTTCTTCAAAAACGGTATCTAAATGGCCTATTAATAATAATTTTTTCCCATCGACTTGGCCCGTATTTAATTCGCAAAATAAATGTCCTGCTCTATTTAGTTCTGCTGGCATATCAATCCAACGCGATTTAAATCCGATAGACTCAAACTCAGTAGCAAAAACATCCCCTACTTTTTTAACGCCTTTTACATTTAAAGATCCACTGTTAATATTGACCACTTTCTCAAGTAGACTTATGGCATAATCATTATTTTTATCAATGATCGCAATAACTTCTTTTTCAATTTCTGTTAACTTTTGGGCTTGAATATGACCTGATGCGGCCATAATTAGAAACAACACAATTATTTTACTAGTTCTCATAGGTTCTTTTTTATTTATTACGTCTTGTTATTGATTAATGAATTCACAATTGAATTTATAGTACTCTTTAGAAACCAGTTATTCAAGAATTTACCATTACTTGTGTGGACATAAGTTCAAATACACTTTTTAAATAATTCTAAGTGACTTAGCTGCGCTCTAAATTAACGCACACAAATTACCATATTATATTGTAGCAAAAACGATTAGCTACGTTAAAGGTTAATCTCATTTTGAAATAGTACTATTTAAAAGGGCACTAAATTATAGTGTTGCACTAGCCCATCTTTAAAAAAACAATACTGATTGTAGATTCAACATAGTCCAACTGCATTGTACTACATTCCTGTTAAGTCGAAAAATAAGCATGGACTATTTCCATGAACCTAGTACTCAAACTCCGGTCGGACGAAAACACAAGTAGGTTTGATATAAATTAATTTCTATAATACAATGTCAGCTATAGTCACTCAAATTATTCTACAATTACATTTAATGCGTAAGTTACAGTATTCAATTAACAGAGAATCCTAGCTAGGAAAACTTTAAATTGTGATTATGTAGTAGTGTATTACTGATACCAATTAATCAATGATCAGGAATTAGCATTTAATAGTTGAATTAATTTTAAATTAAAAAGAGGTTGTTTACTAAATAATTAAACAACCTCTAGTATAAAAAAACTTAGTTATTATTGATTCACTGCTGTTTTAACAAATAAACCAGGTATTGGTGATGGTGCAAAATTATTTCCATTAATTTCATCTTGAGCGATTAAAAACCTTTCAGGATAAGCAGTACCTGCATTAATAGGAATAGGTAGTGCTATATCATTATCAGTAGTACGAATTCTTCTAAAGTCATCAAAAGGAAGCAATGTTCCAAAACTAGACACATATTTTTCTTCCATAATTTCTCTCAGTAAAGCTCTATTTGCATTAATACCTCCAGTATTTTCAATGCCTCCAGCAGCAAAATCAGTAGACAAATAGTTCGCATAAAGAATAGGAAGTAACGGATCTCCTGCAAACGACATTCCAGTTGCTAAATGGGCACGTAAAGCATTTAATCGCGTAAGACCTTCATTAAATCCAGTCGTTCTAAATCCTGCTTCTGCTAAAATCAACATGTTTTCTTCAAAAGTAACCAGAGGCATCATTGCCTTTTGAGCACTCAATCTATTGGTTTTAATACCCGCTTGATCCAAAATTAAAAAATCACGTCTTCTACTTTCATTCGTTTTGGCATTGTTTCTAGAAAGTGAATTGGTATTACTTAATAAATTTTGAATAAAAGAACCAGTTGAGGTAAGGTCACCAGACCTACTCCCAGATAAAATAAGAAAATATAAGTTACTATTTTCATTTGTTGTTCCATATGCGCTATAAGCTGCAGCATACTTTAATGAATTACTATTTGACTTAACTCCTAAAAGTGCACTATTATAAGCTTCTGGGTATTCCCTAGTCATTAAAAAATATCTAGCTTTTAAAGTATTTGCAACTTGAATCCAAGCCGTTGGATTCCCTCCTAACAAGATATCATTGGTGTATCTTCTGCCAGATGGAACAGTGCTTAGTTGCGTAATTGCATCATTAAGTAATATTTGTGCAGCTTTATAAACGTCAGCTTGACTATCAAACGCACTTTTTGCTTCCACTCCCACTTTTGAATAGGGTACATCTCCAAACATTGAAGCCATACTCCCAATTCCATGCGCTTCAATAATATTAGCTATTCCCTTTACCAAATTATCTTCTGACTTGGACTGTATTATGTCATTTTGTGTCATGATTCCATGATACATAAAGGCCCACATATCATTCGAATCTTCAGGTGAAATAATATAATCATTAATTCGCCCATATAAATTAAAAACTCCTTTCATTTGACCTGTCCAAAATTGAGAAATACGCATTAAATGACCTGATTGAATTTGGACATTAGCTAACTCCATACTTTTTAACACTAACTCTGGCGGCACGTCTGTAGATACATTAGGATCCTCATTAATATCTAAGTAGCTATCGCAACTTAAAAAAGAAAATAGTAGTGCGGTATATATAATTGTTTTAAAATGTTTTTTCTATCTTACTCTTTTTTAATAGTTAATAGTAATTCCAAAAACGAAAGATTTTGAGCTTGGATTTGTAAAATAATCTATCCCTTTTCCTACGCCAGTACCAAATTGGTTAACATCAGGATCAATTCCTTTAATTTTTGTCCATAAAAACAAGTTTCTTCCAGTAGCAGAAAAGTTAACGGATTCTAAACCCGTTTTTTTAAGTAAATTTCCTTTCAAATTATAGCTTAAACCTAGCTCTCTCAAACGAGTCCAACTTCCATCTGCTATGGCAAATTCATTAATTACAGAACCTCCAAATCCTCCTCCAAGTGTAGTATACCAATTTTCGTCTAATAATATAGGACCTGCGCCGTAATCTGCAATATTTCCTCTAACGGAAGAACCAGCAGGAATAACAGCTCCTCTATAGTTTTTTAAATCCTGAGTTAGCGTTACTTCATTACCAACATCACCATGCGTACCAAAACCGTAAAGAACATATCTTGTACGTTCAGCAATGTCATTACCCTGACTAGTATCAAATAAAACATTTAACGAGAAGTCTTTGTAATTAAGTCTCATTCCTACAGCTCCTGTCCAATCCGGATTTGGATCTCCAATAACTTTATCACCAGTTGTGTCTAATTGAGGAAACCCGTTAGCATCGAGATCGAAAGTACCATCATCATTTCTCATCGCCGCGCTCCCTAATAATACGCTTATAGGTTGTCCTACAACAGCACTGGATTTTATAGATGAACCCGGTGTAAAGTTTACCGAAGCTACCCCCGCTAAATCTGTTATCTCACTTCTATTTTGTGAAAAATTACCGTAAATACTTGCTGAAAAATTCTGTTTTTTAATAAAGCTGTAATCGTACTCTACTTCAAACCCTTTATTTTGAAGTGCTGCTACATTTCCTAAAAAAGTATCAAACCCAGATGATGGATTCAACGCAACAGGAAGTAACATATCGCGAGTTTCGTTAAAGTAATAGGTCCCAGAAAGCTTCAATCGGTCTCTAAAAAATCTAAAATCTAGACCTGCTTCATATTCTTTCTTTTTCTCAAAATCCAAATTTGGATTTCCTTGATCATCATTCAGTCTAAAGCCACCACCAAAGGCAGGTAAAGATATCCCGTCTGAATACCCCGAATACGTTGCACTTTCATACCCTGTTTCAAAACCATGTGGCTCAGGTGCTAATCCAACTTCACCATATGTCAATCTAAGTTTTGCAAAAGAAAGCAAATCATCATTTTCTAATTTAAGTAATTGATGCCATTTCAAGCCTATCTCTATACTGGGATAAATTATTGAATTAATACTGGAAGACGCATCTTCATAAGTAAGACCAAGATTTAAATTTAATAAATCTTTATAGTCAAAACTAGACTGACCGTAAAAACGAGCGTTTCTTATTCTTCTATTGCTTTCTCGTTCGTCTACGTTAGAGGCAACAGATGGATTTTGAAGTCTACTATTGAAAAGAAAATCAATTGCTTCTACATATATTTGCTTTCTAGCTTTATCTGTAATGGCACTACCTACCGTTACATTTGCCGAAAGGTCTTTTGATATGTTAAAATTCATAATCGAAATTAATTCTGCAGAAATCTCTGTGTTTTTATAGATTTCATTCTGGTACCTTCCAGTATTGGCACCATCCCCTGAAAACATCGGGAAAAAATAAGTTCTATCATCATTAAAAGTATCTAATCCCCCTCTTGCTATAAAGTTTAACCAAGAAGTCGCTTTAATATTAAAATTTAAGGACCCTAATACACGATTAACTTCTGTAAGGCTAGTTTGCTCATTAATAGTCCATAGAGGATTATTATAAGTAGGATTTGCAGTATCTCCTAAATATCTTCTATAACTTCTATGTCTCATTGGTGTTGGATTTCCCTGAGCGTCAAAATAAGTACCTGTATAATCACTTATGTCAAAATCAGCAGGATTCCTTAACAAACCTAAGTAAATACCTGCCGTATTTGATCCTTGCTGTATTCTATTTGAAGAACTTGCTATATAAGAAACTTTAGCTGAAGCATCTAGCCAATCATTAAATTTATACGTATTTCCTAATGTAAAGGTGTTTTTGAAATAGTTACTTTGTTTGATTATCCCTTCTTGACCAAGGTGTGAAGCACTAAAATAAAACGTTGCTTTGTCAGTTCCTCCTGACAAGTTGAGTCTTGTTTCCTGAGCTAAACCATTTTGAAAAATCTGATCAAAATTACTGTCACGAAATACCTCTTTAGAATTTTTAGTAATTATAGGATAATATAAACTCCCATCCGCAGCTTCAAAATATCTTCCTGATGTGTTTACTGCATCCGCTCCACCGGTTCTGTCTGCTATTTTATCTCCCCACGAGTTTGCAGCAGTCGGGCTATAAATACCATTCCCACCTTGACCATAATTAGTTTGTAACTCATGTCTTCTATTGATTTGATCAATAGAAACAGAAGAGCTTACTGATGCCTTTAATTTACCCGCTTTTCCTCTTTTCGTTGTAATAACAATTACACCACCTAAAGCTTGCGATCCATACAAAGATCCTGCTGAAGCACCTTTAAAGACCTGAATAGTTGCAATGTCATCTGGATTGATATCGTTCAACCTAGACTGCTGTGAAACTCCTCCATCAGAAGCACTTGCTAGACCTTCAAGATTACTATTATTAAGAGGTATACCATCCACCACGATTAACGGTGCACTACCATTAATAGAACTTACTCCCCTAATCTGAATGTTAGAACCCGCTCCTGGATCCCCACTTGAACCCGTAATGGATACCCCAGAGGCTTTTCCAGCTAAACTATTAATGAATGTTGGTTCTTTAGAATCTAATACAGTTTTTGTATCTATAACTGAATAAGTGGACGCTAGGTTATCTCTCTTTCCTTTGATTCCTAATACGTTTACTACAACCTCCTGTAGCGCTTGTGAATCCTCTTGTAAAGTAATTTTGAATGTAGATTTATCACCTACAGCTACCTGAACAGTTGTATACCCCATGTAGCTAATAGATAAAATAGTTTTATTATCAGGGACATTCAGAGAGAATTTCCCGTCAAGATCTGTTGTAACTCCCAAAGAGCTACCTTTTATGGCCACACTGGCTCCAGGCAACGGTCCGGTACGGTCGCTTACGATACCGCTTACCGAGCGCTGCGCTAACATATAACTACTCGAAAGAAGCATAGTCAGCATACATAAAAATAGTTTTTTAATTCATGTTAATTGAGTTTGGTTAGTAATTTGGTTTTGGTTAATATTTATTTTGTCATTAAAATAGTCATCATTTGTTCAGCAGAAATTCTGCCGAAAAGCGCAATAGATTCTTTTGGAGTAGCATCTCCAATCTCATAAGTAATCCCCACTGCATTGTGCCCCTGCAAAAACCATCCTTTGGAAACAGGTTTAGCACTATTTCCTGATTCTTCATTTACTTTATAATTGGGAATATTTCTTTCCAGTGAAGCGAACCAATCATCAATAAAACCTGGAAGCGTAGTTCCTTCTCTAGCTTTGTTAGTATAAAAAACATCGTGCCAAGTAGAGTGGAAATCCAACCCTAAAATGATTCTTCCTTTTTTATTTCTCTCAATAAATCTTGTAATTTGTCTAATTTCTGGTTGATTATAAACAGACCAATCTCTATTTAAATCGACACCAGCTGCATTATGGCGCCAATGCCCTAAATCTACTCCGTCAGGATTTAAAATAGGAAAAGCCAATACCCTGTATTTAGATAAGAAACTTTTAGACAAATCATTATCTGCCAATATAGTTGATAAAAAACTTTGAAATGCATAATAACCTGTGACCTCAGGTGGGTGTTGGCGCGTCAATAATATAATAATCTCTTTATTTTTTTTACTACCGCTATAAAGATCTAATACTGGTAAATTCTTCCCTAAAACAGATTTTCCAGCTGATCTAACCTTAACAAAATCTTCTTTACCTTTTACAATTTCACTATACCAATTTTTTACATCAATTGATGATTGGATTTCTTGAGCTGCCACAGTAATGGGCGCTTTACTTAAATTCAATTTAATAGTAATAATGCTATCTTTTTTAAATACAAACGAAGAGTCGATTACAGTCCATTTGTTATTGATCTTTAACTTTGATATATACCTATGTTTAAACCCTTTTGGATATTTAAATTCAAAATAGAATGATCTTGGAGCGTCAGACCAAGTTTTAAAAGCATAATAGGGACTATTGTTGATCGGCATATTTTCCGGTTGTACTAAAACCAAAGCCGTACTATCATTCTTTTTAACAAAACTATTTAAACGGGCTCCATCAAATTCATTACTGGCATAAATTCCGAGATCATCTAAATGGTATGTTTGCTTGCTTTGAAAATCAATATGCTTTAAGGTCGTATCTACAGCCGTTTTAAATGGTACTGGTTTTACACTAGCACACCCTGCAACGAATACAATAGTTATGATGCTGCTAAATATTTGATAATAGGCTCTTCTCATATCGATTGGTATTTGTAAAAACTACTC
Organism: Flavobacterium sp. ACAM 123; assembly: GCF_000264055.1. GTDB lineage: Bacteria > Bacteroidota > Bacteroidia > Flavobacteriales > Flavobacteriaceae > Flavobacterium. The sequence goes on along the minus strand of NZ_AJXL01000009.1, from coordinate 302 downwards.
GCTGTAAAACAAAGAAAGTTTTCGTCATTTTGGGCATACCAATTTTATAAGATAATACATACCAATTTAATATTGTGCTGATAATGAATTGTATATAAGTATTTAATCAAAATCAATTGTCTCTTACGCTCTATTACTATTGGCAACGACTTCTGGTCAATCTCAGGCAAGCTACAAGAGAAATAATTAAATTTATATCGATAACTAAATTTGACTATATATANATTTTTTTTTTTTTAAAATTACCGTTTTATCTAGATACCTTTTTTTTATTGGAAGTATTTTAGCCTTAACGTACTACA
>NZ_AJXL01000008.1 GCF_000264055.1 Flavobacterium sp. ACAM 123 | reverse complement strand
AAGCCTCGAAATAGTATTTACTACTTTCGAGGCTTTTTTTGATACAAAAATAAACTAATTTATTTTCTGTGTTCTGTTATCTTTACATTAATCGTTCATCGAGATTAAAAACTCTTCGTTATTTTTAGTTTGTTTGAAACGGTCGTTTATAAAACTCATCGCTTCAACGGGATTCATATCTGCAAGGTATTTTCTCATGATCCACATTCTTTGTAGCGTTTTCTGATCTAATAATAAATCATCCCGTCTTGTACTTGATGATGTTAAATCTATTGCCGGGAAGATGCGTTTATTAGCAATTTTTCTATCCAATTGTAATTCCATATTACCGGTACCTTTGAATTCTTCAAAAATCACTTCATCCATTTTAGAACCAGTTTCCGTTAATGCAGTCGCAATAATACTCAAAGAACCACCATTTTCAACATTACGGGCAGCTCCAAAGAATCGTTTTGGTTTTTGTAGCGCGTTAGCATCTACACCACCACTTAATACTTTACCTGACGCCGGTTGTACAGTATTATATGCTCTGGCTAATCGCGTAATAGAATCTAAAAGAATCACTACATCATGGCCACACTCTACTAATCGTTTTGCTTTTTCAAGTACGATGTTAGCAATCTTAACGTGTTCTTGAGGTTCTCTATCAAAAGTAGATGCAATTACTTCTCCACGCACGCTACGTTGCATATCTGTAACTTCTTCCGGACGCTCGTCTATCAATAAAACAATAAGATAAACTTCAGGATGATTCGCAGCAATTGCATTGGCAATTTCTTTCAGCAGCATGGTTTTACCTGTTTTTGGCTGAGCGACAATCATACCTCGTTGTCCCTTTCCTAAAGGAGAAAACAGGTCAATAATTCGAGTTGAAATAGTACTTTGTCGTGCCGCCAAATTAAATTTTTCTGATGGAAAAACAGGCGTTAAATGTTCAAATGAAACTCTATCACGAACCACTTGAGGATCATGTCCGTTTATTTTCAAAACTTTTACTAAAGGGAAGAATTTCTCTCCTTCTTTAGGCGGACGTACCACCCCTTTAACAGTGTCTCCTGTTTTTAAACCAAATAATCTGATTTGAGATGTTGATAAATAAATATCGTCCGGTGATGCTAAGTAATTGTAATCTGAGGACCGTAAGAAACCATAGCCATCAGCCATCATTTCCAGAACACCTTCACTTTCTATTATTCCATCAAATTCAAAATCAGAATCCCTAAAATTACTTTTCTTACTTTTAAAGTTTGGATTTTGATTTTGCTTATTTAATTGATTTGGGTTTACTTTTTTAACAGGAGCTACGACTTCTTCGATTGTATTGGAATCAATCGCAACAGTCTCTTCACCTTCTTTACCTAATTCTTTTGCGTCTTCCTTATCCTTTTTTAAAGCAATTTTCTTTTCGTAAGCCGATTTATTAAACTTAATAATCTTACCTACTTTTTTTTCTGACACTGAAGATTCATTTACTGACTCCCCCTCATTCACAGCTTCGACTTGAGAACTTACTTCAGCTGGTAAATCAACCTTCGCCTTAAGTTCTGTATATGCAGGAGCGTCCTCAATGTTCTGAATTGGACTGATTTTAGCTTTTTGAATGGCTGCCTTCTTAACGGGAACGATACGGGCCCTTTTAGGCTTATCATCCTCAATAAAGGATTCCATTTTTAAATCTAAAGATGGATCTTCTTTAGTCGTTTGATGCTCTAAAATCTGACCAATTAAGGTTTCTTTTTTAACACCGTTAAACTTTATGGTTTTAGCTGCTTTAGCTATAGCTTGAAGCTCAGAAAGCTTCATTTCTTTTAATGCAGAAATATCAAACATGAATGTTCTATTGGTTTAATTAATTTGGATAATACTAAAAAGATAGATAGTAATTATTTATTGTGAATTGACCGCAGTATGAAGTGCTTACGGTTGCCTCCTGCAATAATACGAATAAAATTTAATGATACAATAGTATTTTAAAAAAAGAAAATATATTTTTGTGCAACAAATTTGATAAAATGATACAAAGAATTCAAACGATATATTTAATTCTTGCTTTTGTAGTTACAGGAATACTGCCTTTTTTATTTCCGCTATGGACAATGAACAGCGGAGAGGATTATTTTTTTATGCAAAACCAATTTTACGTTATTCTTTTGGGTTTGAGCACCACGCTTAGCTTAGTGAGTGTTGTTTCCTATAAAAAAAGACAGAATCAATTTGTCATCGGCAGATTGAACATAATTTTAAATTTAATTTTATTGGGATTATTTGTTTATCGTTCACTAAACGTATCTAGAGAAACAGTTCTTGTTTCTGAGAAAGGTATTGGGATGTTTCTACCTATTGTCGCTATCGTATTATTAGTGTTAGCTAATAAGGCCGTCAAAAAGGATGAAGATCTTGTCAAATCTGTGGACAGATTGAGATAAACCCATAATATTAGTTTATTAGTGCGAAGGAAACCCGAATGAAAATTCGGGTTTTTTTATGCTTATTACTAAGAATAAGGCAATAAATAAAACGCTTTAAACCCATTATAATACTTTTTTTTTATATTTTTGATGCAACCAGTTATAGCATGAAAGACAAAATACGGATACACCTAGCAGATGACCACCAAGTACTAATAGACGGCATGCGCACGCTTTTAAATACGGTTTCTAATTTTGAGGTAATTGGCTTTTCTTTGGACGGCAGCTCGCTCTATGATGATGTGACAAACAATCAGACAGACATTCTTGTACTTGACATCAGCATGCCGAAAAAAGACGGAATCGCAGTAATTAAGGAATTTGCCAAAAAAGGGTACCCCTGCAGGGTAATTATTCTTTCGAGTTATGATGATTTAAAAATTATCCAGGAAGTCATGAAATTAGGAGCGAGTGGTTACTTGACCAAACAATGTGCTGGAGACAATATCGTGGAAGCCATTCTAGCTGTTGCCAACGGAGAAGAATATTTTTGCAACACCGTCAGAGAAAAAATATTTAATACCGCGACAAAAGACAATTCAAAATTAAATAAGCAAAAGCCGAACATCGGTTCCATCTTAACAGAAAGAGAACTTGAAATCATCATCTTGATTGCACTAGAGCATAGCGGAAAAGAAATTAGCGAGAAATTATTTATCAGCACTAATACCGTGGAAACGCATCGCAAAAACATCATGAAAAAGTTAAAAGCAAAGAACACCATCAGTTTAGTTAAGTTTGCTCTTAAAAACAAATTAATCAAGTAATAAGCATAAAAACAATATTCCAGCTCTTTCGCAAGGGGCCGCTGATCACTAGCTTTAAAAATTGAAAAAGACACGAACAGATACTATCCTCTATGCTCAAAATCCGATGCTTTTTATTGTTACTATCATTAACTCTTTTTTGCAATCCCGCATTTTCGAACAGCGAAGTTCCCAGCAAAAATGAAATTAACAAAATGATAAAAGAAGCTACCAATCTGATGAAGGCGGGTAAATTCGAAAAATCTTTAATAAAATCAAGAGTTGCCTTAAAATTCGCTATCGCCATCAAAGACGACAATGGCATAGCCACTTGTTATAATACAATTGCTGCAACCTTTGATGAGTTAAGTGAATCTGACAAAGCATTCTTCTACTATCAAAAAGGACTTGTTTATGCTAATAGAACTACTAACGACAAACTAAAAAACTGGCTCTATAACAACTTAGGAAATATCTATTGCTTTGATAAAAAGGAGTATGAAAAAGGGATTTATTATTATAAAAAATCATTAGAATACAGCGCGAAAAATCGCGACACTACCCAAATGATTTTGACAAAGTTAAATATAGCTTGGGCTTACTTTGATATTGGTGATTTTAATAAAGGTTTACCCTATCTCAATTTTATCAATAAAAACCATCCACAATTTGGCGATGAATCGACTATCGTTGCCTTAAACATGCTAAATGGGATGTATTATTGCTACAAAAACGAACCTGAAAAAGCGGCTTCGTTCTTTGAAAGCGCTATCAAAAAAGGGAATCAAGGAGATGAAAAATCAGACTTATCATTTACACATCAAGAATACTCTAAGTTTTTATTAAAAAATGGCAACTATAAAAAAGCATACGAACATTTAGCAACCTATAATAGTATCACTACTGCCCTCAATTATGAAGAGAAGCTAAAGAAAATAAATGTTGCCGGAATTAATCTGGAATTAGATGAATATAAAAGAGAGGTCGATAACATCGAAGCAAAATACAAAACGAAGGAGCAGGTACTTTTAGAAAGACAATCCAAAAACAAACAAATAAGCATCATTATAATTTCGTTACTACTTTTTATCATTATCCTTTTCTACTTTTTCTTTCAAAATACGCAACTAAAACAAAAAAATAACCTTAAAGACATCCAAAGCAAAATTCAGGAAAATATTATAAATGCATCGATTGATGGCCAAGAACTGGAACGAAAAAAAATCGCTAATTTCTTGCATGACAACATCAGTGCTTTACTTTCCTCTGCTGGTTTGCATTTGAGCGTCTTCAGCTCTAAAAATCAAATAGAGTCAGAAGAAATACGAAAAACAAAAGCGATCTTAAAAGAAGCGCATGACAAGGTACGTGATTTATCTCATGAACTTTTACCATCCCTATTATCGCGTTTCGGACTGTTTTATGCTCTTAATGATTTGTGCGAGAAAAACTCAAATTCCCATATCCACTTTGAATATTCAAGCACTATAGATGAAAAGACACGCTACAATAGTGAATTTGAAATGAAAATGTACTTTATAGTAATGGAGCTGCTCAATAACGTCATTAAACATAGTGGCGCCGAAAATACAACGCTTAGTTTACAGGAAGTAGAAAATCAATTACTGATTCAAGTATGGGATAATGGAGTAGGCTTCGATACCAGTAAATACAATCCTAGTGAAGGATTTGGCCTGAATCAAATATATGCCCGAATTAACAATATGAAAGGAGAACTTGTTGTACAGTCCAAACTAAATTCTGGGACATCAGTACATCTAAAAGTTCCAATTTCCCGTGCTGATTAATTATACGCGCTTTTCAATTTCAATAATTTCTAAGTCCTTTATTTTATCGCCCTCAATCACAAAGCGCAGCATCGTTCGAATCTGATGAAAGCCACTTTTACCGCAGGCACCCGGATTCATATGCAGTAGATTGTGTTTCTTGTCGAATATCACCTTCAAAATATGTGAATGTCCACAAATAAATAATTGGGGTGGATTTAATGCCATCTCCGCTTTAAGCGCTGGATTGTATTTCCCGGGATATCCACCGATATGCGTCATCCATACATCAACCCCTTCGCACATAAAACGGTTGTGTAACGGAAACTCTAAACGAGCTTTCGCATCGTCGATGTTCCCATAAACCGCTCGCAACGGCTTTAATTTTAGTAAAGCATCGGTTACAGCTAAATCTCCAACATCACCAGCGTGCCAAACTTCGTCAGCCAGAGCGACATATTTCAATATGGTATCGTCAATGTAACTGTGCGTATCAGAAAGCAAGAGGATTTTCGTACTCAAAATTCTATGTTTTTTAAGTTGTTGTGGACTTGGGTTTTCATTTTCAGGAGCTAATCCAGCTATACGCTTGTATCTTTTTGTTTTTTTTTAAAAAAAAAGGATATCGCTTCTATCTGGGCTAGGAATTCCGGCAAAAATAGCCATTCCTATTCCAAATAAAAAATAAGTTTCGGCGCAAAAAATAGTACAGCTTTCTCTCTACTTGAAAAAAATTAAATCGGTACCTTTGCCTCTTTCAATGTATAAACATGTTTTCCTTCAACCCCGCGAGATTTTGAAGCACACAGAAGGAATTCAGTAGTTCAAATGAGATATTTTATAAAATTAGCATATAACGGATCCCTATATCACGGCTGGCAATACCAACCGAATGCCTTGTCAATTCAAGAAACGATGAATAAGGCTATTTCTACCTTGCTCAATTCAGAAATCAGCATTATGGGAGCCGGACGCACGGATACCGGTGTTCACGCCAAAACAATGTATGCCCATTTTGATTTTGACACTTTTTTTGATATCCCGAGTTTAGTACATAAGCTCAATTCCTTTTTACCAAAAGACATTGCTGTTCACGATATTATTACCGTTGCAAATGAAGCCCATGCTCGTTTTGATGCTTCAAAAAGAACCTATGAGTACCACATAAATACCTTTAAAGATCCGTTTTTGCAAGAGCAAAGTTGGTACTTTCATCAAAAATTAGATATTGAGTTAATGAATGAAGCAGCAATGCTATTGTTTAACCATCATGATTTTCAATGTTTCTCGAAGGTAAATACAGATGTTAATACCTTTGATTGCACGATTTTTGAGGCCGGTTGGAAACAAAACAACAACAAGCTTATTTTTACGATTTCGGCTAATCGTTTTTTGAGGAATATGGTTCGATCTATTGTGGGAACACTTTTGAACGTTGGATTACATAAGATTACACTTGATGATTTTAACACCATCATAGTATATAAAAACAGAGATAAAGCTGGGTTTTCAGTACCAGCACATGGTTTGTATCTGACTGAAATAGAATACGATTATTTATAAAATAAATGCTTTTAAAGAATCATTTATAATTAGGAACACAAAACAAGTTAGCCCTGATAGTAATGTAAATCCTTTATATTTTAAAAAAAATATAAAGATTGAAATGGATAGCAGGAAATAGCTCCAAATAAAAACTGAAATAAATTCAGCTTAAAAAAAATGAAAGCAAAAGCATTTGACACCCGATTATTCAAACGAATATTACAATATACTAAACCGTATCAATGGCGTTTTAACGGCGTAATTATTTTTGCCATCTCCTTATCTGTGTTTGCAGCATTACGACCATATTTATTAAAGCAAACCGTCGACGGATATATTCAAACGCAGGATTCCAAGGGCTTGTTGTTTTACATCACCTTGATGGGTGTTGTGCTGTTGTGTGAGGTATTCTCCCAGTTTTACTTTGTTTTTTGGGCAAACTGGTTGGGACAAGACATCGTGAAAGACATTCGAATAAAATTATTCAAACATATTTTAAGTTTCAGAATGAAATATTTTGATTTGGTACCGATAGGTCAACTGGTAACCCGATCTGTATCAGATATTGAATCGATAGCGCGTATTTTCAGTCAAGGATTGTTTATGATCATCAGTGATTTAATGAAAATGGTGGTCGTGTTGTGTTTCATGTTCTACATGAACTGGCAGCTGACTTGGATCGTGATTGTTGCGATGCCTGTTTTAGTATTTATCACTCGTATATTTCAACGCAAGATGCAAGTGGCTTTTGAGGACGTGCGGAACCAAATATCAAACATGAATTCCTTTGTGCAGGAACGCGTTACTGGAATAAAGATTTTACAGTTGTTTAACAGAGAGGATACTGAAGCTGAAAAATTCAAAGAAATCAACGATAAACACAAAAAAGCGTGGATCAAAACAATCCTTTACAACTCCATTTTCTTTCCAATTGCTGATATTATCTCCTCGCTTACCCTTGGTTTTATAATATTTTATGGTGGAATCAAGATCCTGAATGGTGGTAACCTAACCACTTTTGGAGATTTGTTCTCTTATACAATGTTTATAGCGATGTTATTCAATCCATTACGCCAGATTGCTGATAAATTCAATGAAATGCAGTTGGGAATGATTGCCGCTAATCGTGTTTTTGCCATTATCGATACTGAAGACCAGATTCAAGATACTGGCACCGTTGAAGCACCAACTTTCCATGGAAACCTGCATTTCAAAGACGTCCATTTTAGCTACATCCCTGATGAAGAAGTGATAAAAGGAATCGATTTAAATATAAATGCGGGAGAAACAATCGCGATTGTAGGGTCTACAGGTGCTGGAAAATCTACTATTATCAATTTGTTAAACCGTTTTTACGAAATTGACAGCGGTACGATTTGCATCGACAACGAAAATATTGAAAACTACACTTTGGGTTCACTGCGTCAGCAAATTGCCGTAGTACTTCAAGATGTATTCCTGTTTGCGGACACCATTTTCAACAACATTACATTGAACAATCCTGAGATTACAAAAGAACGTGTTTTGGCTGCGGCCAAGGAAATTGGGGTGCATGACTTCATAATGAATTTACCGGATAATTATGACTTTGATGTAAAGGAACGCGGCGTAATGTTGTCTTCCGGACAACGTCAATTGATTGCTTTCTTACGAGCCTATGTGAGCAACCCCAGTATTCTTATTCTGGATGAAGCCACTTCTTCGATTGATTCGTATTCTGAAGAATTAATTCAACGTGCCACCGAAACCATAACTCAAGGAAGAACCTCGATTGTGATTGCCCACAGGCTGGCGACCATAATCAATGCTGATAAAATCGTGGTTATGGACAAGGGATTGATTGTAGAACAAGGAACACATCAGGAATTAATCAATAAAGAAAACGGCTATTATAAGAACCTGTATGATTCACAATTTACAGTAGCTAATTAGTTTAATAACCGCAAAGAGCACAAAGTTCACTTTAATTTGTTTACTATAAGTACCTACAAAAGCCGTCGCAACTGCTTAATTAGTAAAATCTGTATCGTATAATTTTAACCGAAAAAATTCCTTGTTACTTTATCGATTAAGCAAGCTTTTGCTTTAAACAAGGTTTCAATGCAAATACTACGGAAAATGAAATGACTTCAAAGACATTAACCCTTTGTTCCTATGTGTTTAAAAAATCTTACCACATAGAAACATAGATCCACTTTATAGTTGGAGAAACGGTAAGAAAAAAAATTGTCCATAGCATGATCTCTAATTAAAAAGTAGCTTCTTCATTTTACGCAGAAAAAATCTATGTATCTATGTCGTAAAAAAATTATCGCTATTCTTTTTTTTACCTTAAAAGTTACGTGTGTAACGCTAATGTATTGCTCAGATAAAAAAATATTCTAAAACTGATATTACTTATCTGTTCTACTATTTTTTGCGATAACTAAATCACTATTGATCTCTTTTACCAAACTTTACAACCTTCTTTTACCCCACTACCCTTTTTTTTTATAATACTCCCCAAGTATTACTTCTTGAATCTTTAAAACTTTGTTACTTCTAATCTTTCCAAAAACAGAATAAATCCTTAAATTTGCAAAATAAATAAATTTAGAAAAACTTGTAAAAATGAAATACGATATCATTGTTTTAGGAAGTGGACCAGGCGGATATGTTTGTGCTATTAGAGCATCGCAACTAGGCTTTAAAGTAGCTGTAATTGAAAAGGAAAGCTTAGGTGGTGTTTGTTTGAACTGGGGTTGTATCCCAACCAAAGCCTTACTAAAATCAGCGCAGGTTTTTGATTATTTAAAACATGCTTCTGATTATGGATTGACTGTATCCTCATTTGACAAAGATTTTCCTGCCGTAGTACAACGCAGTAGAACGGTTGCTTCAGACATGAGTAAAGGAGTTCAGTTCTTGATGAAAAAAAATAAAATTGACGTGATTATTGGTGTTGGGAAACTAAAACCAGGAAAAAAATTAGATGTTACTGACGAAAATAATAAAGTTACAGAATACAGCGCAGACCACATTATTATAGCTACTGGAGCACGTTCCCGTGAGTTACCAAACTTACCACAAGATGGCGAAAAAGTAATTGGTTACCGAAAAGCAATGACCTTGCCTACTCAACCAAAATCGATGATTATCGTGGGTTCTGGAGCGATAGGAGTTGAATTTGCACATTTTTACAATGCAATGGGTACAAAAGTGACTGTTGTTGAATTCATGCCAAACATTGTTCCTATTGAAGACGAAGATATTTCGAAGCAAATGGAACGCTCTATGAAAAAAGCGGGTGTAACAATCATGACTAGCTCTTCTGTTGAGAAAATTGATACTTCAGGAGAAGGTGTAAAGGCATTTGTAAAAACAGCTAAAGGCGAAGTAATCATCGAAGCGGACATGTTGCTATCTGCTGTTGGGATTAAAACTAATATTGAAAATATCGGACTGGAAGAAGTAGGAATCGCTACTGACAAAGATAAAATTCTAGTGAACGAGTATAATGTAACTAACATTCCTGGGTACTACGCCATCGGTGATGTAACACCGGGACAATCATTGGCTCACGTGGCTTCGGCTGAAGGAATCAACTGTGTAGAGAAAATTGCAGGAATACATGTAGAGCCTATCGATTACGGAAACGTACCAGGCTGTACTTATGCCTCTCCTGAAATTGCTTCTGTAGGTTTAACTGAAAAACAAGCTAAAGAAAAAGGATACGATTTGAAAATTGGTAAATTCCCGTTCTCAGCATCTGGAAAAGCAAAAGCATCTGGAACACCAGACGGTTTTGTAAAAGTAATTTTTGACGCTAAATATGGTGAATGGTTAGGATGTCACATGATAGGTGCAGGAGTAACAGATATGATTGCTGAGGCAATTGTAGCACGTAAACTGGAAACTACAGGACACGAAATCCTAAAATCAATTCACCCCCACCCTACCATGAGTGAGGCCGTGATGGAAGCGGTTGCTGACGCTTACGGCGAAGTAATACACTTGTAGACTGTCATAGTGAGTTCAGATAACTATCGGAACGAAGCAACCTAATCTCGATAATTATAGAAATCCGATTGGTATACGCCAATCGGATTTTTTTGTGTCTTGTTTTTCTGTGGGCGCAACCCCACTTCCACTCCGTTGCACTGGGGTCGGGCTATACGTTACAATCTTTTTTTATTTATTCCGCTATCGCTTTATAAAGTGAAAAAGGATTTTCACTGCTATCCCTTACGCAGTATAAATACTACTAGATGATTTATTTAATTTTAACATTGTATAAGTGTAATTACTAAGTAGGACGAACATATAAGTGATATAAAAATTTATGAAAAAGACAAAACAATACAACCGTTCAAACAAAATCGTATTATTTTAATTTTTTATGTTTAAGTATTTGCTTAAATAATAAAATAACGTACATTTACTTCATGGAAAATAATACTTGCATAAGACAACAAGCAGATATCGAGCAAATAAACCGTTGCAAAGACACCGTTTTACAATTAAATGAATCCTTTGACTATTTAGCGAATGGACTTTCATTGGTTGGAAATAACGTAAGACTTAAAATACTTTACCTACTCTTTGAGGAAAAAAGACTTTGCGTTTGTGATATAAGCGATATTCTTGGAATGAACATTTCTGCTATCTCTCAACACTTGCGAAAAATGAAAGACAGAAATCTATTAGAAACTGATAGAGAAGCTCAAACTATTTTTTACTCACTCACTACTGAATACGAAAAATTACTACATCCGTTTTTTGAAATACTTGATAAAAATAAAATAGTAGACGCGATATGAAAAGTGAAACCAAATTAATAGGTGCAGGTTTGCTCACCGCAATTACAGCTTCATTATGCTGTATTACACCTGTTTTGGCTCTAATCGCAGGAACAAGCGGAATTGTCTCAACATTTTCTTGGATAGAACCTTTTAGACCTTATCTAATTGGGGTGACAATTTTGGTTCTTAGTTTTGCTTGGTATCATAAATTAAAACCTAAAAATGAAATCGACTGCGGATGTGAAACGGACGTGTTACCTGCAGGTGAACCCGGAAAACCAAAATTTATTCAATCAAAAGTATTTTTAGGAATTACAACGGGATTTGCAGTTGTAATGCTGGCACTCCCATATTATTCTGGAATATTCTACCCAAACACAGAAAAGCAAATAATCGCAGTTGATAAATTAGACATTCAAACAACCGAATTTAAAATCAGTGGAATGACTTGTGCGAGTTGTGAAGAACACGTCAACAATAAAGTAAATAAACTCAGCGGAATTGTAACCTCAAAAACATCCTACGAAAATAGAAACGCAATCATTGAATTTGACAGGACCAAAACCAATGAAACGGAAATTGCGAAAGTAATTAACTCGACAGGCTACGAAGTAACTAACAAAAAAGAAAACGAATGGAAATCCAATTAAAATCAGAAATTACTTGTCCAAACTGCGGACATAAAAAAGTAGAGCAAATGCCTACAGAATCCTGTCAATTCTTTTATGAATGTGAGAGCTGTAAAAAAGTATTACGTCCAAACGATGGTGACTGTTGTGTATATTGCAGTTATGGTTCCGTAAAATGCCCTTCGATACAACAGAAAGAAAGCTGTTGCTGAAAAGCCAACGTCACATTTGCTTTCCCCAATACATAAGAGAACATCATCACAAAAAACAAACAAAACAAATTCAGTAGTATAAAAATTGTATTTATTAACTTTGCGATCGATTATGAAAGGAATAACAATCATATTATCGCTGATACTACTTTTTTTGTCAATAAAACCTTGTTCTGACCGTAATAATACGGGAGACCAACACCAAGATGAAATAAGTGTGAACCACAATCATCAAAACGACAGCGATGATTCATGTCCTGTTACTTGTATTTGCGACTGTTGCGGAATGTCTATTACCTCTGAACCCCTTATGTCGTTCAATTTTGAAGTAATTACTGAAATTTCAACAGCCGTTTTTTCTTCTTATCAATCAATCTACCGTTTTGATTTTGATTCTAATATTTGGCAACCGCCACAATTAATTAGCTAGTTAACTGACTATAAAGTCAAAAAAACAATTTAGTTAATCAATTTATATCTTCAATGAAGAAATACATCTTGAGCGCAATGCTCATCATTACAGCGTGCTTTTCATTAAAAGCGCAAACATCAGCCGTGCAAATAAAAGTAATTACAGAAAACGAACCCTTATTGGGTGCAACGGTTTACTTTGAAAAATTAGAAAAAGGGGCAATAACGGATCGTGACGGAAATGCCACTTTTACCGAAATTCCAAATGGAACGCATCTTATCTCAATATCATATTTGGGATATAGAACCCTCAAAACAAGTATTTTAACACCCAGTACTGTAGCTTTAATTTTCAAATTAACAACTGACGACGATCAAGAACTGGACGAGGTGGTGGTACAATCGTCGAGAAGTACAAGAACCGTTAGGAAAATTCCAACAAGAATCGAGTTTATTGGTGGTGAAGAATTGGGCGAAAAAGCAGCTATGAACCCAACCAACATTTCTATGGTACTTCGCGAAAGCACAGGAATACAAATGCAGCAAACGTCTTTAAGTAGCGGAAGTACAAACATTAAGATTCAAGGTCTTGATGGACGATACACACAACTTTTAAGAGACGGATTTCCACTATATGGAGGATTTTCAAGTGGTTTGAGTATTTTGCAAATTCCGCCCTTAGACTTGCAACAGTTTGAGATTATTAAAGGAAGTTCTTCTACACTTTACGGAGGCGGCGCTATTGCAGGTTTGGTAAATATGGTATCAAAAACACCAGGTAATGACCCCGTTTTAGATATTATGCTCACTCAAACACAGGCATTAGGAAGCACCGCAAATGTATTTTATAGCAAAAGGAACGAGAATTATGGTGTTTCTTTATACGGCTCAGGACATTATCAAAAAGCATACGACACAGAAGACGATGACTTTAGCAATTTACCCAAAACGAAATCCATCTCATTTAATCCTAAATTCTATTATTACCCATCAGAAAAAACTACTCTTTGGTTTGGATTGAACGGGACTTACGATGATAGAATCGGTGGCGATATGACAGCGATTAAAAGTGGTAAAAATGGAATTCACCAATATACCGAAGAAAATATTTCGAAAAGATTGAGCAGTCAAGCAGTCTATCAAACGCAACTGGATTCCGTGAGTTCTTTTCATGTCAAAAATAGCATCTCCTTTTTTGACCGAAATCTTACTGTTCCTGATTTTAATTTTGATGGTAAACAAATCAATACCTTCACCGAAATTAATTATCAAAGAGAATCTCAAAAAACGGAATGGATTATTGGCGCAAATGTATACTCCTCAAATTTTGATGAAAATGATACTACTCCACTGCAGCGCGACCAAAAAGATCTTACTTATGGAATGTTTGTCAACAACATTTATGACCTTTCAGACAATTGGATCTTGGAAACAGGATTAAGAGGTGATTACAATACTGATTTTGGCTTTTTTCCACTTCCAAGGTTGTCCTTGCTCTACAAAATTGACGGCGGATTTTCGAGCAGAATTGGTGGTGGTTTAGGATATAAAATTCCTGATATTTTTACCGAAGAGGCTGAATATATTAATTTTAAGGAGGTACTCGCGATAGATAAATCAATACTCAAACCAGAACGTTCTTACGGTGTTAATTTTGATGTAAACTATAAAACAAACTTATTTGACGAAGTAGGTTTTTCCATTAATCAACTATTTTATGTCACCGCAATTAACAATGCTTTACTATTGAATAGCACGAATGACGGCTTCTTTAACTATGAGAATGCAACAGATAAAATTTTGAGCAAAGGAGCCGAAACAAATATCAAGTTCAGCTACAAAGATTTTAGATGGTTTCTAAATTATGCACTAATAGACACTAAATTGAATTATTTAGAAGGAAATCCGCAAAAACCTTTAACCGCAAAGCACAGTGGCGGAAGTGTGTTTATGTATGAATCACAAAAATGGCGCATCGGCTTCGAAACCTTTTATACAGGAAAGCAGTTTTTATCAAATGCAAAAGAGACGACAGGTTTTGTTACTTTAGGTCTATTGGTAATGCGCAATTTTAAGTTCACTAGCGTTTTCGTGAATTTTGAGAACTTTACGGACAGAAGACAAAGTAGATTTTCGCCACTGATTTTGCCTCCTCACGAAAACCCTGTATTTCCTGAACTATACTCCCCTACTGACGGGTTTATATTTAGTTTAGGAATTATTATCAAACCTTTTGGAAATGAGGAACATTAAAAATAAACTAAAATTAGTAGGATAAGAAGGCAGCTCGAAGGACTTTATGATGTATTCTTATCGCTAATAACTACAGCAATCCGATTGGTGCTAGCCAGTCGGATTTTTTTATGACTATTTCTTCGGCGTATCCCCGCTTCCACTAAGTTGCTGCGCGGTCGAGCTATGTGTTACAATCTTTTTTCTTTATTTCGCTATCTCTCCATAAAGTAAAAAAGGATTTTCACTGCTATCCTTTACCCAGCATAAATACAACTAGATGATTTGTACTATTATATTTATATATTAGCTTAATAAATAAGTCTAATTTTTTATCAGACCCATCCACCCTAATTAGGATAGGTAAGTCTGACTTTGTTAGACCCTTTGCAAGTTATGCAGCATGTACGAGCAACACAATAAATAAAATTAAATGCTAATCAAATCAGAATTTCGAAAATTATTTTGGATAAGAATAGGGATAGGATTTTTCCTTTTTCTGATGATTTTCTCTTATTGTATTAATGGATTAATAAATCCAGACCAAACAACAAAACAATCATTAGTTCTTGGCTTTGTAGTTTTGCTCTTTTTTATATATGTATCAATAGATTTACTCAAAGTTTTTTCTCTAAAGATTATGGAAAATGGTATTGAAAAAAAATATTTAATTTTTAGAACAAAACAATATATTCCTTTCGATTCTATTTTGAGTATCGATAAACAAAAAGCAATACTTCGAAGTACGCGAGGCATCAATATTTCTAATGGATATCACATAAGTGTTGTAAAATTCAAAACAGGAAAAAACTTAATTATTTCACCTGATAGTTTTGAAAACTATGAAAATCTTATATTAGCTATAAAAACAAAAATACCAGGTTTGCAACCTGCATAACACACGTAAGACACAGTTGCAAGGTTTTTGTTGAATTGAACTTCTATTTTCCTAAATTCGTTTTGCGGTAGTGGAAAGATCATTTCTAAAATCCGCAACTCCGTGTAGCTCTGGAACATTAACTACCTATACTAAAAAACAAACACAACAATATAATAGTAGCTAAAAAAGTGGCATAGCTTGAGATTTCTAAGAAACGACAAACTTTTAAAAAATCCTTCGCATATGGCAGCGGTTATATTGTGTACTTCTGCAAAACAATAACTTATATCTTTGTAGTGTCTTTTTGCAGACAAGCTTATATACCTTGAGTTTAGTGTCAGCTACAAGAAAAATTCCTTAGTTACATCTACCAATTCTTGAGTATGTGCTGGTAATGCTGTTCCTAAATACGGATGTGACCCTCCAAAAACATGATTAGCTTCTAAAATAACATGACTTTTTGCCTTAGTAAAATGTTTCTTTAATAAATTGAATTCTTCCATTTTCACCGCTTGATCATCGGTTCCTTGAATAATCAAATAGGGAATTTGGAGCTTTTGACCCGCATTAATCAAACTGTACTTTTCTTTATTGGTTTCCAGATCCTCCAAAACTGATATGTTCAAAGGCATCATTTGATTGGTTCTTGCATTTTTAATATACTGAACTCCATCAGCTCTCCACTTGTCAACAAATTTTGAATTCCAACTGCGATGAAAATCAAACGGACTCGCCCAAGTGCATACTTTCTGAATTTTAGTATCGAAGTGCGCGCAATACAGTAATGCCGAAACACCTCCCTTGCTATGACCGATAATGAAAATATTATCAGTGTTTATTACTGGTAATATTTCTGGTAATTCGTTGACTATAAATTGTTCCACGCTCCCAATATCTTCCATTTCCTTTCCTAAAGTATTGGTAGCAAATTTATCGAGAGCCGTAAATTCGGCTGAATCTTCTAGTCCCATTCCGTTATGCGAAAAATTAAACTTTAAGAAAGTAAAACCATTTTCTACATAATAATTGGCAATCATTTGCCAACAACCCCAGTCTTTAAAGCCTTTAAATCCATGGCAAAAGATGATTACCCCTTTTTGTTCGGGAGATTCAGAATAACTCAAATCTATTGTAAATTGCTCTTGTAACGCTCCTTTAAGAATAAATTTTCTATTTAATATCATTTTTTTTACTTTTAGACTTCAATAAATAAGTAGAACAAAGATAAGAAGTTGATATAACTATTGTTTCTAAAAAATTCTAGTATTTCAAAACAATAACATGGAAATAATCAGTAGCTGGCCAGCAAGCATCGAAAATAGGCTGAAGTTCGTAGGAAGTAAAACAAGCACCATTAATTTGAGAAAAGACCCTAAAAATAAGACCCTATAAACAGCCAGACAAAATCGCAGTGATTGAATTCTAAGGCCAAACACACCTCAATTTTTTGACTCCGCAGAAGAAAAATACTTAATAGAATATCTTGATAAAGAAGTAGAAGATTACTTTGTAGTTGAAGAAAATTATGAAATTATAGGAGCAGGTGGAGTCAACTACTTTCCAAAAGAAAAAACGGCTCGAATTTCGTGGGATATCATTAAATCCGATTCACAAGGAAAAGAAATCAGAAGAAAATTTTTGGACGAAAAACTTTGACTTATTCGAGATGAAAATAAAAAATAATAATAACAAAATAGAAGGAGATTTGGTGCTATAATTAACTCTGTAGTAACTTTGACGTTTTCTTCCCAAAAATCCCTTATCTTTAAAAGAAAGAAATTAGTCCATGTATACAGTAACAGCGTAAAGCTACTGAATGTTGGTGCTCCTTTAAAATTAAAATAACAATATCCTTAAATTCGAATAATGAAAATACTATTTATCTCACTCGGAGTAGTGCTCTTAGCCTTTGTTGCGGTACAACTTTATGCTATGAATGAACAAAAATCTATTGAAACCTATCCTTATGTCGTCAATAAAAAATACGACACATTTGAAATCCGCAGCTACGAAGCAAGTTTGTTTACTTCTGTCAAACTCTCGACAAAGGAATTTAAAGAGGCATCCAGCAAAGGGTTCTCTATTTTAGCCGGATACATTTTTGGCGGAAATGAAAAAAACGAAAAAATATCCATGACCTCACCTGTCGCCATGTCTCTCGAAGACTCCATGACGGTTATGTTCTTGGTTCCCAAAAAATTCAACAAAAAAACGCTTCCTAAACCCATCGAATCGCAGATCGAATTTCGTGATGAACCGGCAAAAACTGTCGCAGCAATTACCTTTGGCGGTTGGGCCAATGATACAAAAATAGAAAAGTATAAAGAGAAATTGAAGGCAGCTTTAGATGCTGAGGGAATAAAATATAGCAACCGGTTTTACTTTTTAGGGTATAATCCTCCTTTTGAAGTTTTTAATCGTAAAAACGAAGTTATCGTCGAGTTGCAAAGTGAAACTAGAGACCTAGTTAAAAAATAATAAAGTTGAATTCCATAAAAAACATGAAACACTTCATCGTAACATTTTTAGTACTACTGATCACAATAGGTACAACAAATGGCCAGAACAAGCTGACATTCCAGTTATTTAGGAACGATGGAAAAACTGCAGACTATGATATAATGATTCAAGACCTTATAGTAAGTGATATGGTGTTTTTTGGCGAATATCACAACAATCCAATTTCCCATTGGATGCAATTAGAAATGAGTAAAAGTTTTTTTAAACTTAAAGGGCGTAAATTATTTTTCGGAGCCGAAATGTTTGAATCTGGAAATCAGTTAGTACTCAATGAATATTTGAAAGGTTATTATGCCGATGATAAAATGACTGCCGAAATAACGCAGCTGTGGAGCAATTATCAAACCGATTATAGGCCTTTAGTTGATTTTGCAAAAGAAAATAACTTGCGTTTTATTGCCACGAATATTCCCAGAAGATATGCTTCCATGATTAACAAAATGGGAATAAGCGCTTTAAAAAATTTAAGTCCAGAGGCACTTGCGCTTATTGGTCCAGATCTAGATAAATATTTTGACCCCACCGCGAAAGCTTATGCAGAAATGGCTAATAATATGGGAGGACATGTTCCACAAAATATACTAAACATACAAACTGCCCAAGCTTCTAAAGACGCTACGATGGCTTATTTTTCACTCAAGAATTTTTACCGGGGTGATTTCTTATTTCATTTTGAAGGATCCTACCATTCCAATTATCAACAAGGTATAATTTGGTGGATTAATAAAATTCAGCCTGGTCTAAAAATAAAATCCATTACTACAGTAATGCAATCCGTATGGAATAAAATGACAGATGATGAAAAAACTACAATTGCAAATTATATCATCGTAGTTCCAGATAATTTGACACAAGCAAAAGGCTAGTATTTAATAAAATATCGAGATTTTAGCCCTTAAAATCGCTTGAAGCCTTAAGCATGACTAAAGACCAATAATAGCTGCAAGCAATTGCTAATCTCAGCTATTATTAATCCCGATAAATATATGAATTACCTTACCGTATACTTGTAATGTTCATTGGAAACCAGTGTGACTAATAAGTAACGTAACCGTTTTACCCAATATTCTGAAAAGCTGGAGTCCATCTAGTGCTGCGTTGAAAATCCTGTTTTTGTATTCCCGGCCAAAACAATAAACCGTTTTTATTGGTAACGGATTCATTAAAGCTACAGATAATAGAGGAAATACCTTTAACTGATAATGCAAGAAAACATGATATTTGAAATACTTTACAATTTCAATGCGATAACAATCATTATTTGAAATATTCAGATGATGAATCTGATAAAAATTATATGAAGTTTGAAGAATTAGGACTACTTAAAAAATCAATTATTGTAGTCTTAAAAATTACAAGTAATTCCATACAGTATATTCTGTTGGTAAAAAAAATTGTGGGAGATTGATTTTTGACGTATTTTCAGTTAGAACTGAGGATACTAAAAAATAAGTAAACTAAAATAATCCAGTTATGAATAAAGCTTCGCAAATTCAAATTCTTGAATACAAAAACAGCTTCTTCATCACTAAAAATACTATTACTTTTCCAAAATAAATTTTTATTTAATAAATTCTCAAAGCAGCAAAAAACGAAGTATTTATATCAGTCGCCGAAAATAAAAATCGGAGAATAAAATCGTAATTTAATACTTCATAGAGAAGAAATTTTAATAATTCGCTAAAAATATGAAAAATTCACATTTTTATTTCTTATTATTTTTTATCTTAGTTGAAAGAATGTGGCTACGAAGTTTGCAACTTACTGAAGTCAAGTGAAGTTGAAAATCATTTAAAAGAAAGCTTAGTATTTGATTACCTAATAAAAGAGTACAGAGCAAATATCCCACAATAAATAAAATCATCAAATTAAATAATAATTTAAAATTTATAGTATGGAAGGCCTTATAATGAATTACCCACTCACAACTAATACTATTCTTGAATACGGCAACAGCGTCTATCATCATAAAAAAATAATAACTCATTTACCAGATGGAACACGTCATGAGTATCTCTTTAGTGATATGTACAAACGATGTAAAAAATTAGCGAATGCGCTGACCCAAAAATTAGGAATTACTAATGGGGACATGGTGGGTACTTTTGCATGGAATCATGCACCACATATAGAGTTATACTATGGTATTTCAGGTATGGGAGCCATTTGTCATACTATAAATATCAGACTGGCAAGCGACCAAACGGAATATATAATTAACAATTCTGAAGACAGAGTCATTTTTGTGGATGCTACTTTAGTCCCATTACTTGAAAAAATTGCCCCGCTGCTCGAAACTGTTGAGTGTTATGTATTAATTAACGCCCCTAAAGATTTTAAAACCACTTTGACAAATACAATACACTACGAAGATTTACTCGCAGACCAATCAGAAGATTTTGAATGGCCAACGTTAAACGAAAATGATGCTTGTGGAATGTGTTATACAAGCGGAACAACAGGTTTACCAAAAGGAGTTTTATATTCTCATCGATCCACGTATTTGCATGCCTCTAATATTATATCACCCAATGCTGGTAATTATAGCAGTCTGGATACTATCTTATTAGTTGTACCACAATTTCATGTAATGGCTTGGGGATTTCCGTATTTATGCCTCTTGTCTGGATCAAACATGGTGCTACCCTCTTCTAATTTACAGCCAGACGCTCTTATTAAAATTCTCCAAGAAGAGCAGGTTACTAAAGCAAACGGAGTTCCCACTATTTGGCTGGGCATTTACGATGCTATGAAAAAGAATCCACCAAAAGAAAAACTGGCCCTTGAGGAATATATCGTAGGGGGTTCTGCACTACCTAAAAGTCTTATTGAAGGTTTCGAAAAAGATTTTGGAATCAAGGGGGTTCAAGCCTGGGGAATGACAGAAACATCCCCTTTAGGTACCGTTTCGAGATTACAACCAAAGCATGACCATTTATCAGGTAACGAAAAAATGAATATTCGTGCTAAACAAGGCATCGCTTTTCCAGGTGTAGAGGTAAGGATTATGACAGACGAAGGGACTTTAGCGCCCACAGATGGAAAGACTATGGGAGAATTACAAATAAAAGGAGCATGGATTATCAGTTCCTATTTTAAAACCAACAATCAGGATAGCTTTACGGAAGACGGCTGGTTTAAAACTGGTGATGTCAGCACGATCGATCCAGATGGGTATATGGAAATTAAAGACCGTACAAAAGACCTTATAAAAAGTGGAGGAGAATGGATTTCAAGTGTTGCCTTAGAATCTGCATTAATGGCGCATCCTAAAATTAAAGAAGCTGCAGTAATTGCCATAGCCGACGAAAAATGGATCGAAAAGCCTCTAGCTTCGATAGTATTGGTAAATACCGAAGATACCGTTACAGATTACGAATTGATAGAATTCCTATCAAGAGAATTTGTGAAATATCAGATTCCCCGAGATTATGTTTATATCAAAGAAGTACCCAAAACCAGCGTTGGTAAATTTGACAAAAAAGAAATTAGACGACTTTTTGCTGCAGGAAGACTTACTTAAACCAAATAGTACGGGCTTGGAATAAACAATTCACCCCACTACTTTGAATTAAGCCCTTATCGAGAGCTTTGTAGGTATATATGGCAAAGTGATCTATTTGTAAGTTAGATTTTAAAGGTCTAAAGTAAAAAGTCCTCGTCTTAAACACAGAAATCCGATTGGTATAGGCCAATCGGATTTCTATGTTTAATTTTTGGAGCGTAACCCCGCTTAAACTCCGTTTTAGCGCGGTCAGGCTATGTGCTACAATCTTTTTCTTTATTGACTATCGCTTCATAAAGTAAAAAAGGATTTCCACTTCTATCCTTTACGCAAGACCTAAATTCAGTAAATTATTTTGTGCTATTTATTTATATATTAGCTCGATAAATAAGTATCCTGTTTAATAGATTGACACAAGTTATACCAGAACGATCTGAACTAAGACATAAATTCGTTTGCAATTAAAAGTCATTTTGTCGAACAGCGAAAAAACTAAGAATTATGGTCTGCAACATTTTAAAAAATACAATCTTATTTTCTGCAATCCTTTTATTGAATTGCTCATCTAAACAAGAGTGTCCTGAAGGAATTAATTTACTTCCAATGTACGGCGAAAGACAAAAATGTGATGAGCAAATCAAAAGTGATAACCAATTTCTCGCAGACTGCGATAAAGAATTTAAAAACCGCAAAGTCGCTTCTCAAAAATATATTGAAAAAGCGTGGGGATATTTTTATGATAATGATGCAAACACAGCAATGAAAAGATTTAATCAAGCGTGGTTACTCGACAAAGATAACGCAGAAATTTATTGGGGTTTTGGTAATCTTATGGGATTGAGACACGAAACGAAAAAATCCATTCCACTGTTTGAAAAATCAATAAAGTTAAATCCAAATAATGCAAAAGTATACGAAAGTATGGCCACAAGTTACGGCCAGCTATTTTACGAAACTAAAAGAATAGAATATCTTGACTTAACCATTGAGAATTTAAAAAGTGCAATTAAACTAAAACCAAACGAGGCAAAATATTATGGCTCATTGACAAGTGCGTACTCCTATTTCATAAAAAAAGATAGTCTTAAGAAATATATGAAAATTACTGACAGACTAGATCCTAAGATGATTGAGCCCGAAGTAAGGAAAATTGCATCTCAAAACTAAACTAGACTGTAATCTAATTTGTGAAAAAAATCAGGACTTCAGTGAATTAATTATTTATTTATTTATCCTGCTCATTTTACACTGAAATAGTCGCATATAAAACTCTTGAACTTCGCTAACCAATGAGACAGAAACTAAAATTGTAAGCAAATTAAACCGCGTTAAATAAAAAACTAATAGGTAACACCATTTTAATCACAGGAAGGGCGAGCAGAATTACTCCTTGTGAAATTTAAAGGTTTCTCGAGCAAGGAAATAAATCAATCATTTGTAGCAGACGGGAAAAAGCTTTGCAGGAAGCGGCTAACAATTTTCAATCTGATATTAAAAAAGTCTATGGTTTATCTGTGAAACTGAGAAAATAGCAACCTAAAATTGAAATTCAAAGAAGCACATCAACGACAATATGTATTAAGCAAAACTATTATTCAAAACCGACCGACTATTTCTGAAGATGATTTTATGAAAAGGCGAATGTTGCAATTATAATAAATAGGATAGCTCCACTTCATTTGTGGTCCCTTTTTATAAAACTAAAGTCATTAGGCACAATTAATAATATCACTTCAGGATTAGCATTGTGCAATCTTTAAGGGTAGTCCACTATTGTGCGAAAAAAGCGATTTCCAATCTTGCATACTTTCATTGATACATTTGCCAAAAGAAAAAAACAGTGAAGTAATTAAAATAACAACGCCAG
Source organism: Flavobacterium sp. ACAM 123 (assembly GCF_000264055.1). Lineage (GTDB taxonomy): Bacteria > Bacteroidota > Bacteroidia > Flavobacteriales > Flavobacteriaceae > Flavobacterium. The sequence goes on along the minus strand of NZ_AJXL01000008.1, from coordinate 36,434 downwards.
TATTACACACTACCCTTTATGGGAAAGAGATTCACGACAGACAAACAACAGTTTGTGATTTATAAGATTCTGTATTTCATAAAACTACAGATAGCATAGCAGAACGAAAGTTTTGTTTTAGTAGAGCACTTACAAAAGCCAAGCCTGAACTTGTAAACAGAATGTTTCCTAGGATAAACTCCTACACCAAATAAAAAAGAAGAGCACGGATGATCTTAATTGTAACTATTCAATTAAAACATTACTTTATGATTTAATAGGGTGAAATTAAATCAGATAAATCAACATATTAACCATAATAGCTGATAGTTTCTCAGAAATCGTTAATCAATATAAAAAAACTGAATGATTTAACTCCTACTATGTATTTTTTTTGTAAATTAGATCGGTTGTTGTACTAAATCAAGCTTAAAATCAGCGCAATGCAGATAAAATAGTGAATTCTGAGAGTGTAAATTTAGTAAGAGCAGCATGGCACAACGGTGAACGAAACCGATAATTAAGCATCTTTTTTACTATTTGTTTAATTAATCGTTAAAAATAGTGAACAAATAAGATAAATGCTTATCTTTGAATTTCTTAATTTAATTTAAATCTAAAATAGTAAACTATGAAATTAGTAAAAACAATCAGTGCATTGGTATTAGTAGGAGTAATTACAGCTTCTTGTGGACAAAAAAAAGAAGCTGAGTCAACTGAAATGAATGACTCAACAGCAGTAGGAATGGACGCAACGATGGTAGAAGAAACACCAAACATTGTGGGAGTTGCATCTGCAAATGAAGACTTTTCAACGCTTGTTACAGCTGTGAAAGCTGCAGACTTAGTTGAAACGTTGAGTGGAGACGGTCCTTTTACTGTTTTTGCACCAAATAACGCTGCATTCGCAAAACTTCCAGCTGGAACGGTAGAGAGCCTATTGGAACCAGAAAATTTAGACAAACTGAAATCAGTTTTAACGTATCACGTTGTAGCAGGAAAATTTGACGCAGCAACAGTTATCGATGCAATAAATAACAATAATGGAAAATACAGTGTTGCAACTGTTCAAGGAGGAACAATTGTTCTAAGTTTGAATGACGGAAAAGTGATGTTGACAGACGCTAATGGCGGAACTGCAACAGTAATTCTTGCTGATGTAGCTGCTTCAAATGGAGTTATTCATGCAATTGATACAGTAGTTATGCCTAAATAAGGTTTTAACTTCTCATATTAAAAACCGTCACAAATTTGTGGCGGTTTTTTTATTGTAAGCTAAGGAATAATAGTGTTTCCATTTTTGACAATAAGATGTGCTTTTTCATTTAAAGAGTATTAGAGTAAGATAAAGTTAGCTCTCTCACCTTATAATTAATTTAAAAAGATGTACTTTTGAAATCTCAGAATTTACTATTATTTTTTTGCATCTTTAAAACATAAGTTATTCTACCAGAAGAATAGTCTGACTATGCAATCGCATAAAAACATATTAATAAAGTGGAGTCCAGAACCCACTAAAAAAAACGGGGCGTCTTCCTAGAAGCCATACATGTAGGACTAAAATAATTAATACAAAATGTTTTATAAATTTAACTTAACCGATGCGTTGCTATTTGTAGCAGCCTTTGCTTCATTAGTTTACTCTGAAATTTTATTTTTTGATGGTCATGAAAATCAAGCTATTTTTATAGGGCTTTGGGTACCATCAATACTTTGCTTTGGGATATACTTACATCTAATAAAAAGGGACAAAAATGACTGATTTTATACCCTATTTCGCAGGAATAATCACTATCGTGTTTGGTGTTGCATTTGCTTATGCTTTAACAAATACTGGTAAAAAAGATGCAGAACTGCAGAAGAAAATTAAAGACAGTAAGAAATAATCACTGTCAATACAGTGGTTCGTCTTGACAAAGAGCGAAGTACATATTTTAAAGCATATTGTTAATTGTAAATTTCAATCTAATGTGGCATCGCAACAATAACGGCGCTACGTCAAAACTTCCGAAGTTATAAATAATTAGCTTGAATTGCCTAATCATTTTACTCCTGTCAATATCTCAGTTATTTCACTTTTTTACCAAAAATCAGCTCCACAGAGTCTCTATTTTGATTGTCATTATTTGCGACCTACTAAAGAGACTCTTTGATTTCTCGGTGCAAACAACAGCGACCGGCAATTACATTGATACGTATTAAACTTTTTACGAAGTACATGCTATCAACGTTTTTAAGCATGGCTTTTTGTGCTACATTTAACACCTCAAGATCAAGACTTAGATCTTAGTTAAGCATCAAACCTTCGAATCAAATAGCGCACCAAAGTCTTTAAATTATGTTGTGAAAATTAAATTATTCTTCACATCCTAAAGCACAACATTCACCGCTCAAAACTGTAGCTTATTGAAGTTTCATAAAACGCTTCCAACTCCAAACAAAAAAATCGATTTTGCTTTTTACAGCGTAATCAGATCTCTTAAAACTTATTATATAAATAAACAGGATCAATTTTATTTATAATACCAAATAAAGAGTTGACTAAAGTCAATTCTAAAATAAGTATTCATCAATGCAAATAGGTTAAAGAGGTCCTATGAACTAACTAAATTAGTTTTTTTTTATTATCACCACAACATAAAGCAAAAAAAGAAGCTGTCCATTTCGGACAGCTTCTTTTCATATAGTATTATTTTTTGATCTACTAGACTAAGTCAAAACGATCTAAGTTCATCACTTTATCCCAAGCAGACACAAAGTCTTTCACGAACTTCTCTGATGAATCAGCACATGCATAAACTTCAGCAATAGCGCGTAGCTCTGAGTTAGAACCAAATATGAGGTCTGTACGTGTACCAATCCCTTTCACTTCACCAGTCGTACGATCGCTACCTTCAAATACATCTTCAGCCTCAGAAACTGCCTTCCATGTTGTCTCCATATCTAGTAGATTAAGGAAGAAATCATTAGTTAATACCTCTTTACGTTCCGTAAATACGCCATGTTTAGACTGATCAAAGTTGGTGTTCAATACACGCATTCCACCAAGTAAAACGGTCATTTGAGGTACAGTTAACGTCATCAATTGCGCCTTATCAATCAGCATTTCCTCTGAAGATATGGTATATTGGGCTTTCAAATAATTACGAAAGCCATCTGCTTCAGGCTCTAACACATCAAATGACTCTGCATCCGTTTGTTCTTGCGATGCATCAGCTCGTCCTGCTATAAAAGGAACAATAACCGAGTGACCCGCGCTTTTTGCTGCCTTTTCGATAGCTGCGCAACCACCTAAAACAATTAGATCAGCGATCGAAACCTCCTTGTCATCGGACTGAGCCTTATTGAATTCTACTTGAATATGCTCAAGCGTCTCTAAAACTTTCGCTAATTGAGTTGGATTGTTAACCTCCCAATCCTTTTGAGGTGCAAGTCGTATACGAGCTCCATTGGCGCCTCCTCGTTTGTCAGACCCACGGAAAGTTGATGCAGAAGCCCAAGCAGTAGATACTAATTGCGACACAGATAGTCCTGAATCAAGTATCTTTATTTTTAGCGCTGCTATGTCCGTATTATCTATTATTTTGTGTGCTACAGCCGGAATCGGGTCTTGCCAGATTAGTTCCTCTTTAGGAACGTCTTTACCTAGATAACGAACTATTGGTCCCATATCACGGTGCATTAGTTTAAACCAAGCGCGAGCAAATACATCTGCTAAAACATCAGGATTTTCATAAAAGTGTCTTGAAATTGGTTCATAGATAGGATCCACTCTTAAGGCTAAATCACTCGTAAGCATAAACGGTGCGTGCCTTTTAGATGGATTGTGAGCATCTGGTACTGTACCAGCTCCTGCCCCATTCTTAGGTTTCCACTGATGTGCACCCCCAGGACTCTTAGTTAATTCCCATTCAAATTCGAAAAGATTCTCAAAATAGTTGTTACTCCACTTTGTAGGCGTAGCACTCCAAGCTCCTTCTAATCCACTTGAAATAGTATCTTCTCCTTTCCCAGTACGAAAACTATTTTTCCAACCAAGGCCTTGTTCCTCGATGCCAGCACCTGCTGGTTCAGGGCCTACATATTTCTCTGGATCGGCAGCACCATGTACTTTACCAAAAGTATGGCCACCAGCTATAAGCGCTACTGTTTCTTCATCATTCATTGCCATACGTGCAAACGTTTCTCGAATATCACGTGCTGATAAAAGTGGGTCAGGATTTCCATTAGGTCCTTCTGGATTCACGTAAATAAGTCCCATTTGAACTGCTGCTAACGGATTTTCTAATTCACGCTCCGCGGTATACCGGTTGTCGTCTAACCATTTTACTTCAGAGCCCCAATAAATATCTTCCTCAGATTGCCAAATATCCTCACGGCCCCCACCGAAACCAAAAGTCTTTAATCCCATGGAATCAAGAGCACAGTTACCGGTTAAAACTATAAGGTCAGCCCAAGAAAGTTTCCTACCATATTTCTGTTTAATAGGCCATAGCAACAAACGCGCTTTATCTAAGTTTGCATTGTCAGGCCAACTGTTTAGCGGTGCAAATCGCTGAGAACCGGCACCACTACCTCCGCGGCCGTCTGCTGTTCTATATGTACCAGCACTGTGCCAAGCCATTCTAATAAAGAACGGTCCATAATGACCATAATCGGCTGGCCACCAATCTTGGGAATCCGTCATTAAATCGAAAATATCTTTCTTAACAGCATCTAAATCCAGACTTTTGAATTCTTCAGCGTAGTTAAAATTATCTCCCATCGGGTTGGATATATCTGCGTGTTGACGAAGTATATTCAATTGTAACTGATTTGGCCACCAATCCTTATTACTTTTAGCACCTCCAGCACTTTGCTTTGCTTCGGTTCCATCACCTTTCTGCGGTGCGCTTCCAGAAAAAGGACACTTGCTTTCGTTGTTCATCTTATAAGATGATCCACTTGATTGCTTATTTTTTTCCATATTTAAAAAATTTAAATTTATTCGTTCGTCAAAAATACAATAAGTATTTCGATAATTTTTATCTATAGATTTTATATAATGATAGGTAAATACTATAGTCATGATTTAAAAACACCTTTTATAAATATACAAAATTATAAACACTCAACAATGGCTAATAAAAGATCCTTATGGCATCTAGCTAATTGAAATCATCTAAAAGTGAGGTTTTTACGGACGCGATGACTGACTGAAGCGTATGGCGAACTAATCCAATTAATGAAGACGAGCTATGGTGCGTATTTATTATTAATCGGTAGAAAACTAAGAGACTAATTAATATAATTAAACAGCAACTGCTATGATTTCAATACATTAGAGGGATAACCAACTGTGTATAACAAAATCACTTTCAAAATAACTGTTGTCGAGGCTCGCCGCTCTGTCAAATAGCGAGAGGTAATTCTGTTTTTAAGATAAAATATCGTGTTTACTATCTAGCGAAGGCACCTTATTAAAATCCTTAAATTACTGGTACTAAATCAATAGAAAAAAAAACCAAACCTCTCTAAAGTAGTTCCAGCACCCAATACCAGAAAACCAACTAATAACAGGCCGTAACTATATTGACTTAAAATCTTAACATGCGTATAGTCACCAATAATTCCGAGAATGCCACAGCCCAAGCCAATGATCCAAGCAATTCTCTTAGGTTAAGAAGAGTTTTTCATAAGTATTTATTTTAGTGCTTATTTAATAGAAAATACATTAATTAAGAAATAATTCCTAATTTCTTGCTTTATGAAGAACTCCGATTCGCATATTTGAAGCAAATAAGAGAGGTGAAACCAAAAATATACCTCTATCAATCACCCTGGGTTACATAATTTTTGATGTTAATTACATAAATCACAGATGTACTATATTACCCAAATACTATTTAAAAAAAAGAGTATTCATTTCCTTATTGATTTAAGAGATTGAAATAAATATTTTAAAACATCAAGAAAGTAAAACCTAAATTAACTTCTTGTAAAGACGCTATAAAACATAGCGTTGTATAAATAAAGGAGAATAAATAATTGCCCTCGAAAAAGATTTAATTTTGAAGCACCACATTCTAACTATAACCAATATCTTGCGTTTATAACTTGAAATAAATATCACAACAATAAAAGCGCGCAATAAAAATATGATCATAGTATCCGATACAATTACCTTAAAAGCAATTGAACTTACTGACCAGGAAAAATTATTCGACCTAATGCAAAGAATATATCTTCCAGAATACCGCCACCTCTGGCTTGATAGTGGTAGCTGGTATATGGAAAAAATATATTCCTATACTAACCTTGCAAGAGACCTCGACAATCCAAATTCTTATTATTATTTTGTTCACTATCAATCTGAAACGATTGGGATATTAAAACTAATCGAAAATATTCCTTTGGCAGAATTTAAAGATAGAAAGTCCGCTAAATTAGATCGAATTTATCTCGACCCCGCTTTTCATAGCAGAGGCATCGGAAAAACCCTTATCCATTGGACAGAAAAAAGATTGGTAGTTAGTGGCCATTCCATTTTATGGTTAGAAGCAATAGATACTCAAGAAAAAGCAGTGGTATTTTATGAAAAAATGGACTTCCAAATTTGTGGTACATTCAAATTGGAATTTGACTTAATACATGACAATTTAAGAGGAATGTATGTCATGTATAAATTTATTTAAGGTAAAATAACTAAAATCAGCTGGCAGGCTTGTCCCTAGACCTGTTAAATTTCTGATTTTCAATAATTAGTTTTTATTTTCGTAACTTTTCAAAACAACTTAATTTGTACCAAATTTAAATACGATCATTCAATAATCAGTTACAGGTTGAAAGAAAAATAAAAATAATACTGAAAAAAAGGAGAGAAATATTCTTTACTATACAATCAATAGGACTCTTCTTATTGCCATGCAACCTTTTTTCTAAAGATGTTAAAAATAACACCTTTGCTTATTCTGATTTAACTATCACAACAGAGGAAAAACTGTTACTACAGGTAAAGCAGATAAAAGAATTAGTTCGCACTAATCCTCATTATAATCAATAGATAGCATTTTTTATTGATATGCAAGTAATGTCAGGAAAAACAGGTTTTTTGTTTATGATCTTAAAAATGATATCCGCCTAGATCAAGGATTAACAGCGCATGGTTTCAGCTCCCGAATTAAAAGTGATGGAAACCAAAAATTTAGTAATGAAAGAGGTTCTCTTTTTACTTCCTTAGATAGTTACAGTATCGGAAAGAGTTACCATAGACAATTTGGTAAGGCATACAACTTGCATGGATTAGATAATACAAACAACAAATCATTCTCTAGAACCATTGTACTCCACAAAAGTACTGATGTTCCCCATAAAGAAAAAAACAATCAGATCGAATACAGTTTTGGCTGTCAGATGATAAATCAACAGTATTATCAACGAATTGAAAAACAAATTGACGCTTCTAAGAGCAACATCACTTTAGACATTTACTATTAAATAAAAGTAGCCGGTATTTTCTCGACTTCCAATATCCATTTTCGCTTACTTTCTTTATATTAAAAAAGAGAATCAGTACTGCGAAGATGCGTGAATCATGTAATTTATTTTTAGCTATATATAACACTTTCCATCCCAAAAAGCCTAGATTTACAAAACATTAAATTTGCTGTAAAGGAGCATAAAAGTTAAAAAAACGAGAAATATCGTCTTATTTTTCAATACTTTTTTTCAGTAAAAAAAATCACTAACAAATAAAAAATAAATTTATGACTATCCAATTAAATTCAGATAACAACTTAACGTTACACGAAGCATTCAGAACACAATTAAATACTTTAATAACCTCAGAATTAAGCAGGTTTGGCGAGCATATTACAAGGATAGAAGCTCATTTTTCAGATGAAAACGGACAAAAAGAAGGACAAAACGATAAGCTATGTAAACTGGAAGCAAGACTCGAAGGAATGAAACCAATTGTTGTTTCAAATAACGGAAACACTCATGATTTGGCTGTAAAAGGGGCTATTAACAAGCTAAAAGCATCTCTTGAAAGCACACTTGGTCGTTTGAACAATCATTAATTGATAATTATAAATAATCCTATACGTTTTTAGACAGAAATACATTATCAGATAAGGCATTTTTTTCTTATTTCCTTCATCCATAAAGTAATACGAGAAGCGCCCTCATTTAATAAAAAATGAAGGCGTCTTTTTTTATATTTCTATCTAAACTGTTTTCCACCTTCTCTACTGCATCATTATCAAAAGTGTTCGAACGTTTTTTTAACCTCATAGAAAAAACCACGGTAACACAGCTTCAGCCTCTTGAATAATCGGATGAAATTATAAATAGCAAACTATAATTTTGTGCGATGGAATAGGGAAAACTTATCAAAGAAGAGAAACTTCAGCAAAAGGTATTTACCTTATATTATGGAAATACCATGCGTTTTCAGCGAGTTATTGTTTTTCAAAGCGAAAGCGAGTACGATGGCTGCATAAGGCTATGCTCATGGAGGACCCTCAGGATAACTCAACCTAAATATTCAAACTTTAGCAAAGGAAAGAGAACCTATTCTTAACAGATATAAAAAATGAATAGTACTGCGAAATAACTAAAAATTATTACAACATGAGGATTACGATAGACTAGAGTAAAAAGAGAAACAAATTTTATTTACCCGCTCTTTTGAAGGAGATAAAACGGCCGTAATTATCAATTTTGGAACTCAAAAAACTAGTACGACCAGTTAGAGCTAAAATGCTAATGGGAAAAAATACACTTAAATCTAAGTGTTTTAATTTATAAAAACGAACTCCAAACCTTAAAACAAAAAACAGACTTGAGTTTTTATAAAGTCTGTTTTTTTTCTAATTAGCCACCACTTTGTAAGTAGGATCCTCCATGATATTAATGTCAATAACGTCGTCCGCAGCATGCAGCAGCTGACGACAGTCAGCACTTAGATGACGCAAATGGAGCTTCTTACCCGCTTTAGCATATCGTTCTGTAAGTTTATGTACCGCGTCAATTGCACTCATATCAGAAATTTTACTTTCTCTAAAATCAACAATTACTTCTTCCGGATCACCAATCACATCAAATTTTTCGGCAAAAGCAGTAGTAGAACCAAAAAATAATGGCCCGTATATTTCATAATGCTTCACCCCTTTCTCATCGATGGATTTTCTAGCACGAATGCGCTTCGCACTCTCCCATGCAAAAACCAAAGCTGAAATGATCACTCCAATGAGAACGGCCAATGCCAAATTATGTAATAAAACAGTAATAATGGCCACTAAAACTCCAACAAAAATATCGTGTTTAGGCATTTTATTAATGATTCTAAAACTAATCCATTCAAATGTACCTATCGCTACCATGATCATCACGCCAACTAAGGCCGCGATTGGTAACAGCTCAATAACTGGTGCTCCAAACAAAATAATTACAAGAATCGCTAATGCCGCAACTATACCTGACAGACGCGCTCTCGATCCTGCAGAAAGGTTGACTAAGGTCTGTGCTATCATGGGGCATCCTCCCATTCCGAAGAAAAAACCATTTAAAATATTAGCGCTTCCTTGGGCGATACATTCTCGATTACCGTTCCCCCTTGTTCCCGTTATCTCATCCACTAAGTTTATAGTCAGTAATCCCTCTGTTAATCCTACTGAAGCCATGATAAGGGCATAAGGGAAAATTATTTTTAAAGTTTCGAAGCTTAAAGTAATATCAGGAATATGAAAAGGAGGAAAACCGCCGCTTATGGAAGCAATATCTGCAACTGTTTTTGTTTCAATTCCTAATCCTAAAACTAATCCAAAAACCACAATAATAGCTACTAATGAAGCTGGTACAACTTTGGTCACTTTAGGAAGAAGTACTACAATTGCAATAGTTAAAGCCACCAAAGCAAGCATAATAAACATAGGACTGCCGGATAACCAAACACTTTCCCCATTCACAACTGTTTTGAACTGCTCTAGCTGAGACATAAAAATAATTATAGCCAAACCATTTACAAAACCAAACATTACGGGCTGCGGTACTAGCCGTATGAATTTACCTAACTTAAACAGACCTATCAAAATCTGTATAACCCCTGCCAAAGCAACAGCCGCAAATACATATTCTAGCCCGTTAGACTTCATTAAAGCAATTAGAACAATCACTGTTGCTCCTGCCCCGCCAGATACCATTCCAGGCCTTCCTCCAAATATAGCTGTAACTAATCCCATTATAAATGCAGCATACAATCCAACTAAGGGTGGAAAGCCAGCTAATATGGCAAATGACAATGACTCTGGAATCATGGTCATAGCAACTGTTAAACCTGCTAAAACTTCCGTTCTGTAATTGACTTTTTGTGTGAAGTCGAATAAGTTGAAATACTGTTTCATTTTATTTTATAAAATATTGATGAGTTTATGGTCCGGAAAAGAATCGTCAATTAAAAATCAACCTCTAAAACCAATAAAAAAATTGACGTGTAACCATTTGCCTAAAATGGCTTAGCCCTACCCTCTAAAGAAAAAAGTAAAAATTTTTATTTTGATCTGCAAATGTACTTTTTTTTAATGGGTGTTCAAAAAGGAATGTAGTTATGTTAAAAAGGATCGAATAACAAATCACCAATAAAAACAAAATTAAATATATAACTCATTTAAAAACAAATAGATATACATATACTCCATTATAGTTTCTTTTGTTAAATTTATTCTATGTCGTTTTAATGCTAGCCTGGTCCTATAAGATGCAGACACTTCGAATACCACAATCATCATAAATTAAAAATTGGATGATAAGGGTATTAGAAACCAAATATATCACCCACTATTTAAAATGTTTCATAAGTGAAAAACCTGTCCGATGTGAATTCAGACCTGGTCAGAAAACTGAGGTTTCCATAACCATTCCGGTATGAGAATGGAAGCGTAATTCTTCTATCTTAGCCTGTTTGAGAGAAGAAGATCATCTTAAATTCAGATTAAAATCTCTTGAGAATAGTAACGTGCAACTGTTATGCTTAGAATAATCAATTTGGCAAGGAACTAATCATAGATGCCAGTTCAGGCATTATTGGGAACAAGAACAGGAAGTCTTTATTGCTGGGCTAACTCGATTTATTTCACTTTTTAGAGATCTAGATATAGAGAATTAGCTAGTTGACAACTGAGGGGTCTATTCCAATAAAACTTCAGATGATGTGGTTATGAATCACAGGAAATACTAGAAACAGACTCTAGCCCATATTTTTATATCTACAAGTATCGTGAAATTGTAAAAAACATTTCTGCTTATTTGGTAGATTTGGGAGCAAATATTGATGCCGTTGTATTCTAAAAATCTTAAAATTCGAATAGCCTGAACGATATACAGCCCCTATTTTTATACTTATTTAAGATTTTTATTATTGCAAAAAAAATCACTCTCAGCGTAGCGATTTTTAAATATAAGAAAATACTAGTTCTAAATCATTTGACACCACTATCCTTTACACTTTTAACACGAGTCGTTTTACCCTGACAATTAACTCGTTTGGACTAAATGGCTTAGTTATAAAATCATCTGCACCTAATTCGAAAGCTTCCAAAACCGTCTTTTCTAAACCAACGGCAGACAATACTATTATAGGGATGTTGAGTTTTAATTCGGCTTTCACCTTTCTGACAATATCAAGTCCGGTAATAAACGGCATCATAATATCTGTTATTATTACATCTGGATTATCAGTGATGATTTTAGTAATCGCTTCTTCGCCATTCGCGCATGCAATTACATCAAATCCTTCTCTTTTTAGCTTAAACTCCATTGTTTTAAGCATCATTTCATCATCTTCGGCTATTAAAATTTTCATTTGATTTAATTTAATTATTATTTGGGGAAAATAATTATTTAAAAAACTGAGTTTGCTATCTCTGTCGCAAGAATATCTATTTCAAAATTATTATTGGTAGGTCATTAATTTTAATGGGTTAATAAATAAAACTATCAGAATACTTTATTTGTATTTAATGCTATGCGACAAAATTAGACTACGTTATTGATGAGCCATGCAATAATGATTCCAATTCAGTAAAAACAGACTGGCAAATTTGATTAAGATAAATTACTTCTTCTTTCCTCTTTTGTCCAAAAGGGTTCATGTTGATTTCTTCCTCAATAATTGCAATACTTTTTGATGCTAAAGTAATCCCTAACAAACTGACAGAAGACTTAAATTTATGAACTTCTGCTTTTAGAATATTAATCTCATCCGCAGCATTTGATTCCAATATTATTTGTAAGGCTATTGGAGAGTTTTGCATAAACAAGAGTAGCATTTCTTTTATAAAATCAGCATCTCCGTCCGCAAATTCGTTTAAATGTGTAAAATCCATTAAGCCTTCAGTGCTAACTGTCGGTAGAGCTGAGTCAGATGAAACAAAGGTATTTGTCTTCATTAAGTTGTTATATAGTTTTTCAAGTAATACCTTAAAATGAAATGGTTTTGATAAATAATCATTCATTCCATTTTCCATACAGCGCTGTTCTTCTTTTAATGTAGCATGTGCTGTCAATGCTATTATTGGGATATTCGATTTAGTTCCCATATGATTTCGAATGTATTTTGTAAGTTCATTCCCATCCATCTCAGGCATTTGAATGTCCATCAAAATAATATCGTAATTATTCTTTTCGATTTTTTCAATGGCTATTTTTCCATTGTCGGCAATATCGATTTCCTTCTCCCATTTATTAAAAACTTTAATAGCTAAAAGTTGGTTGAGCTCATTATCCTCAACTAATAATATTTTTATCTCTTTTAGAAAGTCAGGAGTTAATTTTTTATTTTCATTTATAGTGATATCAGTAGCTCCACTTTTGACTTTTTCGTATTGCATCAGGAATGAAAAGGAACTTCCTTTTCCCATTTCGCTTTTTACGGTTATTGCGCTGCCCTGAAGTTCAATCAGTTTGCGGGTTATAGTTAAGCCCAAACCTGTGCCTCCAAATTTTCTGCTAGTTTCATTAGACGCCTGATTAAAACTTTCAAATATGGAATCTATTTTATCCTGCGGGATACCAATACCTGTATCTATAACTGTAAATCGTATAAAACTATCTGATTCAGATTCTATTTCTTGTGAAATCAGTAACTCGACATATCCTTTATCAGTGAATTTCAAAGCATTCCCTAATAAATTAATCAAAACCTGAGACAACCTAGTGGGATCGCCAATTAATAAATCATTAATTTTCGGATCAAGCTCATAAAGTAATTTTACTTCCTTCTCTTCCGCAATTGTAGAGAGCAACTCTATGACAGTTTTGATGTTTTTTGACAAAGAAAAATTTACTTTTTCAATTACCATTTTATCTGCCTCAATTTTTGAAAAATCAAGAATATCATTTATAATAACCATTAAATTTTTTCCAGCTCTTTTAATAGCTTTTACACTTTGCTTCTGATCACTGTCTAATAATGTTTCCTCCAGAATTCTTGCAAACCCGATAATACCATTCATTGGAGTCCGGATTTCATGACTCATGTTCGTAAGAAACTGTTCTTTTATTCGCACTGATTGCTCTGCCAGGTCTTTTGCCTTTATAAGTTCTCTTTCTATGTGCTTTTGATCACTGACATCTTGAATCGTTCCCAAAATCTTGAGGGGTTGATTATGCTCATCATTCAAACATTTTATGTATTCATTAATGTATTTGACAGCTCCATTTTTTCCTATTAAACTGTGACTGAACTTTACTTCTGAATTGTTTTTCTCTACAAAATCCAAATTACTTTCAAATAATTTAACATCGCCTGAATTAATTAAGCGGGATTTTAAGCGGGCCAACGAGGGAGTACTATTTTCGCCAATTTCAAAAATAGTATACACTTGCTCCGAGAAGAAAACAGCCCCATCAATTAGATTTAATTCCCAAAATCCAATTTTAGCCAATTTTTGAGCTTCTGAAAGTCGGTTTGCGTTAATTTTTAAAGCTAATTCCGTTTTCTTTCTTTGCGTCAGACTTTCATGAACCTTCAGCGCATTTCTTATGCTTTGTGAAACGCCGTCTGGAGTTAATAGTGATTTTGGAATATAATCTGATGCCCCTCCTAAAATCGCCTGACTTGCAATCTTTTCATCTCCCTGCGATGTAACAAAAATTACTGGTGTCTCTATTCCCAAATCCTTGAGAACTTTTAGAAAAGAAATCCCGTCGCTATCAGGCATTAGATAATCCAAAAAGATTAAATCATAAGGAAATGATTTAATCTTTTCAATCCCATCTTTAGCGGAAAAAGCACTTTGCACATCCGCTAATATGCCCGAATGTGAAATAGATCGAATTATAGTAGTCAAATCGACTTTGTCATCATCAATGACTAATATATTTAAAGGTGTAGCCATATCATTTTATTTTTTCTCACTTGAATATTCAATAATATTCCAATAATTATTTAGGATTGAAAAAAAATCAATGTTTTTGTCGCTATCATTTGGTTTACGTAGGTATCCGGCAATATTTAAATTTAAAGCATCGCTTTTATTTTTCTCATTATCTGTATCTGTGATCACAAATACTAATATTGATTTTAAATCATTGTGCCTTCTTATCTTATCTATTAAACTTATACCATTAATACCTTCCTGATTAATATCAATCAAAAGAATTTTAGGTGTTGGAGAAACTCTATGATTGCCTTGAAGCATATTCCAAGCTTCCAAGCCATTTTTAGCAAAGTGTAAATTAGCTTTTATACCGAGCGTTGAAAATGCTAAAATGGCATTTTCAATATCAACTTTACAATTATCTACTAACAAAATGTTTGAGTTTATCATAATTTACTTTTGTAAGGTACTACATTTCACATAGAGACCAAAAATTCTTAAGTGTGGCAACTGAGGAGATAAATTTTTCGAAGGATAATGGTTTTAAAATATACCCGGCGACGTTAAGATTATAGGCATTAATTTTATCACTATCCTCATTTGAAGTAGTCATCACAAATACAGAGATGTTTTTAAGATTTTCATCCACTCTCAGTTCTTTAAGAAATTCTATTCCATTCATCTTAGGCATATTAATATCCAAGATGATGATCCTTGGTAAAGGAACAATAGAGGTACGCAACATTTCTAACGCCTCAACACCATTTCCGGCTACATAAAGATCATTCTTGATATTGTTTTTTGAGAACGCTCTTTTTACATTCATTACATCCACCTCATCATCTTCTACCAAGAGAATATTAACCAATTTCTTTATCATAATTTTAATTATTTATTGTTATTGCTTTAGGCCAATTAAATTTAAAAATGGAACCTCCATTCAACCTAGGAGTATATTCTATTGTTCCTCCTATCATTTTTATTATTTTATCACATATCGCTAATCCTGCTCCTGTCGAGTCAAAAACATCCTTAGAATGCACCGTATAGAAAATGGAAAATATCTTGTCTTTAACCTCTTCCGGAATACCGGGACCATCATCGCTAATCACTATTTCATAATCGATTTCATTTTCGATGATTTCGATGAAGACATTTTTGTTTTCTTTGTCATGAAATTGAACAGCATTATGAAGCAAACTATAAATTACTTTTTCTAATTTCTTACCCAAAGTAATGCATTTTTCATCAATTAAATTATAACTAATATGAAATTCTATCTTTGTTTTATCCCCTAACATTGCAATGCAATCATTAACCACTTTTGGAATACTTACTTCAAATAGATCCATTTTTATGCTATTGACATGTGAAAGTTCTACTAACGCATTCATCATGTTTTCCAAACGTCCTACTCTATTTTTTAATAAATTAAAATTATCTAAAATATTCTTATCAACATCAGTTCCTAAATCATCTTCGATCCAAGTAGCAATGTTTACGATAGCTCTCATTGGTGTTTTTATATCGTGCGAAACAATATAAACAAAATCTTCAAGTTCTTTTTTAAGGGCTGTTAACTCCTCTTGACATTTTTTTTCTGACTCCATTTTTTTTCTTTATTTAGGAATTGTAAAAATAAAACTTGCGCCTTCACCTTCTTCAGATTTTATACGAATAGTACCTCCCTTTTCTTCAACTATCTTTTGTACAATTGACAATCCAACACCTGTACTTTCCTTTTTATCCCGAGCTTCAATGGTTTGAAAAACTTTAAACACTTTTTCATGATACTCTTTTGCTATTCCGGGACCATTATCTTTTATAGTAAACTGGTGAAAACCGGTCAATGATTCATAGAGGCATTCTATTTTTCCTATTGGTTTGTCATTATACTTTACTGCATTACTAATCAAATTAGTGAATATCTGCTCAAATAATATTCTTGCAATCTTAATTTCAGGAATTGTGTCTGCAATATAGACGGCAAACCCGTCACTGGGTACTATTGTTTCTACAATCTGATATAACATTTTTTTTATATCAGTTAACTGAATTTCAATCAGCACCTTACCAATACGAGAATAATCTAAAACACCATTAATTAAATTCTCCATGCGCATGACACGACCTCGTAGCAATTCAAAATTACTGCTTACCTCAGCGGGCATCTCCGGCATGTCCTCCATAATCCACTCCGAAAGATTATTAATCGCTCTCAGTGGAGCCTTCAAATCATGAGAAACAATATAAGCAAACTGATCTAATTCCTTATTCTTTTTTTCAAGATCAGTTAATGCATTGTTTAAACTTTTTTGCGCCTGTTTTTGCTTTGTAATATCTGAACTTATAGCGATATATTGATATGGTTTTCCGTCATTATCTAAAAAAGGAACAATAGTTGAATAAACCCAGTAAAATGATCCGTCTTTAGCAACATTCATTATCTCTCCTTGCCATACTTGCCCCTTAGCAATCACTTTCCATATGTTTTTAATAAACTTATTTAATTTATAATGTGGATTATCAAGATAATGATATTGACCAAGAAGTTCTTCTTTCGAATATTTAGAAATGGAACAAAATTTATCATTCACAAAATTAATAATGCCTTTTTGATCCGTAATTGTAACTATAGACGATTCATCTAAAGCAGATCTAACATCATTTATTTCTTTTGCTTTTTCAATTATGATTAGTTCGGCTAACGTTTTTTCAGTGATATCTTGGATGGTACCTTGGATACTGATAACCTCTCCTTGGTCATTTATATTTCCTTTCCCTATTCCTACAATGTATTTTAAGCTTCCGTCTGGCAATAAAAGTCTGTAATTATAGTTTAAATCATCACCCGTATCCAGGGTGTTCGCTACAATATTATCAATCGTTATTAGGTCGTCGGGATGAATTCGATCTCGATACGCAATCAACAGCTCATCAGAGGTTAATTCTTCTAGATCATAAATTTGATAATGTCCCTTCGACCATTTTAAATCACGAGTGATTAAATCAAATTTCCAGCTTCCAATCTTAGCTATACTTTGAGATTCATCTAATAATTTTTTACTATTAATTAAATCTAGCTCAGTTACTTTTTCTTTTGTTACATCTTGAATCGATCCCTGCAATGCTACTATTTGCCCTATTTCATTCTTGTAGGGTTTGCCAATTTCTCTGATCTGTTTAACTCTATTGTCAGGAAATAATATTCTGTAAGTAATCTCAAAGTCACTTCCTGTTTCCAGTATGATTTTATCCGCTTCATCAAGTATTGATAGATCATCAGGATGAATTCTTGACCTTGCGACAGCATAGAGCTCATCTGAGGGTATTTCCTCTAACTCAAAAATTTCATAGTGTCCTTTTGACCAGATGGAGTCATTTGTAAGTAAATCATGCTTCCAACTTCCTAATTTAGCAATCTGTTGGGATTCATCTAATAGTTTATTAGCATTTATTAAATTTTGTTCTATTTTTTTTTCGTTTGTTACATCTTGGATTATGCCTTGCATTCCTACTACTTCTCCGCTTCGGTTTTTATACGGCTGGCCTATTTCTAAAATTTGTTTTATTCTTCCGCCAGGACATACTATTCTATAACTAACTTTAAAATCCGCACCTGTTTTTACGATATTTTCACTTAACTGGTCCAAAACTAAAAGATCATTGGGATGAATGCGCCCTCTATAGGCCCCATTAAGTTCATTTTTAGGTAATTCATCCAACTCAAAAACATTATAATGTCCCTTTGACCAAATAAGATCATCAGTAAGTATATCATATTTCCAACTCCCTATTTTAGCGATTTGTTGGGACTCATCTAGCAACTTATTACTATTAAGTAAATTAAGTTCCGCTTCCTTTTCCTTTGAAATATCCTTAGCTATTGATAAGTAACCGGTTACTTCCCCAAAGCTGTTCTTAATAGCGGTCATTGATAACAATACTGGAAAAGTAGTGCCATCTTTTCTCAAAAAAGTCCACTCCTGCGAATCAGCAATCCCAAATTTTCGAGTTTTAATAACAAATACGTCAAATCCTGGCTCAACAATTTCACTGAGTTCCTCACTTAATTCTTGAGAACGTTTTACTAATTCGCCTACAACATGGAAAATGGCCGCTGACGTTTTCCCTATCAGTTCATGAGCTTTATAACCCAATAAGTTTTCAGCTCCCCTGTTAAATTGTTTTATCGTCCCGTGTAAGTCCGTGGCAATTATTGAGAATTCAGAGGCATTAAGAATAGCCTTTAATTCATTTTTCGTTTGTATTACTACTTCTTGTTGACTTCGTTCTAAAGTAACATCTCTAGTAATGCAATACAGATTTCCAGTTTCTGGGTCTGGCGTTACATTCCAACTTAACAGAATATATCCTCCATTTTTACAGCGATAGCGGTTTTCAAAACTAATCGTCTCTTGTCCTTGCGCGAGCTTCTCTACTTCTTTATAAGTTATTTCTAAGTCATCGGGGTGAATAAATTTTCCAAATGGCTTACCTTCTAACTCTTCTTTGGCATAGCCCAAAACAGTGGTAAAAGCCGGATTTACTTTCTGGAATTTACCATCTATATTAGCGATACAAACTAAATCTTTTGAGAGTTCAATAAAATTCTTAAATTCGAGTTGCGTCGTTTTAAGATCCACATTTTTTTTTCGCAGATCTAACAATAAAACAACTTGATTTGCCAATAACTGCAGCGCATTTTTCTGTTCGTCAGTAAGTACCCTTGACTTTGTGTCAAGTACACAAAGTGAGCCTAAATTATATCCGTTAACATCCCGAAGTGGAGCACCGGCATAAAACCGAATATCAGGGTTTCCTGTTACTATGGGATTATTAGCAAAAGTTTCATTTTCCAAGGTGTCATTAACCTCATACACCTCCTCACCCATAATTGCATATTGGCAAAAAGAGATGTCTCGTGGAGTTTCAGTAATATCTGTACCCACTCTTGATTTAAACCATTGTCTGTTTTCATCTAATAAGCTTACTAACGCTATAGGAGTACCACAAATGTAAGACGCTAACTGTGTAATGGAATCATACTCCTTTTCAGGTAAAGAATCCATAATTGAATAACTTTCAAGAGCCTTAAGTCTTTCTGGTTCGTTTATCGGCAATACTGATTTTTTCATTAGTTGGGGCGGATATTGATTTGGAGTCAATTGCAAGCAAAGGAAGTATTTACAACTTATCCGTAATGCAGTTCCAATAGACGATTTATTCTTGAGAGCATACAAAAATAAAATAATAATTGAACTAAAGCTGTATCTGTCTATTTAATATAATACTCCGTCATACTGTCTCCAGAGGAATTCATTTATCAATTTATTAAATCAAAAAACACTGCCGTTAATTGAATTTGATAAAATCAATCATTATTTATTCTGCTACAAACAAGAAGTGCAACATTCGATAAAAAACATAAACTACTGATAATTAGTATATTAATTTTAAAATAAAGATGCTTTTTCTACCAAAAATATTTTTTTTTGATTAAATTAGTAGTACACTAAATTAATCTTAACGAGCACACCTACTGCACTTTTCTTATAGTTCTCAAATCGCATTACTAATTAGAACATCAAAATTTAAAAATCATTTTTTGATTTCGAATCGTATCAGCATGATTCAAATGTTTTTTTGTTGGCTTATTAAAACAAAATAGTAGTCGCTTAAACCTTAATATATTAAAAATGGAAAAATATAAATCTATTTTGTTTTTCAACCAAATTGGTATTGATGCGATAGATCAAGTTGGGGGTAAAAATGCTTCGCTTGGCGAACTATACAATCAATTAAATCCTATTAATGTCAATATTCCTAATGGATTTGCGGTTACTGCAGCCAGACACCTTCTTTTTCGACAAAAAAACAATTTAGAAAAATCATTAGATGACGTCTTGAATCTATTGGGCACAAAAAAATACGCAAACTTATCTGAAATTGGCGAAAAGGCAAGAGCGTTAATTCTATCGGCAACTATTCCTGACGAAATACAAGCTGAAATAAGTACTGCTTGCCAATCGTTAAGCACGCGAAGTGACACAAAAGATCTTGGGGTAGCAGTTCAAAGCAGTGCCACCGCAGAAAACCTACCGTCAGCAAGTTTTGCCGGACAAATGGAATCTTTCCTTAATATAAGCGGTGAAAGCCAATTAATTGATGCTGTACATCGCTGCTACGCATCTCTCTTTACGTATCGTGCTATAAAGTACCCGCATGATATGGGTTTTGCAAAATTAGATATTACTATCTCTGTTGGCGTACGACAGGTGGTACGAAGCGATCTGGCTTCTTCGGGTGTTGCTTTTACTAGCGATCCCAGTTTTCAAAATACAATCATCATTAACGGCAGTTGGGGTCTTTACGAGAATTTTGTCAAGGGCACCATAACATCGGATGAGTGGATGCTCTTTAAGCCCACTTTAGAAAACCCAAAACTGAATCTCATTCTGAAAAGACATTGCGACCGAAAAGAATTCACGATGGTTTATGCCGGAAAGAGCGAGGAAACCGCAGCTGAACATACCATCGTAAATACACCCACAACGATAGACAAACGAAATCAATTTTCACTGAATGATAAAGAAGTCATCCAACTTTCACCATGGTGCTATAAAATCGAAAAACATTATAAAAAACTAAAGGATATTGAATGGGCAAAAGACGGGGTAAACACTCAGCTTTATATTGTTCAAGCACGGCCAGAAACAGTTCATAGGAAGGATAAAAAACAAGTCCGAAAAATTTACAAACTCAAAGAAAAAGCGATCCTTATCACAAAGGGAATCGAATTAGGAGACAAAATAGCTACTAGCAAAGCACGCCTACTTAATAGTCCGCAAGAAGGAAATCAATTGTTAGACAGGGAAATTCTCATTACCAATTTGACTAATCCAGATTGGGATCCAATCATGAATAAGGCAGCTGCCATTATTAATAATAAAGGAGGACGCACCAGTCATACCGAGATTGTCGCTAGAGAACTCGCCGTGGTAGGTTGCGGTGATGCCACTAAACTAATAAAAAGGGGACAACAAATCACAGTATCCTGTGCTGAGGGAAAGGACGGTAACATATACGAAGGCGAGTTAAAATGGGAAATCACAGAGCAGAACTTCAGTCAATTACCTATGCGGGATACTGACCTAATGTTCATTCTCGCGGATTCTGATTGCGCTTTTGAATTGAGCAACTACCTAAATAAAGGAGTTGGTTTAATGCTAGTGGCGTTTGCGATTTCCAATAGCATTAAAATTCATCCGTTAGCACTTTGTGAACCAGAAAAAGTAACTAACAAAGCTACAATTGACCCAATATCGGAATTAACGAAAGGATATGAGGACAGCAAACAATATTTTATCGACAAAATGGCTGAAGCAGTTTCGATAGTTGCAGCGGCTTTCTATCCTAAAGATCTAATTGTGAGAATGAGCTATTTTTATAGAAAAGGATTTGCCCTGGAATGCGAAGTCATGAAAAAAGTGCGAAACGAAATGGGGTTTCTCAACGTAAAACTGATGATTCCTTTTTGCATAACCGTAGGAGAAGGAGAAAGAGTATTGGCAGAGATAGCCGCCAACAAATTAGTACGGGGTGAAAATGGTCTTAAGTTATGCGTAATGATAGAACTTCCCAGTAATGTGATCTTGGCCGGTAAATTTGCCTCACTTTTTGACGGATTTTCTATCGATTCCAATGATTTGACACAACTTACCCTCCGTCCGGACCGAGATTCTGCATCAATAAGTTATTTGTTTAGCGAACAGAATCCAGCGGTAAAAAATTTAATCAGGAAAACGATCCATGCCGCTTAGAGAAATAAAATAAAAGTGGGCTTGCAAGGACAGGCACCCAGTGACATTCGGGAATTCGCACAGTTTTTAGTAGAGGAAGGAATCGACAGTATTTCATTTAATCCTGACGCAATTTAAATTGAAAATATTTTGGCAAACGAAAAGAAAAATACAGTACGGTTATAAATAAATTATCAATGGGCAGAATCTACGATATAGTACAAACAACTAGCTACAGATTTTAAAAGATCCTTTTTAAAACTGTAATCTTTGGTAAAAAACCGAAGGAAAGTTAGAAGAAATTAAAACATATTAATTGAACTCTTAAAATTATAAAGTATGGAGCCAAAAGTATAATGTCAAAGTTGTGGAATTCCACTTGACAACGAGGCCTTAAAAGGCACCATATCTAACTGTCTAAAAACGGATGAGTACTGTAAATTCTGTTACGATGGTGGTTCATTTATTAATTCAAATATAAAATTTAGTGAAATAAAGGAAACGGTAGTAACCGCGATGAAAAAATTGCAACTTTCAGAACATCTGATTCAAGATGCCGTAAACATTCTGCCCACATTAAACCGTTGGAAAACGATCTAGGCTATTTTCCTTAAATACTTTATCAACAATATGAAAAATACATCTACAAAAAAGCAACCATTCCTATATTGGAAATAAAAAAAACATCATGAAAATTTTAATGTACAGCATATACGCATTTGACAAACCATTTATCGAAAATGCCACACAGGGGAAATTAGAAATAGAATATACAAACCAATCCTTAAGTGCAGAAACAGTGAAACTTGCAGAGGGTTTTGAAGGCATTTCCCTTTTCACTACTGATGATGCCTCTGATATCATACTGGAAAAATTATACTCCTTTGGTGTCAGGTATATTGCCTTACGCTCTGTAGGATATGATAATGTTGATTTGAAAAAAGCAAGAGCTTTGGGAATCAAAGTAGCCCACGTTCCTGCGTATTCGCCTTATTCCGTGGCGGAGCATGCGGCAGCGTTGTTATTGGCACTAAACCGAAAAATCATCTTAGGCCAAAAACTTATGCAAATGGGTGACTACCGTCTAAATCACTTGGTGGGTTTTGACTTGTATGGAAAAACAGTGGGAATTATTGGTACAGGAAAAATAGGTGCCGCCTTTGCAAAAATTATGCATGGTTTTGGTTGCCAAATTTTGGCAAATGATCCGCAAGAAAATACGGAATTAATACAGCAAATAGAAATAAAGTACACCACAGTAAAAGAGGTTTGTAAAAACTCAGATGTGATTTCAGTTCATTGCCCGCTTAATCCCGAAACAAAATATATGTTCAATAAAAAGTCCTTTAGCCTGATGAAAAAGGGCGTTATTTTTATTAATACCGCAAGAGGAACTGTCGTGAATACCGAAGACTTAATAGATGCACTGAAAATGGGAAATATTGGAGCGGCCGGTTTAGACGTTTATGAAAAGGAAAGATCAATTTTCTTTGGTAACCACATTACTGAAAAACTGGAGGATCATTTATACACTATACTTCGCTCCTTCCCTAATGTTTTAATTACAGGACATCAAGGCTTTTTAACTAACGAAGCATTAGAGGGAATCGCGCACACCACCATTGCAAATTTTAATTCGTGGGCATACAATGGCACCTCTGAAAACGAACTTAAATGATTCGTTCTGAATAATAATTCAAACACCCCATATTATTGAGGTGACATGGAAGTTCTTTAAGTTTCGATTGATTTTTTTTGACAAACTGCAACAATTTGGTTAAATTTTATTTTTAGAATCTTAAATCCGACGTCAATTTCTAAAAGCAAATGCGATTAAAAACACCTTTATGGATCGAATTAATAGTTACCCGAATTGAAATCTAAAAAAACAAAAATAACGATTGCTTAAAATAAATTCAGATGAACACGAATTGGCATTTACTTCCTCTTTCTGAAGTATCTAAGAAGTTGGACACATCTCCCTCAGGCATTGATGAAAAAACGGCCAAAGAACGGCATGCTCGATACGGTAAAAATCAAATTGAAAACAAAAAAAAGAAGACTATTATACAAATGCTGCTCCATCAGTTATTAGATTTTATGATTCTTATCCTTATCGCAGCAGCAATTATTTCGGGAATAATGGGCGATATAACGGATACTGTAATTATTATTACCATTGTTATCATTAATGCTGTAATAGGAGTAATTCAAGAATACCGAGCTGAAAAAGCGATGGAAGCTTTAAAAAACATGGTGGCGCACCAAGCTAGCGTAGTCCGCGAAGGAAAAAGGATTGAAATCCTCGCTTCTGATATTGTTCCGGGAGATGTGGTGGTTCTTGAAAGCGGAAACGGCATTCCTGCTGATATTCGTTTTTTTGAAACTCATCAGCTAAAAGTAGATGAATCAACTCTTACTGGCGAATCAAATAATGTAGAAAAAACTACTGATCCCCTTCCAGAAATAGACTATTCGCTTGGCGACCTAACAAATATAGGATTTAAAGGAACTTTTGTGACAGCGGGTAGAGCACGTGGTTATGTAGTAGCAACGGGAATGTACACAGAATTGGGAGAAATCGCAAAAATGATTCAGACTAATGAAGCGCCTACCCCATTACAAAAAAGATTAGCCAATTTTGGAAAACGATTATCAGTCGCTATCCTTTTTATCTGTGCTCTTATTTTTCTAGTGGGCTGGCTTCGAGGTGAATCTCCAATCACCATGCTAATTGTTGCCATATCCCTTGCTGTAGCCGCTATACCCGAAGCCTTGCCGGCTTTAGTAACCGTAGCACTTGCCTTTGGCGCAAAGCGATTAGCAAAAAACAATGCACTTGTCCGCAAACTTCCGGCTGTTGAAACTTTGGGTTCCGTAACTTACATCTGTTCAGACAAGACCGGTACACTTACGTTGAATAAAATGACTGTAGAAAGCATTTATGAAACTTCCATAAAGGAATTCAGTACCATTTTCCCAGAAAACAATATTTTACTCCATGCCATGGCTCTGAACAACGACGTTTCCAAAGATAAACAAGGGGAATGGCTGGGAGATTCTACTGAAGTTGCCATGGTGGACTATGCTTCTAAAAAAAAATTAGAACGATCCGCTTTAGAATTAAAATTCCCCAGAATTGCAGAGTTGCCTTTCGATTCAAAACGAAAATGTATGACCACGTTACATCAGATTCAAGATCCGTCCGCAGATGCGCCTGACAAAATTATGGTTATTGTTAAGGGTGGAGTTGAGGTGTTATTTGATAAGATAAATGACAATCAAAAAGAACGTATTCCTGAATTTGAACTCCATGTAAATGAGATGGCAAAAAAGGGATATCGGATGTTAGGATTTGCAATGAAAACCATGTCCAAACTACCAGAAATCCTATATTCTGATGCAATAGAATCATCATTAAGCCTTATTGGTTTAGTGGGAATGATAGATCCCCCTCGTGAAGAAGCAAGACAAGCCGTGACTGAATGTAAAGAGGCAGGTATTATCCCTGTAATGATTACCGGCGACCACAAATTGACCGCTATAACTATTGCGGAAAAATTAGGGATCAAATCTTCCGAAAAAGACCTTGTGCTAACAGGAACAGAACTTGCCCAGTTAAATCAGCAAGACTTTGCAGAAATAGTAGAAAATGTGCGGGTCTATGCCCGAGTAACTCCTGAACAAAAATTATTGATTATTAATGCCTTGCAATCCAAAAATCATCTTGTTGCCATGACAGGCGATGGTGTAAACGATGCGCCTGCACTTAAAAATGCCGATATTGGTATTGCCATGGGTATTAATGGAACAGCGGTTGCTAAGGAGGCGGCTGCCATGATTTTACTCGATGATAATTTTGCCACTATCGTTATTGCCGTAAAACATGGGAGAAGAATATTTGACAACATTCTCAAATTTATCAAGTATACTATGACTTCTAATTCTGGTGAAATATGGGCTATTTTTTTAGCTCCATTTTTAGGTTTACCAATTCCTTTGTTAGCTATCCACATACTTTGGATAAATTTAGTAACTGATGGTTTGCCTGGCCTAGCACTGGCCTCAGAGCCAGCTGAAACAGATATCATGCAAAGAGCACCACAAGATTCTAAACAGAATATTTTTTCCAAAGACATGGCCATCCATATTTTATGGGTAGGCCTTTTAATGGGTATTACGACACTCGCAATTCAGGCTTGGTCAATACAAAACCAGATTTCACACTGGCAAACTATGGCTTTCACTGTACTTTGCTTTAGCCAGATGGGACATGTAATGGCTATTCGGTCTTCTCGAAAATCCGTTTTCAAAATGGGCATATTTTCAAATAAACCGATGCTTGGAGCTTTGCTTTTAACATTTAGTTTGCAGTTTATAATTATTTACACTCCTTTTTTTAACAAAATTTTCAGAACGCAGCCATTAACTGTATTCGAGTTGGCAATAACCTTAGCCGCGTCAAGTATCGTTTTTTGGGCAGTTGAGATAGAAAAATGGTTCAAGAGGAATTCTAAATAGGAATTCTAAAAAACACCAAAATGAAGATAGCCAAAAGCAACGCTATTCTTGTGGCCTGTAGTATCATTTCTTTCTGAATAATTTTGTACTTTAATGATAGAATGTGAGCGGTTCCTGATTATCTAAAACGTTATATCTTATGGATTCTTGAATTATCTTTTTTTTATAATTACACTAAAAATTTACATCTTTTAAAACAGGAAAAAATAAAAGGAACATTCAAACTGAGAAAAGTAGCAGGTATTGACCTATTTATGTATTGGACCTTTTCGTTACTTATTGTATTTGTTATTTATATCAATTATCGAACAGGGTATAACGCTATTCAGATCCTTTGGTCGGTAGTTTTCGTTTTATGCATTTTTGTAAAAGTTGTTATGCATGAATTAGGACGTGCGCTCGCGGCTAAAAACTATAGAATACAAACAAGAGACATTACATTGGAACTTATTAGGACACCTGCTGGGAAAAATAAATTTTATTTTGCAGATCAACCCTCAAGATACTGAATTCATAGGCTGTAAATCATTCTTTATTGATTTAAAAAAAATAACAGTATTTTAAATACAATACATTGAAGATTTGATCTATGTAAAAATTTGTGACTCAAAATTGTAATAAAATCACTTTTAAATAGTCCCTTTTCGAGGCTTTTATAATTTACAATTGCGCGTAATAAAACGTTTTATTATGCTATATCATCTAAAAATTGATTAAATTTAGGCAGGTAATAATCTGTAATTTTTAAGAATTAGCGAGAGCAGGATATTGGATGATAATAAAAAGTAAAGACGGTATCAATAATTGAAAAAATAATACAAAATGGCATTCATAGACTATTACAAAGTATTGGGGGTCGATAAAACGGCAACGGACGCTGAGATAAAAAAGGCCTTTCGTAAAATGGCTCGGAAACATCATCCTGACCTGAATCCCAACGACAAGGAAGCTGAAAGAAAATTCAAGGAACTAAATGAAGCCAATGAAGTATTAAGCAGCGCCGAAAATCGTAAAAAATACGATGCCCATGGCGAAAATTGGCAACACGCGGAGCAGTATGAACAATCGAAAAGACAGCAGCAACACTACCAACGAAGTGGACAGCAAGCTGATTTCGGTGGAGGTGGCAGCGCGGATTATTCGGACTTTTTTGAATCCATGTTTGGCGGGCGATCCGCAAGAGGAGGCGGCCGTCGCACAGCGCAATTTAAAGGACAGGACTTCAATGCTGAATTGCATCTTGACTTAAAAGAGGTTTACACTACCCACAAACGCACCCTAACCATAAACGGCAAAAACATCCGACTTACTATTCCTGCTGGAGTAGAAAATGGACAAGTTATAAAAATTACAGGATATGGTGCTGCAGGATCCGGAGGTGGTCCAAAAGGAGATTTATACATCACTTTTACCTTAGAGAATCACACTGCCTTTAAACGAGATAAAGAGAACCTTTATGCAAGTGTCGATTTAGAATTATATAAAGCTATTTTGGGAGGTGATATTACCATCGACACTTTTGACGGAAAAGTAAAGCTGAATGTGCCTGCGGGGACTCAAAATGGAACCAAAGTAAAGCTGAAAGGAAAAGGGTTTCCTATTTATAAAAAAGAAGGTCAATTTGGAGATTTATACATTACCTACGAAATAAAAATTCCGATAAGCCTTTCTGAAAAAGAAAAAGAGCTATTCACTGAACTTTCTACACTAAACGCCTTATGAACATAGAAAACTTCATTCCCCTCAATACATTAGTCTCCCATTATAAAGTCGAACTGTCTTTCTTTAGTAATTTAAGTGAACTTGGATTGGTGGAGATTCAAACCATGGAGCAGGTACACTATATACATCAGGATTCTATTTATGAAATCGAAAAAATGATTAGGATGCATCAAGAATTAGATGTAAACATCGAAGGAATTGACGTTGTTTTTAATTTGCTGCAAAAAATTGATACGCTGCAAAAAGAATTAGTCGAGGTTAAAAACAGGTTGCGCTTCTATGAAAATTAATTCTCAGTCCTATTATATAAATTATAAATACTGAAAGAGTTTAGCTGTTTTCCTCATTGCGGTGATAATTCTATTTTCTGATTATTATTCAATTAAGACGATACTTTACGCCTAGAGGGGGAGCTAATATTTCTTAATTAACAGCGCCGTTAAGTAATTATTTTTATGCATACTACTTTCAAATACTCTAAAATTAGTACATCTTGGTATTAATACCCAAAGGAAACATGTTGTTTTCATGCGTAAAAATTGCAATATTTGCTTATCGGAAGGCTTTGAAGCACTAAACCGCGTATTAGTAACCGGAAAAGGGAAATCTAAAATAGCCACCTAATACATTATCAATAATGGGATTTTGAAATCTGGAGAAGCAGGATTGTCTGAAAGTGCTTGGATGGACTTAGATGCTAAAGAAGGAAATGAAATTAGTTTTTCGCATGTTCAGCCCGTGAACTCTATGGGAAGTATTAGAGCTAAAATGTATAGCAAACAACTGAATGATGAGTCCTTGAAAAACATTAAAAACGATATTGTCAAAGGCGAATATTCCAATATTAAAATTGCGGCATTCATTACCGCCTGTGCCGGTGACAACCTCAACATTCAAGAGATCATAGGACTCACTAAAGCGACGGAAGGTTCAGGACAAAGCCTTTCTTGGCAGAGAAAAATAGTAGAGGACAATCAGTGTGTGGCGGGACTTCCCGGAAACAGGACAACACCCATCGTAGTGTCTATCGCTGCTGCCTTTGGACTAACAATACCCAAAACGTTGTCTAGGTCCATCACATCACCTGCAGGCACAGCAGATTGCTTGGAAACCATGACAAAAATAGACCTCAGTATCAAACAAATTCAAAAAGTAGTCGAACAAGAAAACGGATGCTTTGTATTGGATGGTTCGATAGAACTCAGCCCGGCTGACGACATCATAATACTTTTAGAAAGATCGCTTGATGTGGCTGGTGAAGGCCAAATGATCGCCTCCGTATTATCAAAAAAAATTGCAGCAGGTTTCAAACATGTAGTTATTGATATTCCAATAGGAAAAACGGCAAAAGTAAGAACGGATGAAGATGACCGAAAAACCAAAATAGTATTTCTATGTCGTAGGAAAAGTAATGGGCATCAAGATAAGTATGCTATTTACTGATGGTTTTTAACCCATCGGTAAAGGAATTGGTCGCGCACTGGTTGCTATCGATGTAATTAGTGTTTTGCGAAACGAAATGAAAGCACCTCAAGATTTTAGAAATAAATCATTACTTCTCGCCACGAGCATTTTTGACATGGTACACGAAACAAAAAACAAAAGTGGAATACAGCTTGCAAAAGAAATTCTTTCATTAGGACAAGCATACAAGAAGTTCCTTTCGATCTGCAAAGCGCAGGGTGATTTTAAAGAACCTGAATTTGCACCTTGTAAAGAAGATATTAAAGCTGAAAAATAAGGCTTCTTAACTGAAATCGATAACAGAAAACTGGCAAAGATTGCAAAACTTGCCGGTGCCCGACAGGATAGTAAAGAAGGGGTATTGCTATAAATACCTTTAAACACAAAAATGCAAAAAGAAGATGTGTTATACTGTATTTATTCAAAAACGAACGACGAGCTGAAATACTCGATAGAGTATACGAAATCAGAAGAGGATATCATTTTGCTCCAATAAAGCACAGGAGAAAAATATATTTTACTTTACCCAGAAATGAGGACTTGACGGCAATCCTTATTGAAAAAGAAAAGGCTGAAAAAGGAATCATCGAAGTTCGTTATTTTCCTGATTGAGAAACTATTATAGCGATTGACCCACAATTGCATCGTAGAAGCTCTTTATCTAAAGTTTACGGTCTATCGACCACAGTATATCACGCCGCGAATCCTATTTCAACTTGGATAAAAAACAATATTGACAAACCCATTTTGATTGGCCCTGCTGGCGAAAGCGAACAATGGGTTGCTGCCGTCGCAAAAAATGCTAGTGCAGCCTATGTAATTTTAACGAAAGTTAGATACAGCGGTCTTGATGTCGACGAATCTGTAACTCCTGTTGCTAAATACAAGGATTATATTCCAGTTTTAATTGATAATATCATTTCAACAAGACGGACGATGATTGAAACAATTGCGCATTTGAAAAATACCGGCATGAAACCTCCTATTTGTATCGGCGTACATACGGTATTCGCTAAGAATGCTTTTCAGCAGATATAAGACTCCGGTGCCAAAAAAATTATTACCTGCAACAGGATTTCGCATGAAAGTAATAGAATTGACATCAGTGGTTTGTTGATTCTATAACCCAACCAAACGGACTGCGATTGCTATTAAAGCGTATAAAAGCGATTTCAACCAATTAAATTATTTAGTAAAAACAAATTTAGGTTTAAGTCCAGCGTGTTATGATCTAACATTACTAATCGGCGTAATTAATCCTCTTGCGCTATCACGATAATCAAAATCGGAAAATCATCTTCCTCACTGGTACAATATCTTCTTGTTTTAGTTTTTTTTAATAAGAGTGTATTTGCTAAATTATTTTTATTGTCCACTCAACAATCTCTTTTTTTCGACTAAATGATTCAATAATCAGTTTAACAACATTGTAAGACACCTGAAAACCAGCTTAATAGTCGTATATTTGAGTAGCGCAATATAAAGAAAATCAATTCATCACACCTATGAATGCCATTTTTAAAATAATTGAATTGATTAAATCTTTCTTGATTCAAATTGGTGAACTTGCCTTTTTTGCCGGTCGGTTTTTCAGAGAATCTTTCAGACGTCCATTTGAATTTAAAGAGTTTCTTCGTCAATGCCTTTGTATGGGAAATCGTTATTTATTGTTATTTGCTCTTACTGGATTCATAATTGGTTTGGTTTTTTCCTTACAATCACGCCCTACTCTGCTTGAGTTTGGTGCTGTTTCATGGATGCCCTCCATGGTGAGTATTTCAATAATTAGAGAAATAGGTCCTATAACAACCGCTTTAATTTGTGCTAGCCGTATTGGTTCCGGTATTGGTGCTGAGTTAGGATCCATGCGCGTTACGGAACAAATTGACGCGATGGAGGTTTCTGGTACCAATCCGTTCAAATACTTAATAGATTTGATGCCAGTCGAACTTTCAGGTGGAATGAAGCGCAGGATTGCCTTAGCGAGAACACTAATTCTGCAACCCAAGATCATTCTCTACGATGAATCCAACACGGGATTAGACCCTATCACAGCCAAAGAAATATTGATATTGATGAAGTCAATTCAAGAAAAACACAAGACCTCAGCTCTCATCATTACACATGATGTCGATTGTGCCAGAGTGATTTCAAATAGAATGATTTTACTGGTCGATGGTATTAATTATATTGAAGGTACGTTTAATGAATTATCGACTTCAACCGACATAAAAGTACAGGCTTTCTTTAAATAAGTATAGACATGGGAAAAACAACATCACAAAAAATAAGATTAGGACTTTTTGTAATGATCGGGCTATTCATTTTCGTGTCAGCTACATATTTCATTGACAATAAGCAAAATATATTTGGGAAAATAAGTGATTTGACGGCTGTTTTCACTAATGTAAATGATTTACAAATAGGAAATAATGTGAGCTACTCTGGACTAAATCTAGGGACTGTTCGTGGCATTGAAATGATTAATGACACAAACATCAAAGTGAACATGATTATTGACGATACGCTCTTCAAACATGTAAAAAAAGATGCCGTGGGCATGATAATCCCTGACTTCTTGGTACGAAGTATGATTATCGATATTTTGCAAGGGAAGGAGGCGGAACCTCTAGTTGAGCCACGAGATGAAATTAGTTCTGTAAATCATATCCGTACTGATGATCTTTTGAAAACTCTAAGTAAAACGAACGAAAATGTGGCGTATCTTACTGAAAACTTACTTACAATCACCGAAGAAATTAATCACGGAAAAAGGACTATCGGACTGTTATTAAATGATGTTGAGGTCGCCAAATATTTAAAAGAAACCATGTATTACTTAAAAATATCGGGAAGGGAAACGGCAAAATCCAATAAAAATTTAAACAGACTTGTTGAATCGATGACCAATAAAGACAACGTTATAGGTCTTTTGAAAGACACGGCTGTTGCCAATGGTATAAAGACAATTGTTAATAATTTAGATAATTCAAGTATGGAAATAAACAGAGTCGTGACTAATTTAAACAAAACCGCTCTCAACATAAAAGATGGAAAAGGTGCTTTGAATTATCTTGCTAATGATCCCAAACTTGTTCATAAAATTGAGGCTAAGATTCCCAATGTCAATGAGGCTAAAACCAAATTAAACGAAAATTTAGAAGCTTTAAAACATAATTTTTTCTTTACAGGATACTTTTGAAGGATAAAAAGAGAGGTATAAAAAATAACACCAATAAGATATTGATTAAGAAATCACAAAACATTCGATCATGATTACAGTAGAAAAGTTAGGAGTTATTCTAAGCCCCACTCATTTAGAATTTGAAAATAATGGCGTCATAAACCCTGGTGTTTATCAGGATGGAAATACGATTCATATTTTATATCGGGCCGTACAAGAAGGCAACGTTTCTACCATTGGCTATGCAAAAATGGAGGGACCTACAAAAATAGTGGAAAGACTGGAAAAGCCTCTTATTTTGAGGGACTTCGATTATGAAAAAAAAGGAGTCGAAGACCCAAGAGTTGTAAAAATTGAAGATACCTTTTACGTAACGTACACTGCTTATGATGGCGTCAATACCATGGGAGCCTTAGCCACTTCGAAAGATTTAATTCATTTTGAAAAACATGGAATAATCACACCTTCAGTGAACTATCAGGAATATGAAAATTATATCAATAGATTTAACGATTCTACTTTAAACCCCAAATACCATCAATATTATAATCTTTTTACGGAAATCGGGTTAGCCGGAGACGAAACCCGTTTATTACGCGATAAAGATGTCGTCCTTTTTCCAAGAAAAATAAAGGGTCAATTTGTTCTCTTACATCGAATTTGGCCCGGAATACAGATTGTTAAGTTTGACAAGTGGGAAGACCTAACGCTTCCTTTTTGGGAAAATTATTTACTGAACTTGACTGATCATATTATTCTAGACCCTAAAGATCCTTATGAAACGAATTATGTAGGCGGCGGGATTCCTCCCATTGAAACCCCTTGCGGATGGTTGTTAATTTATCATGGTGTAAATGAGACTCCAACTGGAAAGATATACCATGCTAAAGCTGCTTTATTCCATTTAGAAAATCCCGAAATGGAGCTATCGAGATTGCCTTATCCTCTCTTTTCACCAACAAAAAAATGGGAAAAAGAGGGTATCGTTAATAATGTTGTCTTTCCCACTGGTCATGCGTTATTTGACAATGACCTTTATATCTACTACGGTGCTGCTGACAGGCATATTGCAGTCGCTAAAATAAATCTATCCGAATTACTAAGCGAATTAAAAAAACAACCTTAAACATAGTAAACCAATGAAAATTGAGAAAGGATTAAAAATGCTGATTGTAAGTTCTTATCCACCTCGAGAGTGTGGATTAGCGACTTTTTCAAATGATATCGTAGATGCCGTAAAAATTGTTTTTGGGGATACCCTTCCTGTTGAGGTATGCGCCTTACAGAATAAAGATGTCGAATACAAATACAATCAAGAAGTTACGTATACGCTATCGGCTGCTAACTTGAATGAATACCGGTTTGTAGCTGAACAAATAAATGAACGTAAAGACATCGGTCTCGTTTGTATCCAGCATGAGTTTGGGCTTTTCGGTGGTGAATATGGCGATTATATCCTTGCCTTTATATTGGCTTTAAATAAACCCATCGCCACAATATTTCATACTGTCCTCCCTAATCCTGATGAAAAAAGAAAAAAAATAGTCAATGCCATCATTGACCTCTCGGACCGCATTGTAGTACTAACAAAAAAATCGCAAGAGATCTTGACATACTATTATAACTGTCCTACTTCAAAAACACAGGTAATTCCGCACGGCAACCACAATGTGTTATGGGAACAAAAAGAAAAATTAAAAGCAAGCTACCATTATTCTGATAGGATTGTGTTATCTACTTTTGGATTGATCAGTCAAAATAAAAATATTGAAACAACATTATTTGCATTACCAGAAGTCGTAAAAAAACATCCCAGTTTACTTTATTTAATAATTGGAAAAACACATCCCGAAATCATCAAAGATGAAGGGGAGAAATACCGCAAAAAACTAGCTACAATTGTGGGTGACCTCCATTTAGAAGATAACGTAGTCTTTATCAATGAATATGTTGAATTGAGACAACTTTTGGAATATTTAACACTGTCCGATATTTATTTATTTTCATCCAAAGATCCCAACCAATCCGTAAGTGGTACTTTGGCTTATGCTATGAGTTGTGGCTGTACCGTAATTTCCACACCAATTCCCCATTCAGTTGAAATGCTAACAAAGACTACGGGGATTTTACTAAGCAAATTTGATGATTCTGAAGAGTTTAAAGAGGCGATAATGCGGCTTATTGAAAATAAAGAGGAACGGGTAAGTATGGGCAAGAATGCTTTTTCACAGTCACATGTCACCTCATGGGGGAATATTGCCATCCAATACAGACTCTTATTTGATCAATTAACAATCAAAGAAGAGAATTTAAATTTCTGTCTTCCACCGATAAAGCTAGACCATATTAAAAACCTGACTACTGATTTTGGCATACTCCAATTTTCTAAATTTAGCGAACCTGATCCTGAATCAGGATATACCTTGGATGATAATGCAAGA
This sequence comes from Flavobacterium sp. ACAM 123, assembly GCF_000264055.1. Classification (GTDB taxonomy): domain Bacteria; phylum Bacteroidota; class Bacteroidia; order Flavobacteriales; family Flavobacteriaceae; genus Flavobacterium. The sequence continues at coordinate 961 of NZ_AJXL01000008.1, read as the reverse complement.
GCCTTGATCGATCTGGTTATGTATCATAAATTTAAGCCTAACGATGAAACCTTGTCATTGGTACACGCCTATTTGAGATATATAGAAGGAATACAAAGACCAAATGGCTGGTTTGACAATTACAAAGACTATAACAATGAATTAACCGCACAAAATTATGAAGTTAATCTCGAAGATGCTAATGGAAGAGCTTTATGGAGCCTAGGGACGACCTTAGCACATAAAAAAACACTCCCGATAGAAATAGTTGTAAGAGCAAAAAGATGCTGGGATAAAGCAATTGTCAGAATTGATGATTTCAGTTCTCCAAGGGCTATGGCCTATGCCATAAAAGGACTCTACAACTATTACTCCGCTTATAAAGATCCAAAAATTGAAAAACATATCGAAAAATTAGCAGATGAACTATTGCGACACTATCATATTAATTCAGATGTGAATTGGTGCTGGTATGAAGATTACATGACCTACGCCAATAATGTATTGCCAGAGGCGATGATGTACAGTTATCTGGTTACCGGAAAGATGAAATATAAAAAAATAGCCATAATTACCTTTGACTTTCTGTTATCCCATTATTTTATGAAAGGCCAACTCAAGGTAATCTCAAACAGAGGATGGTTTAAAAAACAAAACGAAAGGTGTTTTTACGGAGAACAGCCTATTGAAGTGGCCACTACGATTATTGCTTTAGATTTATTCAATGACGTCACCAAAAACAGAAAATACGAAGAACAATTAAAGTTGGCTTTCGCCTGGTTTTTAGGCAACAATCATCTGAAACAAATTATGTATAACCCAGAAAATGGTGCTTCTTATGATGGTCTTGAAGACAAACACATTAATATAAATCAGGGTGCTGAATCGACTTTGTGTTTTTTTAAGGCACGCCTAATAATGGAAAAATAATGTAGAATTGTAGCTGCTTTTACTTTTTTGTAAAAAAAGAAGAGGCCAGTGA
>NZ_AJXL01000007.1 GCF_000264055.1 Flavobacterium sp. ACAM 123 | reverse complement strand
ATGTTTATACCAGAACCTTATTAAACTAACACGTAAATATAATTGTTATTAAAACCATCCTTTTTTATTTACCTGATAGGTTTGATAAAACTCTTCATCTGATTTAGTCAAGTAAACTATTCCTTCTATAAGACCAAGCAATGCCGTAACTGTACCACAGGTGAAAAGACTAATAACAAGCCAGATTATTCCTTCCTGTGTATATCCTAAAAGGAACTTATGAATTCCAAAAGGCGCCAGAAGAATCGCTAATAAACCTGCAGCTATTTTTTTGTTGTCGACTTTAACCGGTTGTGGATTGTTCCAATGTTCCTGGTTTGCATTTTCCATATTAAGTGATTATTTGATTGATATCCAAAGATTAAATATATACAATTTTATTTAAAAACGGGATCAACCAGCTCCTGAAATTCCATTTTGTTTGCTTCGGAATCCAAAATTTCACCAAATTTACTGCCGCAAGAAATCAAAAATTTAAGCTTTTTTAGCTTCAAAAATAGTTCCCTATTCTTATAATCCTTTTTCATCAATCCTTGCTTTGTCTTCATCAAAGTACTGTGCTTTAATCTTATCTACAATAACTTGCGCTAACCGTTCATGACTCTCGAACGTCCAACCAGCAACATGAGGTGTCAATATAAGATTGTCCGCTTCTAATAGGTTTTGAAAAGCCTCGGGCGTATTCTCTTCTTGAAAAAGCGTCTCAAAGGATAATTTCTCATACTCTAACACATCTAACCCTGCTCCTAAAACCTTTCCTGTCGACAAAGCAGCTGCCAGATCTGCCGTTACTATGTTTTTGCCTCTGGAGGTGTTGAAAATCCAAAAAGGCTTTGCAAAAGCAGCTATAAAACTAGCGTCAACCATTTTATTGGTTTCCGATGTCCAGGGAATATGCAAACTCAACACATCTGCTTTTTGTTGTAATTCTTCCAGAGAAACCTGTTTTGCGTTAGCATCTCCCACATTCTCCTGAATATCATGGCAAAGCACTTCCACTTCAAAACCACGCAGCTTTTTGGCAAAGCATTTTCCCATATTGCCGTAGCCTATAATGCCTACCGTTTTACCATCCAGTTCATGTCCTCTATTGCTTTCCCGATTCCAGTGTCCCGATCGAATTTCCTTGTCCGCTTTATTCAGGTTGTTAAAAAGCGATAAAATCATTCCTAAGGTATGCTCAGCAACCGCATTTCTATTCCCTTCAGGAGCAGCAATGAGCGAAATGTTTTTTGACGCTGCATAGTCACAATCGATACTTTCTAGTCCGGCACCAACACGAGCAATAAATTGTAAATTTATTGCTTTATCTAAAAAAGTCTTATCAATTTTGAATCGGCTTCGAATTACAATCCCTTGATAAGACTGTATTTTGGCCTCAATTTCTTCTTTTGAAGAAGTGAAGTCTTCGTGATTTTCAAAACCTAATTCCTGCAATTGCCCCATCAAAGTGGCATTGTTGCTGTCAATATGAAGAATTTTAATATCCATGAAAATGTTTCTACGTTTAGAAACCAAAATTAACGAAAAAATACCTTTTATTGTTTTAATATCATGCATTTTCCAACTAATAAATAACCATAATTGCTAAACGAATCACGTAGATTGTAATTTCGAACTGGTGAAAATCAAAAAAACCATTTCTAAATTATTTCAATTTAGAAATGGTTTTCCAGTTTATAGTATTCCCATGAAGTACTATCATAAATAGGTTCTTTTAAAACACCTGGTTCAATCCTTTAAAATGGTGAAACGTTTTGCCCGCCAAATAAAAAATTAGAAATCCTCTCGTAAAAATGGTAAAGTAGTTTTTTCATCATAATGTATATTAATTATTAGTTTTCAATTATACCATTAATTAGAAGGGCAAGAGTAGAATAGTGGGGTGAAGTAAATTTACGTTTTATTATGTTTCAAAGAAAACTCTTCCCCTTTTTTTCGACGTATCGCATTTTAATCCGATGAAGTACCTGTTGTTTTAAAAGTAAGTATACTGCACTGACTGCAAGATTTTTATACTAATCCGACTTACACATTTACGCTATAAAAAATTAAAATTAACCTTTTATTTGAGTTAAAGAGGCTTTGATTCCTCGTATCAGCGAAGAGCTAAATCCGTGCATCTCCATTTCATTAAGTCCAGCAATGGTGCAGCCTTTAGGAGTAGTTACCCTGTCAATTAACTGTTCTGGATGTACTTGTTCTTCCATTAACATTTCTGCCGCTCCCTTCACGGTTTGCGCCGAAATAGCCAATGCTGTTTTCCAATCAAATCCTATTTCGATACCTGCCTGCATTGATGCTCTAATGTAACGCAGGGCAAAAGCGGTTCCGCTCGCTGCCAAAACAGTAGCGGCATCCATTAATTTTTCATCGATAACGGGAGCTGTGCCAAGATCTTCAAATAAAGCGATAACAGGCTGGGCTTGCGCTTTATTATTTTCACTGAATGAAATACACGTTGCAGACTCTCCAAATCGTGACGCAATATTAGGCATGATTCGCATCGCATGATTTCCATCGCCTATCTTACTTTGCAGCACTTCGATAGACAAACCACTTACTGCGGAAGCAATTGTTTTGTTTGTAATTTTTTGGAGTATATCAGCCAAAACAACATCCACTTGATAAGGCTTTACAGTAAGAATAACTAAATCAGCCTCTTCAATGTTGTGTGTATTATCTGAAGAAACCGTTATCCCGCTATTTTCAAGATGAGCAATACTAACCGTATTTCTTCTAGTGATGGTAACCTGATTGTTTTTCGAAAATTTAGATATTCCTATTGCGATTGAAGTTCCGAGGTTTCCCCCTCCTATTATATGTACTTTCATCTCTATTTGTGATTTTTTGGTTTTTGTTTTCGGTCCATGATTGCGGCAATCATCGACTGTATTTTATTCTGCAAAAATCAGTAGCCTGCAGTTAAAAGCCTAAAATAATTCTTGCTATTGAAAAATAGATAAGAATCCCGCAAATATCATTACTTGTCGTGATAAACGGACCTGTCGCTAATGCAGGGTCAATCCCAAATTTATCCAACAATAAAGGTACAAAGGTTCCTATAAGCGACGCAATTATAATTACCGAAACCAAGGCTGTAGTGACAATCACCCCAATAACAATTTTGACATCTAAAAGATAATGACTCCCAACGAATAGTATAACTGCCAGAATTAACCCATTAAGCAAACTAAGAGATACCTCTTTCACCAGTCGACTAAACAAGGATCCACTCAACGTGTTGTTTGCCAAGCCTTGCACAATAATTGCCGATGATTGCACTCCTACATTTCCTGCCATCGCAGCAATAAGCGGTGTAAAAAAGAATAATTCTCCGTGCTTCAACATCGCGCCCTCAAACAACCCAAGCACTTTTACGGAAATAAAACCTCCCAAAAGTGCCAAAACTAACCAAGGTAGACGGGCTTTCGTATGCTCTAAAATACTATCATCTGCTTCTACATCTTTAGAGATACCCGCTGCCATCTGGTAATCTTGATCCGCTTCATCCCTAATAACGTCAATAATGTCATCAATGGTGATACGACCGACTAAACGTCCCATTTCATCTACAACAGGAATAGCTTCTAAATCATATTTTTGCATGATTCGGGCTACTTCAACATCTTCAGTATCTACGTTAACCCAATTTAGCTTACGGATATAAATATCACTAATATGGGTTTTTGTTGATGTAGTCAATAAGTCCTTCAATGAAAGTCTGCCTTTCAATCTGTTTTCATCATCGACAACATATATTGAATGTACCCTCGAAACGTTCTCAGCCTGGATGCGCATTTCTTTAACACAAGTCAGCACATTCCAGTTTTCATTCACCCTTACTAACTCTTTTCCCATCAATCCCCCTGCAGAGTTCTCGTCATAACGCAACAAATCGACAATGTCTTTTGCATGCTCAAGATCATTCAACTCAGAGATTACTTCCGCTTTTAAATCCTGAGAAAGCTCAGCAATAATATCGGCCGCATCATTCGTATCCAGCTCATCTAATTCTTCTGCGATTTCCTTTGGCGAAAGCCTACTTAATATATTCTCCCGCAAATCATCCTCCAGCTCAAGAAGAATTTCTGCCGTTTTATCACTGTCTAATACCTTAAAAATATAGGTCGCTTCATCAAAATCAAGCTCATCCAAAATCTCAGCAATATCAGCATGGTGCACCTCACTCAATAAAGCTTCCAGTTCTTTATCGTTCTTATTGACAATGTGTTGCTCTAATTCGAGTATTAAGTTTTTGCTGATTTTAAATTCCATCCGCTTCTATTTTTTGGGTAAGTTCAATAAATTGCGCTACGTCTAACTGCTCCGGACGAAGGTCAAAAATCGGGTCCTCCCTCAAGCTATCAGACAGGTTCATCGTTTTCAAACTGTTTCGCATGGTCTTTCGACGTTGTTGAAAAGCTGTTTTAACCACCGAGAAAAATAATTTCTCTCCGCAAGGCAAACTATAATCTTTCTTTCTGCGCAAACGTAAAACACCTGATTTTACTTTTGGCGGAGGAATAAAAACATTTTCATCTACCGTAAACAGATATTCTGCATCATAAAATGCCTGCACTAAAACTGATAAAATTCCGTATGCTTTAGTTCCTTTCTTTTCACAAATACGCTGCGCAACCTCCTTTTGGAACATCCCTGCAAATTCAGGAATCTGATCGCGGTATTCTAATGTTCGAAAGACAATTTGCGTCGAAATATTATAGGGAAAATTCCCGATTATAGCGAACTGCTTGCCCTCAAAAACTTCATTAATATTGTACCTCAAAAAATCTTTTGAAATAATCTTATCCTTTAATTTTGGATAATTTTCGTCCAAGTAGGTTACGGATTCCGTATCGATTTCAATTACATACGTGGTAACTGGTTTTTCTAACAAATATTTAGTTAAAACGCCCATTCCAGGTCCTATCTCCAGTATATCATCATACCCTTCCAAGTCCAACGTATCCGCTATATCTTTAGCGATACTTTCATCTTTCAAGAAGTGTTGTCCGAGGTGTTTTTTGGCTTTTACTTTTTCCATTTTCTTCTGTTTTACCACAAAGGCACTAAGGCACTAAGTGTAATTTTGATTGTAACTTACTTTTAGCGACTACGCTAAAGCAGGCTCCCGACTATTGCCTGAACGCTTAAAACTGAATACTGAATTTAGTGTTCAGAAATCACTTCTAATTCTGTTCTAAAGGCTAGCATTTTTTCTCCAAACAACTTTGCTCCTTCTTCACGGAATCCTAGCGCATCTTCTTGGTAATATTTTTCCAGTGTCTCCTTACTATCTGTTGTGTACTGAGCTGAATATGTCACACCTCCCATTTCTTCTTCTATTAATACGCGAACTAATCTGGCGGCAGTAAATTTTCCTGTAGCCAAAATCTCAGGAATATGTTTGTGCTGCATCCATATCATCCATTGGTCATGAACGCTTTCATGTATGTTTGTGGTAACGTTGTATATTATCATCTTTTTTATTTAACTGGTTATTAATTCAACTGTTTAATCGATTAAATAGTTGAGCTCTTTTATAAATTAGTGTCTCCACGCAGTTGTCTGAAGCTTTTTCTGGCTTGCACAAAGTAGATACTGTCTTCGTGATTGAAAATTATCTTTTCATATAGCGGCTTGGCTTTATCTGTTTCTTTTAACTTTTTATTATATATCTCAGCCGAGAAAAATAAAGCCTCATCGATATAAATTCCATCGCTATGACGGTCAATAATTTCTTGATATTGGCTTAAAGCCAAAGTGTAGTCAGCCATTTTCTCATAGACCTTTCCTAAACGCAACAAGGTAACCGCTTCTATTTCCTGCCCTTTATACTTTCCTAAGATCGATTGAAATTGAATTATCGCTTCTTGATCTCTATTCTGATATAAAAGATAATCTCCTTTTGCAAATTCTTTCAGGGCTGTTTGTGTTGAATCAGCTGCAGTGTTGTCATTTATTAGCAGGAAATATTCTAATGCATCATTTGCTATCAGTTGGGTATTAGCTGATTTTAATTCCTTGAACTGTTTCAATGCCCACACAAAATCAGTTTTAAAATAACTCGTTTTAGCTGCTTTTAGACTCGCTTCATGCCCCACCACATCATTTTTCAAATCCATCTCAATCTGAGAATAATAAATTAATGCCTGATTGAATTTTTCTTCGAAAAGTAAAATATCTGCTAATTCCATTTTGGCCTGAGCCACTTCATAATCATTCAGTCGCAAGTCAAGCGCTTTTTTGATGATTGCTCTCCCTTGCTCCGGATTGTTTAAATTAAAAGCTACAAAATGTGCCTGAATTAATTGCAAAGATAAGGTAAATGGGCTGATTTCATATTCTGTCAGCAAACCCTCTATTTCTGCATTGATAGTTGCAAAATCTTTTTCCTTCGCCTTATCTATTTTTATTCTCATCAAATAGGTATTTGCCTGCACCAACAATTCGAGATCCTTGGTGTTTTCCAGTACAAAACCTAAAATTGCAACGGCAATTTCCTGATCGTCTTCTTCAACGGCAAGATATGCTAAATTGACAATATTGGACAGCGATTCCGGGTTGCGTTTATAGATGGCTTTTTCTTGAATAAAGGCTTTTGAAAACTCTTTTTGTTGGACGTAAAACCAACTCAAATAATGGTTCCAAAACAGATCTTGAATTTTTTGGACCCGAACTATCAATTCTTTTCTAAGTGTCTCACTAAAGTTAGCATCACTATCATCTGACATGAAGCGAGACAATTGATTTTGGATTAGTATCGAATTTTGCGGATTCGCATACGATTCATCTAAAAAAGTGGAAATCATCATTTCTGTATTTCCCAATTGCCCGTAAAGCAATCCTTTCTGATAATTAAAATTATATTTGGGTTCTAAATCTGTCGCCGTTTGGTAGGATTTCAAAGCATAATCCAGCAGTACTTTTTTTTCGAATGTGCTTGCTATGCCATAGACTTCATTCGGATTTTTCTTGATTAGCTCTATCGCTTGGTCGTAGTAAATTTTGGCTTTAGCCTCATTCTCTTGCAACTGAAAGTTATAACCCAATTCCACTAAAAGATTTCCCTGATTGTATTTATTAAGTCGGGTTGTGATTGCTTTCTCCGCGCTGTCAAATTGCTCCAATTGCTGGTAACAATCAACAGTCCTTAAGAAATACTGCATGTTTTGAGGAACGACGAGCAACAATTCCTCATAACCCATTTTGGCCTTTTCAAAATCGCCCTTGTCATAATAATACTGCGCTAATTGTTCGTTTTGAGCAAACGCAAACAGCGAGAATGACAAAGTGATATAAAGAAAGAGCTTTTTCATAAATCGCAATTTTCAGGTTTTCAGTTTTCAGTCGATGTTTTGAGTCAACGTTTTTAGTCGCGAAGTTATAGACTGAAAACGGAGACCGATGACTAAAATAATTAGTCTATAATATCAAACCCGCAATACGGACGTAAAACTTCAGGTATTACGATTCCTTCCGCTGTCTGATAATTTTCAAGGATTCCTGCCAGTACTCTTGGCAAAGCAAGTGCACTTCCGTTAAGCGTGTGTGCCAATTGGTTTTTTCCGTCTTTATCTTTGAAACGCAGTTTCAAACGATTTGCTTGGAAAGTTTCAAAGTTAGAAACCGAGCTAATTTCTAACCAACGATCTTGTGCGGTAGAAAACACTTCGAAATCATAAGTTAATGCCGATGTGAATCCCATGTCTCCTCCACAAAGGCGTAAGATTCTATACGGTAATTTCAATTCGTTAAGGAGGCCTTTTACATGTTCGACCATTCCATCTAAAGCTTCATATGACTTATCAGGGTGCTCCACACGTACGATTTCCACTTTGTCGAATTGATGCAAACGATTCAATCCACGCACATGTGCGCCATACGAACCTGCTTCACGACGAAAACAAGGCGTATAAGCTGTTGTAAGAACAGGCAGTTCATTTTCGTTTAAGATAACATCTCTAAACAGGTTCGTTACCGGAACCTCAGCCGTAGGAATTAAATATAAATTATCGGTAGCGTCATGATACATTTGCCCTTCTTTGTCTGGCAATTGTCCCGTTCCGTATGCAGAGGCTTCGTTTACCATATGAGGCACTTGTACTTCATTGTAACCCGCTGCTGTATTTTTATCTAAGAAATAATTAATTAAAGCACGCTGTAATCGTGCTCCTTTGCCCTTGTAAACAGGAAATCCCGCTCCTGCGATTTTATTTCCCAACTCGAAGTCAATGATGTCGTATTTTTTAACTAATTCCCAGTGTGGCTGAGCTCCTTTATATAAAACAGGAACTTCACCCGCTTCAAAAACGGTTATGTTTTCCTCAGGTGTTTTCCCTACCGGTACAATATCGGCTGGAAGATTGGGTAATGAATATAGTTTCTCACTAAGCTCAATAGCAATCGCATCAGCCGTTTCAGCTAGTTTCTTGCTTTTCTCTTTATTTAGAACCGTTTTTTCTTTTAGGATAGCGGCTTTCGATTTCTCGCCGTTTTTCATCATTTCGCCAATGTCTTTGGACAATTTATTAGATTCAGCCAAAATACCATCCAATTCTACTTGCGTAGCACGACGTTGCGCGTCTAATTGTAAGACATCTTCCACAATACTTTTGGCATCCATATTCCTTTTTGCCAAAGCTTGGATTACCTTCTCTTGATTCTCTCTAATAAATGCAATTTGTAACATAGTTTGAATTTTATAACTCTTAGGTTTTTATCTCTTTACAGAAAGCAAATTTAAGGAAATGTTTGAGACTTATCAGACAAAGTTTTGACGAAAAACTTACTTATCAACGTTAGGTAAAACAAATAGCGCACTAAACACAACTCGGTAAGCAGAATAGCTTTTTTCTCCTAAAAATCATAAATTTACTAAAACCAACTATTATTCTATTCACGGACATGAAAAAATCATTCCTTTTACTGCTACTTTCAGTCCTTATGAATTTAAATGCCCAGGCCTATAGGGGAGATTATGAGAAATAGTTATTAGAATTCAATGTGGGGTTGAACAAACCGTACAATACAATGACTCGTGGCTACTTCACTTCTACCCCTAGTTTCTATCATATTGATTTAGGAACAAGATACACCATTAACCCATACATAGGTATAAAGGCAGATAGTGGTTATGATAAATTCAAAAACAACTACAACTCAAGAGAATTTGACAGCAACTATATACGAATGGATATTCAAGCCGTTGCCGATATAGGCTATGCATTAGCTCTTTATAATCGGGCAGATCCAGTCGGGATATTATTTCATGCTGGGGCTGGAGTTTCTCAGCTCCGTAGCGGCACAAACCAGGATAAAATGATTAACTTAATTTATGGTTTTACCGGGACCTTAAAAGTTTCTAGAAACGTATCATTAAGTGCCGACATCTCGAGTTTAATGCACACAAAACAATCCCTTAATTTTGACGGAAGAACAAAAACCGACGCAGAATCAGCTTTGAAAAATAACCTACTAAACTCTTCATTAGGCCTCATTTACTTTTTCAGACGTTAATCTTGAGATTCGTACGGTTTAAGTTTCCGTTAATATGGATTTTCGATGCAGTACAATACTAATTATCTCGCAAAGATCATAAAGCAAAATCAAAGCGTCGCAAAGATTTAAATCTTTTAAACGCATAACCACTGCATTTTTAGACAAAGAAAAATCAATTGCAAAAAGAGTTTTATAGTATTCCATATTTTTACATAGCTATGATTCCTACATAAATTAAATGTCTTTTTGACAAATAACAAAAATCTACGCTTCTATGTGCTTAAAAAAACTGAAAAGCGACTTTAAGACCTTTTAATATCATGTCCCACAAATTCTTCTAGTGTGGCAAACATATCGTCTACTGCGAGCACTTCAATATCAGGATGGGATTTTAAGAAAGCGCCATTGAGTTGAACTAGGTTTTCTTCTATTTCAAAAAAAGTATTACTATTCATCAAATCCCGGATTGGGTTTACACCTTCGAGTTTCGATTTGAAGAATTTATCTCGTTTTACAGCGCTCATCAATTTGACTTTTTGGCATTGTTGCTGGAATAACTCCAAATGCTTTTCGGCGCCAAGTAAGGCCAATCCTTCTTCGATCAGTTCATTTAACTCCGTATTCCAACGGGAGTTGTACACAAATTGGGCAAAATTCCCTTCGGTATATTGAGCGGTGTAATAATCTAAATAATAACTCATCAAGGCGTCTTCGTGAATCAAGTCATCGTCAATTTTTTCCTCTCTCATTAGGTTAATAACTGAAATATTAGAGTTAATAACGTCCTGCGGGTTTTCGCTTTTCGCTGCGGTTTCTGAAATAATGATACTACCGAATTCCATGTGGGTTTTTATTTAATAGTTATATGCAAATTTCGAGTAAAATATTGGATGGAGAAAATGCTCAATAGTTTTATTTGTGTTACGAGTGAGTTAACAGGCACAAGCGCGACGGTTGCGTTAACAGGGAAAATAAAATAGAAATACGGTGAGATATGATTAATCGGTTCTGATGTTTTACTATTCTTTATTCTTTTGCTGATTCATTCTTTCCACTAAAGCTTTTAAACGTAATGCTTTTGCTTTTTTTTCTTCTTGAAGTTTCGTGTTTTTCCGATTGAGCAATTTGCTGTGTAAAGCCTTATTTTTAGTGTTTTTTTCGGGTCCTTTTGCCATAAATTGCCATTTTTTTAATTAGGCCTACAAATATAAAGAAAGAGACAGGAAGAACGGGTTAAAATCGGCTAGAAGGTGCAGCAGCTTAAATGGACTTTTAAAGATTTCTATGACGAAAGTCCTTTGTTTTTTGCTTTTCACTAAAAAAGAAAACAAATCCGCCTGAAAAATATAAAATCACGTCAATCCAATCTGCTGTATACCTTGAATTGACTCCAGGAAGATAATATTCGAAATAAAAAGAATAATAGCCCGCTAAAAAAACAACAAAACCAATGGAAAATTGAAAAGAATTATCATTTTTAAGACGTTGAATTACAAAGGTCATCGCGCCTAGCAATAAAGGAAGACACAGAAAGTCATTAACATAATTATTGATAAAAGAGTTTAATGGCAAACTCAACCGCTGCATGAGATAGATTGTCATAGCGGTCAGAAACATCAGACTATACACCACTCTTCTAAACATACAAAATGCCAGCTGTCCAAGCCGAAAGAGCCGCTAAAAGTGCTCCAATGCCCCAAGAGGAACTAAACGCTTTAGTGAATATTCTCCAAAATAAATTTTTACTCTTTGCCTGTCTTTTAAAAAAGGCATTCTGGCGATTTTGTTTTGATATCTTCATTTCTACTTTTTGTTTAACCTGCTGCAGCTGCAACAATTAAGGAAATAAGTCCTCCAATTACTATGGCAAAGAAAATCCAAATTGAATAGACTGCTTGAAAAAGAATGCGCACTAGGATATTTGAGTGTTGTACACCGTTTTTTAAAAAGAGTTCTATTTTACTTGGCTCTTTCTTTGTTCTTTCTTTGAGCTCCATTTTTTCTTGAATCTTTTTTTCCCTTTCAAGTTTGCGCTTCAGCACTACATCTAATATAGCGCCGCAGTTACAACAATATTCCTTATTTAAGTTAACCGTACCACAGTCTAAACACGTTATATAAGATTTATTCATAGGGATTCTATTTAATCTGGCTTATTGCCTTAGCTATTTAAAAGCTAGTTTTTTGTAGGCTCTTTGTCTTCTCCATAAATAACGTTCGCTTGCTATAAAAATTCATTGAAACATTACGGTATAAGTAAAAGCGTTAAAGTAGTTCTGCAATTTTATTTATCTCGAATCAAAGTTATGAAAAATTATTTATTTCATTTGCGTAGTGTTATTTCAATAGATGAATTGGATACAAACACATTCTTCTTTTTAATTCTTAAACCAAAGCTTCTATAGATTATGTCTTTCCACAATATGGTCTTTCCAAAGAACGAGGAATCCCATCAAGTAACGCCACCACTAATTAAAATCCATGAAGGTGCAACAATGCTTGATTGGAGTGTTTTTATAGACTGATTTGAACACATTTACATTGTTTCTTTATAATTCCGATCAAGGAGAGATCAAATAATTAATTCACAAAGCTTGACATGCTTGATGCGATTCCTCCTGCGTCAGAAGGACAAGTTTGGGGATAAATATTGTGGAATTCTCAAATCCCTAGCCGCGATAGCAGTGGAAATCCTTTTCTTTTTTTCCTTAAAAAAAGAAAAGATTATAACGGATAGCGGGAAATAGCTCCAAATAAAAATTCTATTTCTTATTTTTGCACCGCATTCTGAATTAATTTCAGAATCTAAAATTAATTATATGACACAGAATCCAAAAAGATATACGATTACAGCGGCATTGCCTTACACAAACGGACCAATTCACATTGGTCATTTGGCAGGTGTTTACGTGCCTTCTGATATTTATTCCCGTTACCTGAGATTGCAAGGAAGAGATGTTTTATTTGTTTGCGGAAGCGATGAGCACGGAGTTGCCATTTCAATGAAAGCTAAAAAAGAAGGCATCACGCCTCAGGAAGTAATCGATAAATACGACGGAATTATTCGTAAATCGTTTATTGACTTTGATATTTCGTTTGACAACTATTCTCGAACTTCGGCTAAAATTCACCACGATACAGCTTCGGAATTTTTCAAGACTTTATATGAAAAAGGCGATTTTATAGAACAAGTAACAGAGCAACTCTATGATGCCAAAGCAGATCAGTTCTTAGCAGATCGTTTCGTAGTAGGAACTTGCCCAAAATGCGGCAATGAGGAAGCCTATGGAGATCAATGTGAAAAATGTGGGTCAACGCTTAACGCAACGGATTTAATTAATCCAAAATCTACTATTACGGGAGAAACGCCTATTATGAAATCAACGAAACACTGGTTTTTACCTTTGGATCGTTATGAAGAATTCTTAAAAGAGTGGATCCTTGTTGGCCATAAAAACGACTGGAAACCCAATGTTTACGGTCAAGTAAAATCTTGGATCGATGGCGGATTAGAACCTCGTGCGGTAACGCGTGACCTCGACTGGGGAATTGATGTTCCCGTTGAAGGTGCCGAAGGAAAAAAATTATACGTGTGGTTTGATGCCCCTATTGGATACATCTCGGCTACCAAAGAATGGGCTTTGCGCGAAGGAAAAGAATGGGAACCGTACTGGAAAGATAAAGATACAAAGTTGGTTCACTTTATAGGGAAAGACAATATTGTTTTTCATTGTATCATTTTTCCCGCGATGTTAAAAGCAGAAGGAAGTTATGTTTTGCCAAACAATGTGCCAGCAAATGAGTTCTTGAACTTAGAAGGAAATAAATTGTCTACTTCTAAAAACTGGGCGGTTTGGCTGCACGAATATCTGGAAGATTTTCCTGGTCAGCAAGATGTTTTGCGTTACGCATTGACTTCTAACGCTCCAGAAACTAAAGACAATGATTTTACGTGGAAAGATTTTCAGGCGAGAAATAACAATGAATTGGTAGCTATTTATGGTAATTTCATTAATCGCGTGGTGGTTTTAACCAATAAATATTATAATGGTGCAGTTCCTAAACCAAATAAATTCTCTGAGGTGGACGAAGCGACTTTAACAGAATTAAAAGCCTATCCGGCGGTAATTTCTAGTTCTGTTGAACGATACAGATTTAGAGAAGCACTTGGTGAATTAATGAATGTAGCGCGTTTAGGAAATAAATATTTAGCCGATGAAGAGCCTTGGAAAGTAATCAAAGACAATCCAGAGCGCGTGCAAACACAAATGTATGTGGCTTTGCAAATCGCCGCCGCTTTGAGTTCGCTTTGCGAACCGTTCTTGCCTTTTACCGCCAAGAAATTGTCCCGAATTTTAAAAATAGAAATGCCGCTGTCTTGGAGTACGATTTCAGAAACATCTGATTTAATTCCTGCAGGACATCAAATAGGCGAGGCAGAATTGCTTTTTGCCAAAATTGAAGATGAAGAAATTCAGAAACAAATAGACAAACTGGAAGCAACTAAAGTAGCCAACAAAGCGGAAAACAAAGTAGTGGAACCTCAAAAAGAAGCGATTCAGTTTGATGATTTCGCCAAAATAGATATGCGTGTTGGTACTATTATCGAAGCTTCGAAAATGCCTAAAGCGAATAAATTACTGATTTTAAAAGTGGATACTGGAATTGATGTTCGCACCATCGTTTCAGGAATTGCCGAGAGCTTCAAACCGGAAGATATTGTTGGCAAAAAAGTGACCGTATTAGTAAACTTAGCACCAAGAAACTTACGAGGTGTGGAAAGTCAAGGAATGATCTTGATGACCACAAGTAAAGAAGGGAAATTAGTTTTTGTTAACCCAGATACTGAAGCGGCGAATGGCGAGACTATAAATTAAGAGGTTACCACTAATTTGCAAATTACTTTCTGCTGCAACGGTAGGAAATTTGCAAATTTGGAGTAAAATTCACGTCTGAACATTCTTTTTCGAATATAAAAGTTGTTTTAAAAGACCTAAAAATGCCAATCAATTTCGATAGGCTAGTTTAATTTTCTGATACTATATAAATGACCAACGCAAAACCAAGATTAGCTTTAGCTTTTGGAATACTTTGTATTTCTATTTTTCCAATATTAGTTAAACTCAGGCTGACTCCTGGATTAATTTCTGCGTTTTACAGAATGGCAATATCGCTTACAATTCTACTACCCTATGTGCTTATCACAAAAAAATTAAAACTTCCTAACAAAAAAATTTTAATTCTAGCCCTACTTTGCGGGGTGCTATTTGCTTCTGATGTGGCCGTTTGGAATATCGCAATTCAAAATTCAAGTGCTACGCAAGCTTCCTTGCTTGTCAATTTAGCTCCGCTTTGGGTAGGTATTATTTCCTACGTCTTTCTAAACACCAAACCGGCAACTAATTTTTGGATTGGAACGACAGTGGCATTATTTGGAATGGCTATGTTGGTAGGTTTTAAATTTTTCTTGGAATTAGATTTCGATACAGCATTTCTACTGGCCGTATTAGCTGGAGTTTTGTATTCAGTATATTTACTAATGAGTAAAAAAGTGCTCTCTCAAATGGACGTACTCTCTTTCATGACAATCAGCCTTCTATCATCAACGGTGTTTTTAGGTGTTGTTTGTGCCCTACTTGACGAGCCATTTTTCGGGTTTTCGGACGCAGGTTGGTTCGTTTTATGTATTCAGGCGGTCGTATGTCAATTGATAGCTTGGTTGTCGATTAGTTATGCCACACAGCACATGCGCACCACCAGAGTTTCACTCAGTTTATTAGGCCAAGCCGTTTTGACCTCGCTATTAGCTTGGTTCTTTTTAGAGGAGCAAATTACATTGAATATGATTATTGGGGGGCTTATTTTACTTTTGGGTATCCGAATTACCTTTTACACAAAAACGCTTTCGATAAAAAACATAGTAAAAAACACTAAGGAGGACATCCCTCTTCAGGACTAAAAAAACAACATGAAAAATTTAAAAGTAATTGCCTTCGATGCTGATGACACTTTATTCATCAACGAAACTTATTTTGCTGAAACGGAGAAAAAATTTTGTGGTTTGATGGAAGATTATTTGTCACATCAAAGTATTTCTAAAGAACTGTTTAAAATGGAAATCGATAACCTACAACTATACGGATATGGTATAAAAGGCTATATTCTTTCTATGATTGAAGCAGCAATGCGTATTTCAAATAACACCCTTCCCGTTGAAATAATCGAAAAAATAGTACAATATGGTAAGGAACTACTTGAAAAACCGATCGTTTTATTGGATGGTGTTGAAGAAACACTGGAAGCTCTGCATGGGAAATATAAGCTGGTAGTTGCCACCAAAGGCGACTTATTAGATCAGCGCAGAAAATTGCATAATTCAGGACTAGGACATTATTTTCATCATATTGAAGTGATGTCAGACAAACAGGAGGTTGATTACACCGACTTGATTAGACGATTAGAAATACAACCATCCGAATTTTTTATGATTGGAAATTCACTAAAATCAGATGTTTTACCCGTTTTGGCCATTGGAGGGCATGCCGTTCATATCCCATTTCATACTACATGGGCACATGAAAAAATTGACCATCAAATAGTTCATAAAAACTTCATGACCTATAAAAAAATGACCGAAGTCTTAAAACAGTTAAAATGAGATGCTTTTTCTTGTTAAAAAACTGAACTCTAGTCACATGTGCATTACGACAACAAATGAAATAGCGACACAATTCTGCTAGAACATTATTAAAAACGTAATATAATCTAGATATTTTATCATTTTACACTGAATTTTATAAAATTAAATTTGATTTTTGTAAAATTTACTGTTTGAAAATTCTTATTAAACAAAATTCGTTACTTTTGCAGAAATTCTAATCAATAGATAAAAATGAAAAAGATTATACTTTCGTTGGTTTTTGCTTCGGCATTCGCAACAGTATCAGCTCAAACAGAGCCAGTAAAAACGGTAAATCCTGAATTCAACCAATGGTCAGTTGAGTTATCAGGTGGTTTGAACAAACCTATGAGACCTATGACCAATGGTTATAGAACTTCAGTAGCAAGCGCATATGTAGCCGATTTAGGAGTTAGATATATGTTTAACAACAAATTTGGTTTGAAAGCTGATTTTGGATACAATAGTTTTAAAGAAGGTGAAGATTCAAGAAGTTTTGACACTAAATATTACAGGGCAGATTTACAAGGTGTTGCTAACTTGGGAAGAATCATGAACTTTGAAACTTGGACTAATACTATTGGCTTGTTAGGTCATGCTGGTTTCGGACTATCTCAATTAGAAGATGAAAATTCTGCATTAAAAGACAGAATGGGTAACTTTATAGCTGGTGTAACTGGTCAAATTAAATTATCTGACAGAATTGCCCTAACAGGAGATTTTACGACAATCCTTAATGCTAAACAAGATCATGCCTTTGACGGACAAAGTACTATCGGTTCAAGAGGATTTGGTGGAGTTCTTTTTAATGGTACTGTAGGTGTAACTGTTTACTTAGGTAAAAATGACAAACACGCTGACTGGGTCACTCTTATCGATAAAGATGTCTTAGCTTTAACAGAAAGAGTTGACAATCTAGAAACTATGTTGATTGATACTGATCAAGATGGAGTTGCTGATTATTTAGATCTTGAAAAAAACACTGTTTCTGGTGTAATGGTTGATTCTAAAGGTAGAGCTATTGATTTAAACAACAATAACGTTCCTGACGAATTAGAAAACTATTTATTAGCTAACTACGTTAATAAAAACAATCAGTCTACTGCAACTAATAATGAATTAATCAAAAGCTTGATCAACGGTGGTTATGTAGCTACTTATTTTGATTTTGACAAAACAAATCCAACAACTGTTTCTACTACAGGTATTGATTTTATCTTAACGTATTTAAGAAACAATCCAAGCGCTTCAGTTGATATAATCGGTCATGCTGATGAATTAGGAAGATCTGCATACAACGATAAGTTATCTAATGAAAGAGCTGCTAATGTGAAAAATATTTTAACTAAAGCTAATATCGATGCTTCAAGATTAAGTGTTATCGCAGCAGGTGAAGATACTTCTGTTGAGAAAGATTCAGAAGGTGCTAGAAAATTAGTTAGAAAAGTTACTTTCAGAATAAAATAATTTATTCTTAAATTATATTAAAGCCTTAAAAGGAATTCCTTTTAAGGCTTTTTTTATATCCCATTTTTTGATCTGAATCCCTCTTTCATTTAACTCAAAAGAAATACAACAAACGGCTTACTCTATTTCATTACTTTCTTCACTAATCTATCACTAAATGAGTTTATAAATTAAAGGAATAGCTGTACTTTTGACCAATATATAAAGTTACGAAAACCTTGAAAACACTTTTAGATCTTGATAATTGGCCCAGAAAAGAGCATTTCCATTTTTTTAAACAATTTGAAGAACCTTTCTTTGGCGCCACGGTAGAAATCGACTGCACTAACGCCTATAATAAATCAAAAGCGCTTGGAGTTTCCTTCTTTATCTATTATCTGCATAAAACACTAGTTTCAGTCAACGCCAACGAAGCTTTTCGCTATCGGATTTCAGAGGATAGGATATACATCTGCGACCGCGTTGATGCCTCGGCAACAATAGGCCGTGAGGATGGAACATTTGGCTTTTCCCTACTACATTACGATCCCGATTTTGATCGCTTTACAGAAATCGCTTTACAGGAAATAGAACGTATCCAAAGTACTACCGGACTTTTTACACGAACATTTGAAAGCGATAACGTGATTCACTTTTCGGCAATACCTTGGTTAAATTTTACTTCCTTATCCCATGCGAGAAGCTATACTTTTCCAGATAGCTGCCCGAAAATTTCTTTTGGTAAAATGACGGTTTCAGAAAATGGAAAAAGAACGATGCCCATGTCAATTCACGTACACCACGGATTATTGGACGGGTTACATCTAGGACAATTTATAGATTATTTTCAAGAAATTATGAATCAGTAGAAACTATCCTGGAAATATTCTCTGTTACTGAAAAAAGTGATTCATATTTTAAAATAATTATTTTCAAAATTGAAGAAATCCTACTTAGCAGCGAAAATTATCCTAGTAATACGGGATAAAACTATCTGAGTAGTAGGATTGACTTTATCATCAATAGATTTCGTGGCGTAATTTAAAACTTTAGACATACGGAAGCAGAGAGCTATATCAAGTCACCGATTCACGCAGAAGCAAACACTTGTAATAACACATTTCCTCTCACATATTACCGCGAATAAAATTAATACTACGTTACAGTATATTAACTTTAGTACCTTTATTGCTATTCTTACATTTTTAACTATTTCAAAATAATTATTATGTTTCCAATTGCTTTTCATCCTATATATCAGCATCCTTTGCCAGAAGGGCATCGATTTCCAATGTTGAAATATGAATTACTTCCTCAACAATTAGTACATGAAGGAACAGCTTTCCAAGCTAACTTTTTCGAACCCGAAATTTGTGATTTACGTCCTGTTTTAGCGATTCATAAACAAGAGTATGTAAATGATCTAATTCAATTAACTCTAGATTCAAAGGCGGCAAGGAAGATTGGATTTCCTCTTTCAAAAGAACTTGTTGAACGTGAATTAAGAATTGCACAAGGAACAATCATTTGCGCTAAAAAATCTTTTGACACAAAAGTTTCTTTTAATATTGCGGGAGGCACACATCATGCTTACTCCACTCATGGCGAAGCTTTTTGTTTGTTAAATGACCAAGCGATTGCGGCTCAATTTTTATTAGACAATAAACTTGCAAAAAAGATTCTTATTATCGATTTGGATGTACATCAGGGAAATGGAACTGCTGAAATTTTCACTGGAAATTCTAATGTATTTACCTTTTCGACACATGGCAAAACCAATTACCCATTCAAAAAAGAAACTTCTGACTTAGACATTGCCTTTGATGACAATACATCTGATGAAGAGTTTCTTAAAGTAATCTCAACTGTGATACCTAAATTAATTGAATCTGAAAAACCCGATTTCATCTTTTATTTAGCTGGCGTTGATATTTTGGCCTCTGATAAACTAGGCAAATTAAGTTGCTCACTTGAGGGCTGTAAAAAAAGAGACGAATTGGTTTTCGAATTTTGTTCACAATACCAAATTCCAATCCAAGTTTCAATGGGCGGTGGCTACTCTCCTGATATAAAAACTATCATCGAAGCTCACGCCAATACTTATAGAGTTGCCAAAAACATATTCTAAAAGCAACTGAAACTAGAACTAATAACTTTTATTCTAATGATCTTTTTATTTGGGCTAATAGCTATTTAGTTTCGAATTATAGTTTTGAAATAACAACTAAATATGGAACAGCTGATATAAAAAAAACATCAATCTGATTTTTGATTTAATGTGTAGAAATTAACTAAAATGCCACACATACATAATCTTAAATTCAATTATTCGCTTTTAATCTAAGTAGAATACTCTTAAGCGCATCTTAGAAGTAGAACCTTAGTGGTTATCGTTTAAAAATTGAAAAAGTAAATTGCACGAACTCTTTTTAAGTAATCCGTGCAATTAGTACCTTTTTTTATTTCCCTAATAAAAGAACCTCTGTAACAACAACCTCTGTAAAATAGCGCTTCTCCCCATTTTTGTCATCATAACTCCTATGTGTTAACTTGCCTTCTATTGCAATTTCTTTTCCCTTAGTTACGAATTTCTCTATCACGTCAGCCGTTTTCCCCCAGGCAACTAATCGATGCCATTGCGTTTCCTCGACTTTTTCTCCTTTGTCATTTTTGTAGCTCTCATTAGTTGCTAATGTAAAATTGGCTAATTTCTTTCCTCCATCAAAATTTTTGATTTCAGGATCATTCCCTAAGTGTCCTATTAACTGTACTTTGTTTCTTAATGCATTCATGGCGTGTAAAATTTAAATGTTATTGTTAGTTTAAAACTCCTGCCGATTGTTATTTGATTTCGACATTGCAAAGATTATAGGTTTGGAGAAATTTATTCGGTTAACGTTCAATTACTTTCGGATGTAAATACTTGTAACCGTTTGAAAACGGATATTATTTTTACTACCTTAGCCGAAAATTTAAAGTCCTTTATGCCAGCAAATATTAAATCAATAGAATTACGCAATCTACAAATTGAAGATTACAAACAATTAAAAAAGTCCATGATTGAATCCTATCCAGAAATGGAGGAGTCATTTTGGAGAGAAGATCAAATTGAACTTCTATTACAAAAATTTCCTGAAGGACAATTGGTGATCGTAGTAGATGGAATTGTGGTTGGTTCAGCACTATCTTTATTAGTTACGGAAGATTTCGCTTTTAAAACACGTTCTTACAACGCCGTAACTGGAAACTTTACGTTTTCAACTCATAATCCCAATGGGGAGGTTCTATACGGAATTGATGTTTTTATTAATCCTAAATATCGCGGACTTCGATTGGGTCGTCGTTTATATGACGTTAGAAAAGAATTATGCGAGCAATTAAATCTGAAATCTATCATTTTTGCGGGTAGAATTCCCAATTACGGAAAATTTAAAGACGAAATCACTCCTAAAGTTTATATCGAAAAAGTAAAGAAAAAAGAAGTCTACGATCCTGTTTTATCATTTCAGCTAAGTAACGATTTTCATGAGCTTCGTGTACTTAAAAATTATCTGGAAGGTGACACGGAGTCCTTAGAATATGCCGTGTTATTAGAATGGAATAATATTTACTATGACGATAGCCCTAAATTAATCAACACTACAAAAAGTGTGGTACGACTTGGATTAATCCAATGGCAAATGCGTTCCTTAACTAATTTGGATGCTCTTTTTGACCAAGCCGAATTTTTTATCGATACTGTTTCTGGTTACGGTAGTGATTTTGCCCTATTTCCAGAATTTTTTACAGCACCGCTAATGGCTGACTTCAATCACTTATCAGAGGCGGAAGCAATTAGAGAATTGGCAAAACATACCGAAGCCGTTAAATTAAAATTCCAAGAATTTGCTATCTCATACAACATCAATATCATCACGGGAAGCATGCCTTTCATAGAAAATGAACATGTGTATAATGTCGGTTTTCTTTGCAAGCGTGACGGCACAAACGAAATGTATCGTAAAATTCATATTACACCAAACGAGGTTTTCCATTGGGGAATTACGGGCGGAGATACTATTCAAACCTTCGACACCGATTGTGGAAAAATAGGGATTGTAATTTGTTACGATGTGGAATTTCCAGAGCTTTCTCGTCTCATGGCAGACCAAGGTATGAATATTTTATTCGTTCCTTTCTTAACAGATACTCAAAACGGCTATACACGTGTAAAGCATTGCGCACAAGCCAGAGCTATTGAAAACGAATGTTATGTGGCCATTGCAGGTTGTGTTGGGAATTTACCAAAAGTAAACAATATGGATATCCAATATGCACAAGCGGCTGTTTACACCCCTTCAGATTTCGCCTTCCCAAGTAATGGAATTAAAGCCGAAGCAACGCCCAACACAGAAATGACTTTAATTGTTGATGTCGATATTAATTTACTGAAAGAGCTGCACGAGCACGGAAGTGTAAACACCATGAAGGACCGAAGACACGACTTGTATAGTTTGAAAAAAATGAAGTGATGAAAAATTGTTTAGAATGTGCCGATAAAATTGTGGGTCGCGAGGATAAAAAATTCTGCAGCGACGGTTGCCGCAACGCCTATAACAATAAAATAAACAAAGACAGTAATAATTACATGCGCAACACTAATAACAAGTTGCGCAAAAATTATCGCATTCTATCAGAACTTAATCTCGAGGGAAAATCAAAGACAAACCGAACGAAATTACTGAGCAAAGGTTTTGATTTTGAATTTTTTACTAACATACTTAAAACCAAAACAGGAAATACCTACTATTTTTTGTACGACCAAGGTTATATGCTGTTGGACAATGATTTCTATATATTAGTCAAAAAAGACACTTAATCCCGCGCCCCCAATCTCCCAAATATGAAAAAAAGTCTTCCCTCTCTTTTTGCCGTCACTTTTATTATAGCAATTTTAGCTGTGCTCTTCCTTACCATGATGCCACAGTGGACTTCAGATGACGGAGTACTTCTTTCTGAATTTTCAACTGAAAGAGCCTTAGATAAAGTAAAAGCAATCTCGAAACAACCGCACTTTGTTGGTTCTCAAAATCACGATAAGGTTGCTATTTATCTACAAAAAGAACTACAAAATTTAGGACTACAAACTTCCATACAAGAAGGATATACTTTGACCGAGTGGGGAAATTTAGTAAAGTCACGAAATGTTTTGGCTAAGATAGAGGGAACTTCTAATAATTCTAAAGCCCTACTACTACTTTCTCATTACGATAGCGCTCCTCATTCCTACTCCCATGGCGCGAGCGATGCCGGCTCTGGAGTAGCAACAATCTTAGAAAGCGTTCGCGCCTTTTTGTATACTAAAAAAGCACATAAAAATGATATTATTATTCTGTTTTCGGATGCGGAAGAATTAGGATTAAATGGAGCGGCTCTTTTTACAACCCAGCACAATTGGGCAAAAGAAGTGGGACTAGTTCTTAATTTTGAAGCCCGCGGTACTTCTGGACCAAGTTATATGTTAATGGAAACAAATGGAGGAAATGGGGGGCTTGTTAAAGAATTTGCTGCAGCAAATACTACTTTTCCAGTATCAAACTCCTTGATGTACAGTATTTATAAAATGCTTCCCAACGATACTGACTTAACTGTTTTTAGAGAACAAAAGAACATTCAAGGCTACAACTTTGCATTTATAGACGACCATTACAACTACCATAACGCCCAAGATGACATCAATCATCTAAATAAAAACACATTGGCCCACCAAGGAACATATTTAATGCCTTTATTGAAGTACTTCTCGAATGCTGATTTGAACACAACAAAATCTAATGAGGACTATGTCTACTTCACTATCCCTTTTACCTTTATAAGTTATCCTTTTAGCTGGGTTTTACCAATGGCTATTTTAGCCTTGATACTCTTTCTTTTTCTTGTTTTCATAGGACTTGCTAAGAAAATACTAACATTCCAAAGAATTCTAAGAGGCTTCATACCCTTCTTAGGCTCCTTGATTTCCACTGGACTGATTACTTTTCTTGGTTGGAAAGGATTATTACTACTCTATACTCAATATAATGATCTACTAAATGGTTTTACCTATAATGGTCACGCCTACATTGCTGCTTTTGTGTTTCTTGCTTGTGCAATAACTCTATTTTTTTATAGCCGTTCTGCTTCTAAAAAAGTCGCGGTAAATCACTATGTGGCTCCTTTGTTTATTTGGTTAATCCTTAACCTGATATTAGCCATTTACCTCAAAGGTGCTGGTTTTCTAATTATTCCTGTTTATTGTGGACTATTCCTGTTTGGCTACTATATCGTTACTCAAAAGGTCAATACAGCACTAAACCTTATTTTCAGCATTCCTGCCTTGCTGCTGTTAGTTCCGTTTATTCAAATGTTACCAATAGGCTTGGGATTAAAAGTACTATTTGGAAGTGCACTTCTCACTGTTTTGACTTTTGGGCTGCTATTCCTTGTTTTTGGTTATTTCACTAAAAAATGGTTGTGGTCCGTACTTCTTTTACTGATCTCAATTGGCTTTTTCGCGAAAGCACATTACGAATCCGGTTATGAAGAAGGAAAAGCAAAACCAAACAGTTTACTATACATCTATAATGCCGATACAGATAAGGCAACCTGGGTAACTTATGATGTTAATCTTGATCCCTGGACCAAAGAATATTTAGGCGAAAATCCGAAACCCGCTACCATTTTAAATCAAACTCCCTTGTTCAGCAAATACAATTCGGGCTTTACGTATGCTGCACCTGCTCCAAAAAAAGAACTCCAGAGACCTACCGTCGAATTCTTGAAAGACAGTATTGCAGGAAATAAAAGGTATTTAAAACTTCGAGTCTCTCCCAACCGAGCGGTAAACCGTTATGATATTTTTGCCAATAAAAAAATGGTGTTCTATAATTTAAGAGCTAACGGCGCAACTCATATCAATCAAAAAAGAACCCAATTTAATCGAAAAGGAAAGAAACTATTGAGTTATTATGTAGTAAATAATGCCCCTTTAGAAATGGAGTTCAACATCGACATAAGAACTGTTTTTGATATGGAATTAATGGAGAGCTCCTTTGATTTAATACAGAACCCCTTGTTCTCCATTACAAAAAGAGCTTCCTGGATGATGCCTACTCCTTTTGTTCTGACTGATGCCGTCGTTATCAAACAAAGAATAAAACCAACATTAGTCCTTCAGACTGCTGAACCAATCAGCAATGAAAACGCGACACAAAACACAACTGTTGTTGCAACATCAATAAACTCCAATGTTCAAAAAAAAGAAAACGTAATAATTGCAAATGACACTATAAAAGTTAGATAATTTTACTCAAATTTGCATAAGTCAATTTGCCGTCACTGCTTGCGACGCTGCTTAAAATTTATTGAAAAACAGGATATCAAAATGAAAAACATCAGTATTTTAGGTTGCGGTTGGTTAGGCTTCCCTTTGGCGAAAGCAGTATTAGAGAAAGGGATTCGCGTCAATGGCTCAACGACTTCTCCAGATAAAATTGCGATTTTAGAAAAGTTCGGAATCCATCCTTTTGTAATTACTCTTGAAGCTGATCGTATTTCTGGTGCAATCGAAGACTTTTTACAAGGCAGCACCATTCTAATTATTGATATTCCACCTAAATTAAGAGGAATCAACAAAGAAAACTTTGTTGGTAAAATCGAGACCTTAATCCCATTTATCGAGAAATCGAACATTGAAAATGTTCTGTTTATCAGTTCAACCTCGGTTTATGGAGAGGACAATGACCAAGTGACCGAAGAAACAGTACTAAACCCTGATTCTGAAGGCGGAAAACAATTGGCTATAGTAGAAGGTGTTTTGAAAGGTAACAGTCATTTTAAGACCACAGTACTCCGTTTTGGGGGATTAATTGGCGAAGATAGGAATCCAATCCAATTTTTAGCTGGCCGAGAAAGTCTAGAAAATCCTGATGCGCCCATTAATTTGATCCATCAAACGGACTGTATTGGTATTATCCTTAGGATAATTGAAAATAATTCTTGGGGAGAAACCTATAATGCAGCAGCTCCAGCACACCCTTCCCGCGAAGCGTATTATACTCAAAAAGCTGTGGAATTAAATTTAGTGCCACCCAGGTTCAACCACGATAAACCCTCGGTTGGAAAAACCATTTTAGGGGATAAATTAGTAGAAAAACTTAATTATACTTTTACAATAACCAACCTATAAAGTGAGATCTAAAATAACTAGTGCTTTTTCGACCAAAATAAATGCTGTCGGAATGCCAATAATAGCCTTATGCTGGGTCTGTTTTTTTTGGGGAACTACGTGGATCGCTTCAAAAGAAGGAGTGCGACACATGCCTGCATTGCAACTAGCAGGAATTAGACAATTTATAGGTGGTATCCTTTACGTTTCTTTTTTCATGTACAAAAAAGAGGCTTGGCCTAAGGGAAAGCAATGGAAAACAATCATCATTTTAAGTATTCTTAATTTTGCCTTAAGCAACGGGCTTAGCACTTGGGGAGTAAAATTCATCAGCAGTGGTTTAGGCGCCATTTTAAATGCTGTTTTCCCGTTATGGATTGTTATTATTACTTTTTTCAGGGGTGAAAAATTAGCGAAGCTAGCTATTCTGGGCTTGACAATCAGTTTTAGCGGTGTTTGCGTCATTTTCTATGATCATCTTAGTGATTTTCTCCAACCAGATTTCAGGTTTGGAATTCTACTTTCCTTTATCGCAACGATTAGTTGGGCTTTTGGAAGTTTATACACTAAGAAAAAGGCGGCTACTTTTAACCCTTATTTTAGCCTAGGGTTACAAATGCTAATTTCAAGCTTGATTCTTTTTGCCTTTACGGGTGCAACTGGGAGTGGTGTCAATTTAATGTCAATTCCAGCAATTTCCTGGTGGTCCATTGCCTACCTGGTAATTATCGGCTCCGTATTGTCGTTTATTGCCTACATCTACATGCTACAAAATCTTCCGGCAGAAATAAATAGCATCTATGCTTACATTAATCCAATTGTGGCGGTTCTGTTAGGCGCTCTAATTTTTGGAGAAGCACTTACAATGGTGATTGCAATTGGAGGCGGAATAACAATTTTTGGTTTATATATGGTAAATCATTCGATTAGAAAAACCCGCCGCTTGGCACTTGAGGTAAAAAATTAGATGCTCTATTCTTTTTTTCGAAAGCAATAAAAAATCACTAAAACCGAGTATGAATTTTGTAAAAAACTTAGTATATATTTTTTAATATTTAACTAATTAATCTAATATTTTATGAAAAAAATGAACAAACAACAAACCATGAAGAACAAGCCTAACCTGATGCTTGAAAAGTGCAAAACAAAAAAATGGTTAACAAAAACTTTTTTATTATTAATCGTAGCAATTTCAACAATAAAATGTACTGAAGATAAAGTAGCTTTAAATAAGAATATCGTTGAAACAATTCCTAAAAATGAAATTTCTTTTATGGAATTTAAAAATAAAACAGGATTAAAAAATATTGAAACTGACGTCAGATTACAAATAAATTCTTTTAAATCCAGAAAAAATAAAAATAAAACAAGCGCCTACGAAATAAATGATTTTACAATTGACATCACATATATTAAGCAATTAGTCATTCAAGACAATTTTACTTACTCTTTTAAAATTATTCCGACCATAATAAAAAGAAATAGTTTTTTTAACCTTACAGTGTTTAGAAAAAATGGAGTTTGGGAAACTTCAGTTATATAAATGATACCGACAGATCAAAACTACAAAGACCTTATAAATGGCAATACAAAACATTTTAAGGGAAAAATGAAACTTATTTATCAATCAACTCAAAATAGTATTAATAAGTCCTC
Source organism: Flavobacterium sp. ACAM 123 (assembly GCF_000264055.1). GTDB lineage: Bacteria > Bacteroidota > Bacteroidia > Flavobacteriales > Flavobacteriaceae > Flavobacterium. The sequence continues at coordinate 35,810 of NZ_AJXL01000007.1, read as the reverse complement.
TTCAAAGTCATCAGGTTCTGGCACAGGCTACACTACTGTATTCGTACCTGGAAACAGGCATTGTACACGTACAGGAGATTGTGCTAACGGAACCTGTGACAACTGTAATCTTTGCGTAGATTACTACAGTTTTAGCATGCCTACAGATGGAGAAGCGGTGGAAGCTTTAGAACAATATCCAAACAATGAACCACAGACCGGTGGTGGTAACGGCATGAACTTAACTGATCCGAGCGGATATGTGATTGACCCTAACCTATTTGACTTTAGTAATCCCAAATCAATTATCATATTACAAAGAGCAGAAAGAGCCGCAGCATATTGGGCTGATCTGCCCGATAATTTGAAAGCTTGGGCTGTTGTTAATGCAGTTGAATATTCGACGTTTCTGAACTCATATTTAACTATAACCACCGAAGAAAGTAGAGTTAGTTCAATAAATTTAATATCCCTCCGAGAACTTTACAATAATACTAATACAACATGGCAACTTTTTGAAAACTGGTTTATGGGAAAATCTGAAGGGAAAGACGGAGTAGAAATAGCAGATATAAATAATCTATTAAGCACACTAACCTATCAACAAAGATCACTTCCTACTTATGCTAATTTTCAAAATAATTTCCCAAAACTTTACTGGCCTGAGTATCCTTATTATTATCAAACTTTACCAGCTAGCGTAGTTTATTCTCAGGTTGGAGGAAATCTACAATCTTTGTACTTAAACAGCGGAGCAAACAACGGTCCGTACAAAAATGCATGTGCAGTTAGAATTTCATTAGCTTTTAATAAACTAGGAATTTTAATTCCAAATAATGCTATCACTAGGCAAGGAGCTAACGTTGGCGGTATACCACAATATTATTTTCTACAAGCTATTGGCATAAATGATTTTATGATTAAAACTTTTGGAGATACATCTGTTAAACTCGAAGGAGCTGCTGCCAACGACAAAACTAAAATAGCAAAATTATTAGAAGGAAAAAATGGTATTTACGTTATAGTTAACAATGACGGCACCTTATCTGGAGCTGGCTATTCTGGACATGCTGACTTAATAAAAAATGGCTATGTTATTGGAGGAGCAAATACATCTCCAAAGGGAGGAATTAAATCAATACGAATTTGGATTTTAAATTAAAAACATCACATTATGAACTTAATTAAAAAAACACTTCTACTTGTAGCAATTACATTTAGTTCCTTGATTTACTCTCAAGAGACTGAAAAAGTAGAAAAAATCAAAATTGGAAAATATAACTATGAACTTTATAATAAAAAAAACATACAATAATGAACTTGACTTTTGGGTACTGTCCTATTACATCAAGAAAAAATCACGCGAGCAATATGTAGCTCATGTACTTTCCTACAGAGAAAATATAATTTTGGGTAAGGGAGACATAGATATAGATTATAATGGAAAAAGAATAACAAATACATCGGTTAATTTAATTAAAAACTTTCCAACTGAAGCTGACTCTACTAAATATGTTAAAAAGCAAAATAAGCAAGGATTTTTTGAACCTATTTTGACTGTCGAATATACAAACGGTAAAGAAAAAATCCTTTATAAAAAATAAAGCACAGCTATTTGTCACATTCTATGAATAGCTATAAAAAGCATAAAAAAAGTTCATATAGAAAATTACATTTTTTATAAAACATAAAAAAATCCCAAGCTTTCACTTGGGATTTTTCACTATATAAATTATTTTACTACCAGATTTTAACTCTTTTTTCTGGTGCAATATACATCCCATCATTTGGTTGGATGTTAAAAGCTTGATAGAACGTATCTACATTCTGCAATGGTACATACGCACGGTACATTCCTGGAGAGTGCGGATCTGTTTTTACTTGGTTTTTAATCGCTGCATCACGAGCTTTAGATCTCCAGATTGTGGCCCAAGACATAAAGAAACGTTGCTCTGGCGTGTATCCATCGATTAGACCTGGGTTTCCGTTTTCTTTTAAATACAATTGCAAACCATCATAAGCTGCATTTATACCTCCTAAATCACCAATGTTTTCTCCAAGGGTAAATTTACCATCGACAAAAGTTCCAGGTAATGGCTCCAAAGCACTATACTGATTAGCAAGTGCTGTAGTCAGCGCTGCAAATTGTTTTGAATCTTCCGCAGTCCACCAGTCCACTAAATTCCCTTCGGCATTGTATCGTGATCCTGAATCGTCGAACCCATGAGAAATTTCGTGACCGATTACTCCTCCTATTCCACCGTAGTTTACCGCTTCATCCGCTTGGTAATTGTAAAATGGCGGTTGTAAAATAGCCGCTGGAAATACAATCTCATTATACGATGGATTGTAATACGCATTTACTGTTTGTGGAGACATTCCCCATCTGGTTTTATCAACTGGCTTAGTCAAGTCGGCAAGATCTTCCTCATAACGCCATTTAGCCATGTTTTTTGTGTTTTCAAAATAAGTCCCTCCATCTTCTGGACTCTTAATTACTAAAGCTGAATAGTCTTTCCATTTGTCAGGATACCCAATTTTAATTTTTGACATGTGTAACTTTTCAACCGCACTTACTTTAGTCTCTGGTGACATCCAAGCAAGATTATTGATTCGGTTTTCAAAAGCAACAAAGATGTTTTTTATCATTTTCTCTGCTTTGGCTTTGGCTTCAGCTGGAAACATTTTCTCTACATATAATTTCCCTAAAGCTTCCCCGATTCTCCCATTAATTACTTGCAAGGCACGTTCGTCGCTTGGTCTTTGTTTTACGGCACCTGTCAAGGTCTTACCATAGAACTCAAAGTTTGCATTCTCAATAGTGGTCGACAATTGACTTGAAGCTCTATTTAATAATGACCAACGCATATAAGCTTTCCAGTCATTTACTTTGTTTTCTTTCAAGATAGCCTCAAAAGCTGTCATATACTTCGGTTGTGAAACGATTAAAGAATCCACATTTTTTAAACCTATTTTAGTAAAGTAGGTATTCCAGTTGATAGACGGCGTCAATTTTTGTAAATCGGCAACAGTCATTGGATTATACGATTTTCTTCTGTCTCTTCTTTCTACACGGTCAAATCTAGGTTTTGACATTTCGATTTCAAGTGCTAAAATCTTTTCCGCATGTATTTTAGCTTCCGCAGGTTTTTCACCAAGAAATCCTAACATTTTAGAAACGTGAAGCACGTATTTTTCTCTTTTTTCTTTTGAATCAGCATCATCAGAAACATAATAATCCCTGTCTGGTAAACCTACACCTCCAGGCCCCACACTGATTACATTTCTATTACTGTTTTTAGCATCGGCACCAATATTAGCGCCAAAGAAACCAATCCCTCCATAAGGTTCCATCTCAATTAATAAAGCTTGTAAATCCTTTGTGTTTTTAACTGCATCAATCTTTTTCAGGTAAGGTTTTAATGGTGCAATCCCTAATTTATTTCGACCTACAGTATCGAGGATCGTTTTGTACAAATTGATTGCCTTGCCTTGATCCGTATCTGATTTGTATTTTGGATTTGTTGCTGCCTCTTTTAATATTGCAAGAGCATCTGCGTCTGTCTTTTGTCTTAATTCATCAAAACTTCCCCAACGTGTTCTGTCAGAAGGAATTTCAGTATTGTCTAACCACGTTCCATTTACATAGCGGAAGAAGTTATTACTAGGTTTCACTGTCTTGTCCATATAGTTGACATTAATACCCGGTTCTTTTACGGTTGAAACTGTTTGTGCCTGTGAAACCGTAAGTCCCAAAAGTGCAGGAATCACAAAAAGAAGCTGCCTGTTGCTGTTTTTTTTCATTTTTATAGTTGATTAGTTATCTTAATTTATCTTTTTTAGACTTCGCAATTTATAAAAGGTTTAATTAAAAAAGTCAATAATTTCATATTCTTTATTTTAAAGGTCACTTCATTTGAAATTATTTAGATATTCGTTGTTGGTTTCCTTCATTTAAAATTAAGAAATCCCAAGCTTTCACTTGGGATTTCTTAGTCATGGCAGTTTAACAACTACCAGATCTTAACTCTTTTATCAGGTTCGATATACATACCGTCGCCTTTTTTAATGTCAAATGCTTGATAAAAAGCATCAACGTTTTGAGCAGGCACATACGCACGGTACATTCCCGGAGAATGTGGATCTGTTTTTACTTGGTTTTTAATCGCTTCATCCCGCGATTTAGTTCTCCAAACGGTGGTCCAAGAAATAAAGAAACGTTGTTCTGGGGTAAAACCATCAATAAGTCCAGGACCTTTATTTTCTTTTAAATACAATTGTAGACCATCATAAGCGGCATTTACTCCTCCCAAGTCACCAATGTTCTCTCCAAGGGTAAACTTACCATCTACATGCACCCCGGGTAGCGGCTCTAATGCGCTGTACTGATCTGCAAGTGCAGTTCCAAGAGCAGTAAATCGAGTTAAATCACCTTCTGTCCACCAATCAATTAAATTTCCGTCTGCATTGTAACGAGCACCTGAGTCATCAAAACCATGAGAAATTTCATGACCGATAACAGCTCCTATTCCGCCATAATTTACAGCTTCGTCTGCTTGATAATTATAGAAAGGCGCTTGTAAAATCGCTGCCGGAAATACAATTTCATTATACGCCGGATTGTAATAAGCATTTACAGTTTGTGGCGACATATACCACTCTGTTTTATCAACTGGTTTGTCGAGTTTGTCGATATCTTTCTGGAAATTCCAACGAGAAAGATTTTTCATGTTTTCGAAATAGCTTCCGCCCTCAGCAATACTATTTATATCTAATTTAGAGTAATCTTTCCACTTATCCGGGTATCCAATTTTGATGTTAATCTTATTCAATTTTTCAACTGCTTTCACTTTTGTCTCTGCTGACATCCAAGTTAAATTATTGATTCGATTTTGATACGCTAAAATAATATTCTGAATCATTTTCTCCGCTTTTTCTTTTGCTTCAGCAGGAAACATCTTTTCGACATACAATTTACCTAAGGCTTCACCAATAGTTCCATTAACTGTTTGTAAAGCTCTGTCTTCAAGGGGTCTTTGTTTGATTGCTCCAGTTAATGTTTTTCCGTAAAAATCAAAATTAGCGGCATCGACTGTACTAGACAGTAAACCTGTGGAACCGTTCAATAAAGTCCACTTCATATATTCTTTCCATGCAGAAACATTATTTTCAGAAAGGATTGTTTGCAATGCTTTCATGTATTTTGGTTGTGAAACGATTACGGTATCCAATTTTGTATAACCAATACCTGCAAAATAGTCTTTCCAATTAATTGCTGGCGTCATTTTTTGTAATTCGGCGATGGTCATCGGATTGTATTGCAATCTACCATCTCTGCGCTCTACTCGATCCAAACGCGGATTAGACATCTTGATTTCCAACGCTAGAATCTTAGCTGCACTTGCTTTAGCTTGCACTGGAGTCTCCCCTATCAACTGTAGCATTCTGGCAATATGTTGCTCGTACTTATTTCTTTTTTCTTTCGTGTCTTTTTCTTCTGAAGAATAATAATCCTGATCGGGTAAACCCAATCTACCAACACCTATATTTAATGAGTTTTTAGCGCTGTTTTTATCATCGGCACCTACTCCTACCCCAAAAAAACCTATTCCACCGATAGGTTCCATTTCAATTAATAGTTTTTGTAAGTCCTTCGTGTTTTTGATCTTATCAATTTTTGCTAAATAGGGCTTTAACGGTTTAACACCTTGTTTATCTCTTGCAACCGTGTCTAAAATTGAATTGAACAGGTTAATTGCTTTTCCTTGATCAGTCGTTGATTTATAAATTGGGTTTTTTGATGCCTCCTTCAATATAGTCAAGGCATCTTTATCCGTTTTTTTAAGCAATTCATTAAAACTTCCCCACGAAGTTCTGTCGCTCGGAATTTCAGTTTTATCAAGCCAAGTTCCATTTACGAATCGGAAAAAATTATCTGCGGGTTTTACTGTATTATCAAAGAACGAAACATTTATCCCCGGTTCTACACTTGAAGTAACAGTTTGAGCTTGAGTCTCCGCAAATCCAATCATGGCAGGAATCACTAAAAGAAGCCCCTTATTGAGTTTTATTTTCATTTATAATAAATAATTCATTAGAGTAACAAAGCTATCAATAAAAAATACACGAGTGTTAAAACTCTTGTTAAATTTACAATTGCATAAACCTGCGGTAAAAAGCGCCGTTTTTTGTATTTTTGTAAAAATTATTTTTATGAAATCCATTTTTATGAAGTACCGAATAATTATTGGTATTTTCCTGGTCTTTTCCACTATCACACTTTACTTGTTTTATGGAGCCTTAAAGCCTACTAAAACACTTCCTATCTACAATCCCGCTGATGTAAATCCAGAGCTGGTAGACAGTACGGTCCAATACATTAGTAAATACCACACCATAGCCGACTTCTCCTTTGTCAATCAAAACGGAAAGACTGTAACTCAAAAAGATTATGAAGGCAAGATTTATGTAGCTGACTTTTTCTTCACTACCTGTGGCTCCATTTGTCCAAAAATGACTGCCAATTTATTTGAAGTCCAAAAAGCGATTATAGATAACCCAAAAGTGATGCTCCTTTCGCATACCGTGTTTCCAGAAACAGACAGTGTACCCGTTTTAAAAGAATATGCGGTGAAATATGGCGTTAATGACAAGAAATGGAATCTGGTTACCGGTGATAAAAAAGAGATTTATACCATGGCTAGAAAATCATATTTGGCCGTCAAATTGGGGAAACCAAGCGAATTATACGATATGGTTCACACCGAAAATTTTGTGTTGGTCGATGCTAAAAGAAGGGTGCGTGGTTTTTATGACGGTACAAAAAAGGAGGACATCGAAAAATTAATAATCGACATTAATTTCCTCAGCAACGAGTAGTACTGACTAAAAGAAAGTAAACCCATTTTTACTTTTCTAATAACAAGCCATTTAATCTTTTTTCTTAGCCTTAATTTATTTGAGCGTCAGTATAAAAGTGACAATTAACATTCGTTTTAGTATTTTAATATGTACTTTTGCAATATTAATTCAATCTAAATAAGACTTGCGAACAACAATATATTCCCTTAAAAAAGGAGACAAAGCCATCATAAAAGATTTTGATATTGACATCATTCCATTAAAACTGCTTGAAATGGGCTGCTTGCCTGGGAATACGGTTGAATTGCTACAAATCGCACCCTTTGGAGATCCCTTATACTTAAATATTAACGGTTCCCATTTGGCTATTCGAGTGGAGACAGCCCAAGAGATTGAAGTTGAACTAATCAAAATCAAGCTTTAATGATTAATCAGAATATTAATATTGCTTTAATAGGCAACCCAAATACAGGAAAAACTTCGGTTTTTAATCAGCTCACCGGGCTCAATCAACAAGTTGGAAATTATCCAGGAATCACTGTTGAGAAAAAAATTGGTTTCTGCAAATTACCCAATAATGTTAAAGGGAACATATTAGATTTACCCGGTACCTACAGTCTGAATGCAAGTTCAATTGATGAAAATGTTGTCATTGAATTAATGCTGAATAAAAAGGATAAATTATATCCTGACGTAGCGATCGTGGTTACCGATGTAGAAAATTTGAAACGTAATTTACTCTTATTCACACAAATAAAAGATTTAGAGATTCCAACCATTTTAGTCATTAACATGGCCGATAGAATGGAATACAAGGGGATTACCTTAAACATACCTTATTTAGAAGAGCACCTAAAAACAAAAATTGCCCTGATCAGTTCCCGAAAAGGATATGGTATTGATGAACTAAAAGATTTGATTGTCAACTACAAATCAATCCCCACAGAACCCTGCCTTAACGCCTCGAGTATAGATCCAGAGTATTTCAACAGCCTGCGCAAAGCATTTCCCAATCAGTTATTGTATAAATTGTGGCTGGTAATAACCCAAGACGTAAATTTCCTGAATTTAGAACGAAAAGAGATTCAAGGTTCCTTTACTAAATCGCATTCAGATCTAAAACGATTACAACAAAAAGAAACCATTAAACGCTATCAATTCATCAATGATGTCTTGAAAGAAGGTTTAAAAGTGGACGCATCTATTGCTAAAGATTTTCGCAGCAAACTCGATCGCGTGTTGACCCATAAACTATGGGGATATGTGATTTTCTTTGTCATTTTATTTGTGATCTTTCAATCAATTTTCGAATGGTCAAAAGTCCCAATGGATTTTATAGACAGTACTTTTGCTTCGTTGAGCACTTTAGCAAATAACGAGCTACCGGCTGGTGTTTTAACTAATTTAGTGTCGCAAGGAATTATTCCCGGAATTGGGGGAATTCTGATTTTTATTCCGCAAATAGCCTTCTTGTTTTTATTTATTTCCCTTTTAGAAGAGAGTGGTTATATGAGTAGAGTCGTTTTCCTGATGGATAAAATCATGCGAAATTTCGGTTTATCAGGAAAAAGTGTAGTCCCTTTAATTTCTGGAACGGCTTGTGCCATACCGGCAATTATGGCCACACGAAATATTGAAAACTGGAAAGAGCGATTAATCACGATTCTAGTCACCCCATTTACAACCTGCTCTGCCAGATTGCCCGTTTATGCTATTATTATAGCGCTGGTGATTCCAGATACTTATGTATTAGGGATTTTTAATCTTCAAGGATTAACGTTAATGCTACTCTATCTTATCGGTTTCGCAATGGCGATATTCTCGGCCTACATTTTAAATATAATCCTGAAAATAAAATGCAAGACATTCTTTGTAGTAGAAATGCCAAGCTACAAATTGCCTATGTTCAAAAACGTAGCGCTCAATGTTATTGAAAAGACAAAGGCATTTGTTTTTGGCGCGGGAAAAATAATTTTAGCAATCTCAATCGTTCTGTGGTTCATGGCTTCCTATGGTCCCGGCGAAAAATTTAACAATGCAGAAGCTATTCAATCATCAAAAACGGAAAACGTAGGAATACCGCAAGAGGAACTTGGTAATAAAGTAGCAGCATATAAATTAGAAAATTCGTACATTGGAATCATGGGGAAGAGTATTGAACCGGCTATTTCACCTTTAGGATACGACTGGAAAATTGGGATCGCCATCATAAGTTCCTTTGCGGCAAGAGAAGTTTTCGTAGGTACTTTGGCCACTATTTACAGTGTAGGAAGCACTGGGAATGAAGATACAATCAAAAATAAAATGGCTGCAGAAGTCGATCCCGCAACTGGGAAAAAAATATTCAATTTTGCTTCAGGAATCTCTTTATTGTTGTTCTACGCTTTCGCCTTGCAATGTGCAAGTACCATTGCTATTACAAGAAAAGAAACCAACTCCTGGAAATGGCCTTTGGGACAACTTATTTTAATGAGTGGCTTTGCTTACGTTGTAGCCCTAATTGCATATCAGATTCTCAAATAATTGAACAAAAGCACTTCTTTTGATCTGTCAACAAACGTTAAATTTTTTAATTTTTATTATTTTTAATTTGTCTAAATAAGATTAAGGTTTTATCTTCGCGCAAAAGAATTAATCTAAATAAGAATAAGAATGACGAATAACATCCTTGTAGCTTCGCTATTAGTTACAACCGCTTTTTTTGCACAAGAAAAACAACTTTCAAGAACACAAAAGGACAGTATTGAAAGTTTGAATGAAGTGATAATCACAGCCGACGCCATTATAGGAAGTAAGTTCAACGCCAAAAACAAGGCGGGTTCGACTTATTTTATTTCTCCAAAAGAATTAAAAACCTTCAACTACGATGATGTTTCTCGAATTTTAAGAACAGTTCCAGGACTAACTATTCAAGAAGAAGACGGTTTTGGATTACGCCCAAACATTGGAATGCGCGGAACCAGCCCGAACCGAAGTGAAAAAATCACATTGATGGAAGATGGAGTTCTTATTGCACCCGCGCCCTACGCAGCTCCGGCAGCATACTATTTTCCGACGGTAAGCAGAATGCAATCTTTCGAAGTATTAAAAGGGGGAAGCCAGATTCAATATGGTCCATACACAACAGGAGGTGCCATAAATATGGTTTCTACTCAAATTCCGAATCGTTTTTCTGGCCGTATAACAACAAGCATAGGTAGTTTTAATACCAAAAAGACCTATGTGAATATTGGTGATGAACATGAAAATTTTGGTTACATATTGGAATACAACAACCGAAATTCAGACGGATTTAAAACAATTGACAATAGTTCAAAAAATACTGGTTTTCAGGCCAATGATTACGTGGCAAAATTTAGATTTAACACGGACTCTGATGCTAAAGTATACCAATCATTAACCGCTAAACTTCAATACAGCGAAGACTTAGCAAACGAAACCTACCTTGGTTTAACTGATGATGATTATAACAAAAGCCCTTATAGAAGGTATGTGGCCTCAAACGAAGACTTTATCGACACCGAGCACAATCAAATTATGCTGACGCACTTTATACGACCTACAACAAACTTTAGCGTAACAACTAAAGCGTATAAAAATAATTTCGCTAGAAACTGGTATAAACTAGATGCCTTAAAATTAGGCAATTCAAAAGTGAGTATCAATAATATCCTAGCAAACCCTGAAACTTATAACTCAGAATACCGAGCCATAATTGGTGCTGATAATACCGTAGACAATGCCCTATTAGTAAAAGCGAACAACCGTAAGTATGAGGCTAAAGGAATTCAAACAGTAGCGAACTACAAATTTGAAACCGGAAAAGCAAAACACGATATTGATTTTGGACTTCGTTACCATGAAGACTACGAGGATCGTTTCCAGTGGGTAGATGGATATGCTATTCAAAATGGAGTCATGAACAGAACCAGCAATGGAACTCCAGGTACTGACGCTAATAGAATCACAAAAGCAGAAGCTATCGCAGCACATGTCCTTTACAATTTAACTGTTGATAAGTTCACTTTCACACCTGGAATTCGCTACGAGGACATCACAATTAGTTCCTCAAATTATGGAACAAAAGATATCGGTAGAGTTGGAACTTCCTTGGCGAGAGCCGAAAATAAAATAAACGTTTGGATTCCAGGTATGGGAATTCTTTACAAAATAAATGATAATTACAACATCTTTACAAGCGTTCACAAAGGGTTTTCACCTCCCGGGGTAAGTGCAGGAGAAGATGCGGAAAACAGCTTGAATACAGAGCTAGGCTTTCGTTTCGATAAAAATGCATTGCACGGAGAAATCATAGGATATTATAACAATTTCTCCAATCTTCAAGGCTCTGATTCTATGTCAGGCGGGGGAACTGGAACGGGAGATTTATTCAATGCAGGTGCAGCCATCGTGAAAGGAATTGAACTTTTGGCAACTTATGATGTCATCGACAACAGAGATAAAAGATTCAAATTACCAGTTACCTTATCCTATACTTTCACTGACACTAAATTGGAAAACAGCTTTAACAGCACGATTTGGGGCAATGTAGAAAGCGGAGATGAGATTCCATACATCGCCAAAAATCAATTGGCAATCACCACTGCATTTGAAACCGAAAAATTCAACTTTGCCTTGAGTGGAAAATATGTAGATGCTTTCAGGACAGTAGCAGGCACTGGGTTCATTCCAGAAAAAAACAAAGTTGGATCTAACTTCATCATCGATTTTTCAGCGAGATATCACATAACTGACCACGTCAGTCTGATGGGGAACATCATCAATTTACTAGATAACAAGTACGCCGTTTCGAGAGTTCCATCAGGTTTAAGACCAGGACATCCTTTTGGAATTAACTTTGGAATTATGGCGCAGTTCTAAAACAAAGTAAATAGTTTAACTCAAAAAGCAACCTTTTTCGGTTGCTTTTTCTTATTTTTACAATATGGATATTCAAGAAATTATAGCTTTTGTCGCGCTCGGGATCGCAATGACCTTCCTAACTAAAAAATTCTTTTTCAAAAGGAAGAAGTCTGATAAAGATTGTGGTAGTGGAGACTGCGGCTGTCACTAATTTATTTATTATACCCCAACTTTATATAGTAAGCTGTAGGGTCAATTGTAACGCCCTCTTTTGGGTAAGGAAAAACAGTGATGCTTTTTATATTTTTCTGACTAGAAGGCAAATACTTCTTAAACCACACTTCATTTACTAAATCCTTTTTACCTGAAATAACTAATTCTTCCTCGTTTACGAGTTTTTTGCCCTCATAAACAGATACAACCACTTTTATTTCGCCCGCCCAAATACATCTTACTCCGTCAGGGCACCGGGAATCTAAAAGCACCTCTTTTAAAACCAGCTGAACCCCTTTTTGATTAGAACATACTTTTTGAATGACTTTCACGTACTTGACCTTTTGCAAACTTGGGCTTTGAGCCAAAGCCCAATTAATGCCAAGGATAAAAAGGAATAGTATTGACTTTTTCATATGCTATGTTTTAAAGTTAAAGCTAAGCTTTATTTCGATAGCAATCCTTGCTGAGCTACGGATTCTTAGCCGAGAGCAACATCCAAGACCATCATGACAATAAAACCACCAACGAAACCCATAGTGGCGATATCCGTATTATTATCTTGTTGCGTTTCGGGGATTACTTCTTCTACCACCACAAAAATCATCGCACCTGCGGCAAAAGCCAAAGCATAGGGTAAAACTGGTGTAAAAAAAGTGACTGCAAAAGCCCCTAAAACTGCAGCAATAGGTTCTACCAATGCTGAAGATTGCCCATACATAAAACTTTTCCATCTGCTCATTCCCATTCTTCGCAACGGCATTGAAACGGCAATTCCTTCTGGGAAATTCTGAATTCCAATTCCTATAGCTAATGTAACAGCACCAGCGATAGAAGCTTCTGGAATCCCAGCTGCGACTCCACCAAAAAGAACGCCAACAGCCAACCCTTCCGGAATATTATGAAGTGTAATTGCAGAGACCAACAAGGTTGTTCTTTGCCATGGCGATTTGATTCCTTCGCTAATTTTAAAATTGATATGAAGATGGGGTAATACTTTATCAATCCCAAAAATAAATAAAGCACCAAGGAAAAAACCAAAGGCCGCAGGCATGACTTTAGCAAAACCTTCACCGCCGGTCATTTCTATAGCTGGAGCCAATAAACTCCAAAAACTAGCAGCAACCATAACCCCTCCGGTAAACCCGAGCATTCCGTCAAGCACGACACGGTTCATTGTTTTAAACATAAAAACGAAAGAAGCCCCTAAAGCAGTTAGAAACCAAGTGAATAAACTCGCATAGAAAGCGGCTAATATTGGGTCAATGCTTGTGAAATAATCAACTATAGATTGAAACATAACTATTTGATATATAAATTACTTGCTATTTTATTTGAAATCGATAAACTCCTGTCATCCACCTTTATTTTTACAGACAAATCAAAACTTTCTTTACTTACTACCTCTACTATAGAGCCCAAAGCGATACCTTGTTTGTCTAAATATTTCAAAAACTCTGATGAAGTATCTTTCACTCCCACACAAATCCCTTTTTGATTCTCAACTAGTTCCGAAAGCAATTGCTTGTCAATTTTTAAGATTTGTCCCTCGGCATTTGGGATCGGATCGCCATGGGGATCTTCGGTAGGATTTCCTAAAAAATCATCTAATTTATTAATTAGTTTTTCAGATTTGATGTGTTCTAATTGTTCCGCAACTTCATGGACCTCATCCCAAGAAAAATCTAATTTTTCCACCAAAAAAACTTCCCAAAGACGGTGTTTTCTAACAATCATTTTGGCAGCTAACTTGCCCCGTTCTGTCAGGGAAACTCCGCGATATTTTATATAATTCACCAAATCTTTTTCGGCTAATTTCTTGAGCATGTCGGTGACGGAGGATGCTTTTGTATCCATCATTTCGGCAATGGCGTTAGTACTCACTTCGGAGTGGGAAACGACCGTAAGATGATAGATACCTTTAAGATAATTTTCTTCTGAGAATGTCATTTTTATATTTTTTTTAGCCCCGATAGTAACGGCATCCTTTATTTTTTTTCTTTAAAAAAATAAAGATAGAGCGGATAGCGGGATTAAGCTCCTTATTATTTTAATTTTTTACTATAAACAATGGAATAGAAATCTTGTGTCGCAATTTGTCAACGGTAGTTCCAAAAAGTAAATCTTTGAATCCCGTATGCCCGTGAGTTCCCATGACCAAAACGTCAAAATTCCCTTCATTAATAATTTCTGGTATCACTTTATTTGGCTTACCAAAGCCCAGTTGAATCGCTACTTTAAATCCTTTTTCTGATAGAATTGCTTTGTATTCTTCCAGTAATTTTTCATCGACTGATGTTTCATGATCATCAATATTCTCTCCATAAATCATCGCACCAACCGTTTCTACTACGTGAATCAGCGTATAGTTAGCTGCTGTACCTCCTAATTCAAAGGCACTGTTCAATGCGATTTCGTCCGCAGAAGAGAAATCAACAGAAACAGCAATATCTTTTTTAGCATAACCTTCTGATTTAGAAAAGGTCAGTTTTAAATTATGTGGAGAATGGTTTTGAATTGCGATTTTTGATTTCTTAACAAACGGCTTAAAGACAATGTACAGTAATAATATCAAGAAACTTACTGCTAGTGGAACCACTGTAAGCCATAAAACAATAGGATTTTCTGAAACCTCTAACCAGCCACTTATTTCATCAAAAACTAATTTTCCATTCAGTGCCACAATAATCGAAGCCACGATCCAAGATGCTACTTGTGTGGTTCTACTAATATGAAATCCATACATTTTAGATTTATCACTTACAAAATGAATCAGCGGAATAATGGCAAAACCCAGTTGCAAACTCAAAATTACCTGACTCAAGATTAATAATTTTCCAGTCACTCCTTCCCCAAAAATACTAATTACGACAACTGCCGGAATGATGGCAATCAATCGAGTGATTATTCTACGCACCCAAGGCTGAATCCTTAAATTAAGATAGCCCTCCATGATAATTTGACCGGCCAATGTTCCTGTTATCGTCGAACTTTGTCCCGCGGCAATCAAGGCAACCGCAAATAAAATAGGGGCCCATTTAGTCCCTAATAATGGCGCTAAAAACTTGTGTGCATCCTGAATTTCAGCAACTTCATACATCCCAACTTTATAAAATGTAGCCGCTGCTAAAATTAATATCGCTGCATTTACAAAAAAAGCCAAATTCAACGCAATCGTCGAATCTATAAAATTATATTTTAAAGCCTGCTTAATACCTTCCGTGGTTCTGTCAAATTTTCTAGTTTGCACCAAAGAAGAATGCAAGTATAAATTATGTGGCATTACGGTAGCCCCTATGATACCGATTGCAATGTACAATGCTGATTCGTTAGGCATCGAAGGAATTAAACCATTTAGTATATCCCCCATATTAGGTTGTGCAAAAATCATTTCGAAAATAAAAGAAACCCCGATCACCATAACTAGCGCTATGATAAAAGCCTCCATTTTTCGGATGCCTTTATTGATCAAAAACAATAACAGGAACGTATCCAGTACCGTAATCAGTACTCCTTCAATAAGTGGAATCCCAAACAATAGATTTATACCAATTGCCATTCCCAATACTTCAGCGAGATCGCAGGCGGCGATAGCAACTTCAGCCAAAAAGTATAGAATGTAATTGATAAATCGCGAATACGTTTCCCGCGAAGCCTGAGCTAAATCACGCTGAGTAACAATTCCTAGTCGTGCACTTAAACTTTGAAGCAACAAAGCCATGATGTTACTCATCAATAAAACCCAAAGTAAGGAATACCCAAATTGGCTTCCTCCTGCAAGATCAGTCGCCCAGTTCCCTGGATCCATATATCCAACGCTTATCAAGTATGCAGGACCGAAAAAAGCTAAAATTTTTCTAAAAGCTGACTTCTTATTTAGAGTCGAAACTGATTCGTTTACTTCCTCTAAGGACTTTCCCATATAATAACAATTTGAGGCAAATGTAATTATGTTTTTTGTTATATCAAATATAATTTTTAGCTTTGCCTAAATATTTATTTAATCTATTGCTAAAATATAGTTGTGAAAAATCTAATTTTGCTTTTTTGTATTCTAATCAATACCATTTCATTTGCTCAAACCACCATAAAGGGAACGGTAACTACTGACGGTATGCCTTTGCCATTAGCCAATATTGTGTTGAAAAATTCTAAAAGTTCAACAACCAGCACTGTCGACGGTTCTTATCATTTTAATACTGTTCCAGTGGGAAACTATGAAATTACCGCTTCCTATACCGGTTTTAAATCCCAAAGTCAACGCATCGTAATTGCCGATACTACTGCGGTTATTTTGAATTTTACTTTAAGAGAGAATAATACCCTCGACGAGATCGTAATCACTGGGACGTTGAAACCAGTCAGTCGTTTAGAAAGTCCCGTTCCCGTAGAAGTTTATAAACCCGTGTTTTTCCAGAAAAATCCAACGGCAAATATCTTTGAAGCATTACAGAATGTAAATGGGGTTCGGCCGCAATTGAATTGTAATGTTTGCAACACTGGAGACATTCATATCAATGGACTAGAGGGGCCTTACACTTTAGTTTTAATTGACGGAATGCCCATTGTAAGTGGACTTTCGACAGTGTATGGACTGTCTGGAATTCCCAACTCCTTGTTAGAGCGCATTGAAATCGTCAAAGGACCCGCTTCCTCTTTATATGGAAGTGAAGCTGTGGGAGGATTGATTAACATCATTACAAAAAACCCGAAAAATGCGCCTGTTTTCTCTGCTGATGCGTTTGCCACTGGCTGGGGCGAAGTGAATATCGACATCGGTTTTAAAGCAAATGTTGGCAAGGCCGCCGCCGTTTTAACTGGAATTAATTATTTCAATTACAGCAACCCAATTGACAACAACAAGGACAACTTCACCGACTTAACACTGCAGGACCGGATTTCAGTTTTCCAAAAATGGAATTTCAACAGAATGAGCAATAAATTATTCTCTCTGGCGGGACGCTATTTCTATGAAGACAGATGGGGAGGCGAATTGCAATGGGAGAAAAAATACCGTGGCGGAACTGAGGTGTATGGCGAAAGCATTTACACAAAACGCTGGGAATTACTCGGTGCTTATGAACTTCCCATTGAAGAAAAAATGCTGTTTTCGTTTTCTTATACGGACCACGACCAGAATTCCATTTATGGTGATATGCCTTACCGCGCCAAGCAGCGCATTGGCTTTGGGCAGTTGACCTGGGATAAAGAAATTACTACTCATGACTTACTTTTTGGAACTGCCCTTCGTTACCAATATTACGATGACAACACAACCGCAACAGTTGATGAGGATATCAATTGGATTCCGAGTCTGTTTGTGCAGGACGAAATCACCTTAGCAGAAAAACAGACTATCCTTTTAGGGGCACGCTACGATTACAACAGCAATCACGGTGCTATATTTACGCCTCGATTAGCCTACAAATGGAAAATTAATGATAATAACGTTTTGCGTTTTAACACCGGAACTGGTTTTAGAATTGTAAATCTTTTCACCGAGGAACATGCAGCTCTAACGGGTTCTCGCGAAGTCATTGTTCTAGAGGAATTAAAACCAGAACGTTCTTACAATGCCAATTTGAACTATTTAAAAAAAATGTATACTAAAAATGGTACCTTCATAGGACTGGAAACCAGCGCTTGGTACACCCGTTTTTCTAATTCTATTATTCCGGATTACGATAGCAACCCTAACCAGATTATCTATAAAAATTTAAATGGTTATGCCGTAACAAAAGGTGTTAGTACTAATATTGATTTGGTTTTCAACAATGGACTAAAAATGATTTTAGGCGTCACTTATATGGATGTGACCAAAACAGAAAACAATATCAAGACAAGACAATTACTTACGGAAAGAGTTACGGGAACCTGGGCCATCTCTTACCGCTTGGATAAACTATTTTTGGATATTGACTATACCGGAAATCTTTATGGCCCTATGCGATTACCATTACTAGGACCTTTAGATCCTCGAAGCGAATATTCGCCTACTTGGAGCATTCAGAATATCCAATTCACTTTTAATAAGTTCAAAAATTTAGAATTGTATGCTGGAGTAAAAAACCTACTGAACTGGACACCAAACAGGGGAAATCCATTTATCATAGCAAGAGCCAACGATCCTTTTGATAAAAATGTTACATATGATTCAAACGGCAATGCACAAGTGACAGCAGACAACCCTTATGCTTTAACCTTTGACCCTGGTTATGTTTACGGACCTAATCAAGGAGTCCGAAGCTTTTTTGGATTGCGTTATACTTTGAAATAATTTTTAATGGAGTTATTGTATTTGTTTGTTTTTTAACCACATAAAACCATAGATTCTTTTCTTATAAAGGAAGATATTTAATTTTTTAATAGAACAATAGAGCAATAAACGAGGGAAATAAATGAACAAAAATGATAAATACAGTTTAACTACGTGAAACTTACCCCTAATTCTTTTTAAAAACAACAGGAGTTCTATGACTCTATGTAATAAAACCTTTTTATAGATAACAGCTTCTAATGACTTATATGTTTAAATACTAAAACAGCGATGAAAAAATCACTACTTATATTCTTCCTATTTATGCTAACGATTCCAGCTGGTTTTGCCCAATTGAAAAACTATTCCTTCGAAGAGGCGGAACAGCTATCGAGAGAAAGCCCAAAACCTATTGTAGTTTTTGTTCATACTTCGTGGTGTAAATACTGCAAGATGATGGAAAATATCACTTTTAAAAATCCAGAAGTTATTAGGATATTAAATGAAAATTTTTATTTCATTCTATTAGACGCCGAAAGTAAGAATGATATCGCGTTCAACGACCGCACTTTTAAATTCAAACCAACGGGGCCAAACACGGGAGTGCACGAATTAGCCATTGCTCTATCTACAGTTAATAACCAGATAACTTACCCTACAATCACTATAATAGATCGCAATTATTCCATTCTATTCCATAAACAGTCCTATATAAAAACGAAAGACCTTATTTCTATCCTTGGAAAAATAAATTAATTACCTATTTTTGATAAGAATTTCTAAAACTGATATGAAGCACTACCATTACATTTTCACGGGCAGCGGTTTGTCCGCTTTGATGACAGTCTATAAAATGGCTAAATCTGGGAAGTTTAAGGAAAAAACCATTTTATTATTGGATGAAAACTTAAAAAAAACAAATGATCGTACTTGGTGTTTTTGGCAAATAGAAAAAGGGGACTGGGAACGATCCATTTCAAAAAAATGGAATTCAGCACTTTTTGCCAATGGTGATTTTAAGCGAAATTTAGACTTGCAACCTTATCAATATAACATGATTCGTGGCTTGGATTTTTACAATCAAGTTTTTGATTTTATTTTAAGTGAAAAAAACATCAGTTATGTCAATCAAAAAGTGACTGATATAAATGAATTAGAAAACCACGTTTTCGTAGCCACTGAAAAAGAAACGTACACCTGTGATACCGTTTTCAACAGTATTTACAATAAATCAGAAGTGGAAAGTCAAACTAAATACCCCGTATTACAACAACATTTTATAGGTTGGTTTATAAAAAGTGAAGAACCCGTATTCAATCCAGAGCAAGCTACTTTTATGGATTTTTCAGTTGAGCAAAAAGGAAATACTCGTTTTATGTATGTACTGCCTACTTCAACCACTGAAGCTTTATTGGAATACACTCTGTTTTCGCACAAGCTTTTAACAAAAGAGGAATACGAGCAGGAAATCAAGTTATACATTCAAAAACTAGGCATTCAAAATTTCGAAATAATTGAAAAAGAACAAGGCAGTATTCCCATGACCTGCTATCCTTTCATGAACAAAACTACCAAACGCGTCCTAAATATAGGAACCGCAGGCGGATGGACAAAAGCAAGCACGGGCTATACCTTCAAAAATTCTGACAAGAAGTCAACTCAATTAGTCGCCTTTCTTCAAAAAAGCAAAGAATTACGAGAATTTCATACGAAAACTAAGTTTTGGTTTTATGATTTGCTATTATTGAACATTTTAGACAAACACAACGAATTAGGCGCACGAATTTTTTCGTCCATTTTTAAAAAAGGGAGTCCTGCATTAGTTTTTAAATTCTTAGATGAAGAGACCTCTTATTTTGAAGATTTGAAAGTTATATCAAAATGTCCTCAACTTGTGTTCATCAAGGCTATAGGGAGGAGTCTGCGCTATCTTTAGTGCTTTTATTTTATCGTTTTAATTAAAATATAGTTTACGAAATAACGCGAAAAATGGCTATTGAACTATAACAAAACTTTATAATTCTCTCCAAGGACTTAATCCTAAACTTCGTAACTTTGCTTAATAAATAATACAAATTAAAAATATAAAAGATATGTATCCACAAGATATGGTAACCCCAATGCAAGTTGAATTAACAGCTGCAGGTTTTCAAGATTTACATAGTGCAGAGGCTGTTGAAAACGCAATGAAAGCAGAAGGTACTACATTAGTTGTAGTGAACTCTGTATGTGGTTGTGCTGCTAGAAATGCACGTCCAGGAGCAAAAATGAGCTTAGCAGGAGCAAAAAAGCCAGATCACCTAATTACTGTTTTTGCAGGAGTAGATAAGGACGCTGTAGACGCAGCAAGACAACACATGTTCCCTTTTCCTCCATCATCTCCAGCTATGGCTTTATTCAAAAACGGAGAATTAGTCCACATGTTGGAACGTCACCACATTGAAGGTCGTCCAGCTGAGTTGATTGCTGAGAACTTACAAGATGCTTACAACGAGCACTGTTAATCCCGACAAAAGTCACAATCTAAAACCACGTCTCGGCGTGGTTTTTTTTATTTGAAGCAATTTCCAGCTATTCGTTTCAATCTTTTTTCTCGCTAAAAAGCGAATAAAAAAGGATTTCCACTTCTATCTGGGCTATAAACGTTCTAGCTCACAATTACTCTTTTACAAAATTTTGACGATAGTACGCTATAACTCTGCTCTGGCAATGGCATAACTAATCTACTTTCTAAGTAATATTTAGTACGAAAAAGATTTATATTTGATGATCGTCACTAGTTATCAACAATTTAAACACATAACATCGATGCAACAATTTTTTGCATTGACTAATTTTATTTTTAGTGGCATCATGTAATTAAGGAATAAAAGAAGTATCTCAAAAAGTTAGTCTTAAGAATTATGCAGAAGAAGTGATGAAAAAATCTTTAATCGAAGATGACCCAATAATTGTAATCTCACAAGTATCAGCTAAAATATATTCCAAAGTAGATTTGAAACATCCTATTTTTAACAATCTAAATCGGAAGGGCTTATTTATTACCCCAAAAAACTCAGATATGATTGAGGAATTTTGGGGAGAACAAGGTAAAATAAATGGAGCAAACGTTTACATGGAAACACAAGAACCAAAACCAGAAATTAAAAAGTTAAGATACATACTAAACGGTAAAGAAATTGAAAGATTATTTACAGATACAATTAATATGAAAAATATAAAAGGTTATATTGTGCTTAAGAACCGAACTGCTAACCAATATGCTGTTTTTATAAATACTAAAGAATAAAGAACTGCTGCTAGCAACTAAGGATTAGGTAGTCTAGAAAACCCAACATGAAGTCTTGGTTGAACGGAACCGATCAACCGACATGCAGCTCTTCGAAGTGTTATTTAAAACAAAATCAAACTGCTGTTTGATAGATCTCTACCTTTTCCTCATAACTCAAGCCACTGCTGATGCCAAACCTATTTTGTTTAACATAAAGTACACCATCTTACTCATACCCATAAGCAGTAACAATCTGTAATTTTTTCAATGCTATTTTAAAAAACTCCCTTGATATGACCTACGCCAGCGCGATCCTTAAGCCCACGTAGAGCTTATACTAGTTGTACTACCAGGATAAATGTAGCCACCATCGATTATCGCAACTAGCACACAACTGATATAAATGCAACACTTTAGATGTAAAGTGACAAGCAAGAAAGCTGCCACCAACACATTCTTATTCCCGCCCCTTAACTTTAACCAGCTGACATAAATAAGACCTCACAAATGAGAAAAAAATTAAAAAATCTATAAAAAAATATTTATAGCTGTTAATAACTTGTATTTCAAACACATAATAATTAACTTAGATTATGTATCAAAGACAAATCAAAATGTTAAACAATCTGCTTTTTATGTTTTTCTCTCAAAATAATCGTAACTCGGTAATACATCAGGTTTTCCGAAAATTTTCACGGCCGCTTTTTTGGTTGGCTCTTATCTTCTTATGGCTGCCGTCAAAAGGATTTGCTCAGACAGAATGTCCCTCGCTTAATGTGAAAATTCAGAATATTGCTAACAATACTGGAGCCATCGCCTGCGCTATTTTTAAATCCGAAAAAGGTTTTCCGGATAAATTTCTGAAATTTGCACCTAAGATTATGATAACACAAATAAGCGGAGCAGACGCGAGTTTTGAATTTTCAGATATTCTACCAGGAAAATATGCGATTGTAGTGATTCATGATGAAAACCACAACGGTGAACTTGACACTAACATGTTTGGAATTCCAAAGGAAGGTTATGGTTTTTCTTCTGGTGCAAAAATCGTATTGAGTGCTCCTTCCTATTCTGATGCTGAATTTCTATATGATGGCGGCGTTCTGAAAATGACTATAGCTCTTAAATACTAAAAATTTAAAATTACTAAACCCTGTTTTAGGAAATGATTAGCAAATGAAAAATGCTAAATCACACAGCTCTTTGACGTATTCTTTAAATATAGTGGTCACCCACTGCTTGAAGTCTTCCTCCTTCCTAAACCTTACCCGATCAATCAGATAAATCAAAGTAGTTAGCGCAGCATTGCATTGCATCACTAATTCCAATAGTACCTTCTTCAAATTCTTCTATTATGTCGAAAAATCGGCATAATCTATCGGCATTATACCAAAGCATTTTGAACTAAGACATAAATTCGTTTAATATTAACTTTGCACATACAGCTAATGCAATTAATACTAAAACTATTGCTCTTACTTCTAGAAAAATAGAAGCTTGCTTTCTATAATAAGTTTATCTTTGATGGATCATATAAACTTTGTAATGAAACAAATCATTTCCATAGACTTCTACTTTCAAAATTTAGAGCATATCCCACTTATTGATGTGAGGTCGCCTGGAGAATTTGCTAAAGGACATGTGCCAAATGCTACTAATCTTGAATTATTTACTGATGAAGAACGAGCAGTAGTTGGCACTGCATATAAAAAAGAGTCAAAAGAAAGAGCCATTGAAATTGGGTTTGGGTATGTAGAACCCAAACTAAATGATTTTATAACTAAATCCATTGCAATTGCACCTAACAAAGAAGTGGCTATTCATTGCTGGCGTGGAGGAATGAGAAGTAATGCTTTTGCTGACCATCTTATCGAAAATGGTTTTGAAAAAGTTTACGTTATTGAAAAAGGGTACAAAGCTTTCCGCAATTATGTAGTACAATTTTTTGATCAACCCTTTAATCTTAAAATTCTAGGTGGATATACTGGTACGGGGAAAACTGAGATACTGCATTCTTTAAAAAAGAAAGGGCAGCAAGTAATTGATTTGGAGGGATTGGCTAATCATAGAGGCTCCGCTTTCGGGGGGATAGACCTTCCGCCGCAGCCAACAACGGAGCAATTTGAAAATAATCTATTCTCAATAGTCAGAACTTTAGACCCTAATCAAACAATATGGGTTGAAGACGAAAGTAGGTTAATTGGCCAAGTAGCGATTCCTGATGCATTTTATTCTAAAATGAGAGAGATGCCCGTCTATTTTTTAGACGTTCCTCTCGAGGAAAGAATAAAACACCTTGTTACCACCTACGCAAGTCTTAATCAAGACAAATTAGCCGATGCTATTGGTCGAATCACTAAAAGACTTGGATACGACAATGCCAAATTTGCTCAAGAAGAGCTTGAAAAGAAGAACTATTATAAAGTAGTAGCTATTACCCTACTATATTATGATAAATACTACCTAAAGGGATTACAAAAACGCGAAGATTCTAGAATTCTAGAATTTAAAACCCCTACCGTCAATCCTGAGGAAACGGCTGGTTTTTTAATAAAACTTACTAAATTAAAAAAAATGAACGAAGGTATAAAACTAACAAGTTTTAGTCACGGTGCAGGTTGCGGATGCAAGTTATCACCAAAAGTATTGACTACCATATTAGAGTCTAATAGCCCAAAAATGGAAGACACCCGTCTTTTAGTAGGTAACGACACTAGGGATGATGCTGCGGTATACGACATGGGAAATGGCACGGGAATCATCAGTACTACCGATTTTTTCTTGCCCATAGTAGACGACCCTTTCACTTTTGGAAGGATTGCAGCTACTAATGCTTTAAGCGATGTGTATGCCATGGGAGGAAAACCATTACTGGCGATTGCAATCTTAGGATGGCCCATAGATAAGTTAGCCCCTGAAGTGGCCGCTCAAGTAATGGAAGGTGGCAGAAAGGCATGCGCTGATGCAGGAATAATAATTGCTGGTGGTCATAGTATTGATAATCCAGAACCTATTTTTGGACTAGCAGTTACTGGATCAGTTATAATCTCTAATTTAAAACGCAACGATAAAGCAGAATCAGGAAGTGTCCTTTATTTAACCAAACCTTTAGGTGTTGGAATTTTAGCTACGGCACAAAAGAAAGGCCTTTTAGAAGACGCACATAAAGACATTGCTGCTAATTCGATGATTATTTTAAATGATGTAGGATTAGAACTCTCCGAAATGGAAGAAGTAACCGCATTAACTGATGTAACTGGATTTGGACTTATGGGCCATTTGCTTGAAGTTTGTGAAGGAAGCAATGTATCTGCTATTATTAATTATAGCAAAGTGCCTGTTTTCAATGAGATTCATGACTATATCGATAAAAAATGTGTTCCTGGCGGTACACTTCGAAACTGGGATAGTTACGGTCATAAACTTGACATTGAAAATGAAAAGCAACGCCATATCTTATGTGATCCACAAACTAGTGGCGGACTATTGATTGCTGTCAAAAAAGAGGCTGCCCAAAAAGTGGAATCAATTTTAAAAAGCAAGGGGCTTTATGCGGAACCAATAGGAGAACTCATAGAAAAATCAGAGTCGCTTGTGTATATTAAATAAAAGTAAAAAAGAGGCTTCAAGATAAAACCAGTTAAAACGTTAACGTCTTGCGGGCTAAATAGCTAAAATAAACTGTTAACCCAGTCAAAAAAGTATTGTTTAAAACCACGTCCCGGCGTGGTTTCTTTATTTGGAGTTATTCTACTTCGCCAGTTCGCTTCGCTCGGGTCAGGTGCATACTATACCTTTTCTGAACACGTCCAAAAGACAAGACTAGAAAAAGGATGTAATACCCATCTGGGCTAAAAACGTGCCTACTCTAAATGAAGATTGGAAAAAATATATAAAATTTCTTACAATTAATTATTCATAATTTACTCATCAAATAACAGCTAGTCCAAAAAAGATGTGTCTTTAATAAGGCCTATTGCTAAGCAATTAACTTTACATAACAATATGAATAACATTAAACTAAAAAAGAGACAAGATATAACGAGCCTCGTTAAATTAGATAGAATTTATTCCTAATTTGGAGAACCTCTACGCGAATTAGAAGAAGGGAATTATCTCAAAACATTATCAAATCTATTCATGGAAGTATTGAAAAACTAAACTCTTCGTCACTTACAGGAGATAAATTAAGGGAGCTTATAAAGCTAGAACAAATCAAAACTTTAAAGCAAGTTGAAAAAGAACTTAAAGTTACTCCAAAAAGCTACTATCCAAATCTCTGGATGGGAGTTGGAATGTCTGCTTTTAGCTTGCCAATCGGGGTGGTTTAGGATTGAGTATGAGCAATCTTGGGTTGCTGGCTTTGGACTTACCTCTTGTTATGGGAGTTGCTGTTGCTGTTGGTTTAAAAATGGATAAAAAAGCATTTAAAAAAGGAAGACAACTACATTTAGAAATTAAATATTAAGTTTTATGATAACAATTGAATAAAAAGTAAACCTTGCTATGAGTAGTCCCGACTTCGTACCTATCCAATTTTTAAACCCGATTGCGCAGATAAACCTCAACCGTGAGCGCAGAATTGCACCCTGCATCAGAACCAATGGAAACCTTTAAATTACCATCCCACATAGCAATTCGATAAAAGCATTACAGTATTTGAGATTCCTACCAGATGACAAACATGATTGAATTTGTTTATAAATCTTTGCGAATTGATTGCGATTTCCGTCAGCGCAGAATTACATTCTGTGACACGAAAGTAGCTAAAAAGAATCCTAACGACGAATTTTACATTTAAATAAGAACTAAATCCGTAGTATCTTTACGGGAAGCAATTGGTGCGAATACATTCAAGCAGTCGGTTCTATAAACACGTATATTTACTTTTGAATAAATATACTAAAGGTTACGATGCCCTTTTATCGTAACAATTCCGAAACTTACAGTAGTGACAAACCGCTCAATAAAATTAAAAAAATAAAATGGACAAATACTTACGACAATTAATCACAATAGAATTTGACGACAAAAAAGACATTTTCAGTGGTTTTCTTATTGATTGGACTGAAGATTGGATCTTAATTAAAAATAATCCTGTCGATTTTATAATTGATGGATATACGATATTAAGAAACAAAAATGTAAAGGCCATTATCCAAGACAAGGACCATGAATTTACCGAAAGAGTAATTAAACTCAAAGGATTAAAAACAAGTGCTGCCGAAATAATTCCGCTTACTGATATAACTTCCATCATCTATTTTTTAGCGAGTAAATATGAAGTTTTCCAAATCGCAACAAAGTCCGATAAAGCCGTTTATCTGGGTAAACTCATAGAAATGGATGAAGAAGAGATAGTAATAGACTTTTTAGGAGACGAAGGAATATTTGAAGGAGAGATGAGTTTTAAGCCAAACAAAATAAGAGTGATAGAATTTGATACGGATTACATCAACTCTTTGAAACTAATTGTTGAAGAAGACCAGAAAATGTAAAAACCACGTCCCCAGACTTCGTAACCATTAGCTTTCACGAGAATACTTTGCTACAGCGCGGGCAAAACCCAGCACTGACAAATTATTTCTAAATCATAAAAAAAGAACGCCGACGTTAAAAATTGTATAAAACACATACTTATTAAGCTGTTCTTTATAAAATGCAATACATTTAAAAATGAAAAAAACCTAATAATGCTTTGTGTTATTGCGACGCTTTTATTGTCTTGTAATAAGAAAAAGGATAGTGATGAAGCAACCGAAAAAAACGATACCATTAGAATCGAAAAACAGCTCTCAAAAGCAGACTCTATAGTTAATCGCGCCATCGAAGCGCACGGTGGAAGCTTGTACGATACTGCTGATTATTCTTTTGTTTTTAGAGGAAACAAATATCGTTTTATAAACAATGGAGACCATTTTGAGTACTCCTCTGAAGTTCAAAAAGGTGATTCTCTTGTTAAAGATGTAATGACTCAAGACCAGTTTAAAAGGAGTATCAATAGCACTTTACAAACATTAAATAAAGAAGATGCTGGGAAATATTCTGAAACGTTGAATTCGGTTATTTACTTTGCCACGCTACCGCACAAATTACATGATGCTTCGGTAAACACGAAATTCGTTGAAGAAACAACTATCAAAGGAAAGAAGTACGATGTGATAAGCGCAACATTTGGTCAAGACGGTGGCGGAAAAGATTTTAATGATGAATACCAATATTGGATTAATAAAGACAACCACAAAATTGATTATTTGGCTTACAATTACCAAGTAAATGAAGGCGGCGTACGTTTTAGAGCGGCTTTTAATACACGCGTAATTGCTGGCGTCACTTTTCAGGATTATGTAAATTATGAAGCGCCTGTTAAAACCGCTTTGAAAGATTTGCCACAGTTGTACGAACAAGGAAAACTAAGAGAAGTATCCCACATACTGACTGAAAATGTGGTGAATAACCGCAAATAAGTAACTTGATTAAAATACAAATATTAGCTCAGAAGTTTATTCAGGGCTTTTTTTATTTTAAGAACCTCTTATAATTAAAATAAACTTCTAGCTGCCCAAACTACCTAGCCCAGATGGAAACGGCATCCTTTTATGCCAGGGTTTGGCATAAAAGATACAGTGGAGAGCTGGAAATAGCTCCTAAAAACTTAGAACCTCAGAAACTTTGTCACTTTGTCACTTTTCCTTACTTTTGCAAAAATCATTTTTCACACTTAAACTGTTTATAGCATGCAACTGTATAACACCTTAAGCGCAGAAGAAAGAGCCATCATGATTGATGATGCCGGAAAACAAAGACTTACTTTGTCGTTCTATGCTTATGCGCAAATTCAAGACCCCACACAATTTCGCAACGACTTATTCCTCGCATGGAACCCACTTGAGGTTCTTGGTCGGATATATGTGGCCAACGAGGGAATCAACGCCCAGCTATCACTTCCCGCAGATAACTTCTATGCCTTCAAAGATACTATTGACACCTATGATTTCATGAAAGGCATCCGATTGAATATTGCCGTAGAACAAGACGATCATTCCTTTTTAAAATTAACGGTAAAAGTGCGTGACAAAATTGTTGCAGACGGATTAGTAGACGAAACTTTTGATGTAACAAACATCGGGATTCATTTGAAAGCGAAAGAATTCAATGATCTCTTAGAAGACCCAAACACCATTGTGGTTGATATGAGAAATCATTACGAGAGCGAAATTGGTCATTTTACCAACGCAATCAAGCCAGACGTAGATACTTTTAGAGAAAGCTTACCCATTATTGAAAACCAACTTGCAGCTCATAAAGAAGATAAAAACCTTTTGATGTATTGTACCGGAGGAATTAGATGTGAAAAAGCCAGCGCTTACTTTAAGCACAAAGGTTTTGACAACGTCTATCAACTGGAAGGCGGAATCATTGAATACACCCGACAAGTTAAAGAGGAAGGTTTACAGAGTAAATTCATTGGGAAAAACTTTGTTTTCGATCACCGCTTAGGCGAAAGAATTACAGACGATATCGTATCACAATGCCACCAATGCGGGAAATCATGTGATGTGCACACCAATTGTTTAAATGAAGGTTGTCATTTGCTTTTTATCCAATGTGAGGAATGTGCTCAGATAATGGAAGGCTGTTGTTCACAAGACTGTATTGATGTAGTTCGCTTACCAGAGGAAGAGCAAAAAGCCATTCGCAGAGGAATCAAAAACGGGAATAAGATTTTCAAAAAAGGAAAATCGGATGTATTGACTTTTAAAAATAATCTAGAAAGTCTCGGTACTTTTGTCGCAGTTGTACCAAAAGTGGCTAGTACCAAAGAACCGAAAATCACAAAACAATACATTGGAAAAGGAACTCATTTTTACCCAAAACCAAGTATTGGCCAATTTTTAATAGAAGAAAACGAAATTAAAACAGGAGATACCATCCTGATTATAGGCGCTACAACCGGTAAGCAAAAATTAATTATCGAAGAAATGTTAGTGAATGACGCAACTGCTGAAAAAGCAGTTGCTGGGGATACCTGCACCTTCAAATTGCCTTTTAGAATTCGTTTATCTGATAAGTTGTATAAAATTTAAACTCCTGTTTTTTAACATAAAGTTCTTAAAAAGCCTATTTCATCCACTTGAAATAGGCTTTTTTATGAAAAATTTAATCTGTTGTAATTTACTGTTTTTGT
This sequence comes from Flavobacterium sp. ACAM 123, assembly GCF_000264055.1. Lineage (GTDB taxonomy): Bacteria > Bacteroidota > Bacteroidia > Flavobacteriales > Flavobacteriaceae > Flavobacterium. Next base: position 6,179 of record NZ_AJXL01000007.1, on the reverse strand, counting down.
ATCATGCACTTAAAAAATGCTATATTTACACATTAATCTTTTTAAGAACATAAGTTGTGCTCGTCACAACACTATATATAAAATTATGGCATGTACAAGTTGTTCAACTTCTGATGGTGGATCACCAAAGGGTTGTAAAAATAATGGGACTTGCGGCACTGATAGCTGCAATAAATTAACTGTTTTCGATTGGCTTTCTAATATGAGCTTACCTACTGGACAAGCCCCCTTTGACTGTGTTGAAGTTCGTTTTAAAAACGGAAGAAAAGAGTTCTATCGCAATACTGAAAAATTGACTTTGAGTATGGGAGACATCGTGGCAACTGTAGCTTCTCCGGGACATGATATCGGAATTGTTACTTTGACGGGGGAATTGGTAAAAATCCAAATGAAGAAAAAAGGAGCAAATCCTGACAGCAACGAGGTTCCTAAAATCTATAGAAAAGCATCACAGAAAGACATTGACATCTGGTCTGCGGCACGAGAAAAGGAAGAACCTATGAAAGTTCGCGCTCGTGAATTAGCCATTTCTCAAAAACTGGAAATGAAAATCTCTGATATTGAATTTCAAGGAGATGGGTCTAAAGCCACGTTTTACTACACGGCAAATGACCGAATTGATTTTAGACTTTTGATTAAAGATTTCGCCAAAGAATTCAGTACTCGAATCGAAATGAAACAAGTAGGTTTCCGTCAGGAAGCAGCTCGTCTAGGGGGAATAGGTTCCTGTGGAAGAGAATTATGCTGTTCTACTTGGCTAACGGATTTTAGAAGCGTAAATACTTCAGCAGCGCGTTACCAGCAGTTATCATTGAATCCGCAAAAGTTAGCGGGACAATGCGGCAAATTAAAATGCTGTCTTAACTATGAATTGGACACTTACATGGATGCCTTGAAAGGTTTTCCTGATTTTGAAACCAAATTAGTTACCGAAAAAGGTGATGCAATTTGTCAAAAACAAGATATTTTTAAAGGATTAATGTGGTTTGCTTACACTAATAATTTTGCGAATTGGCATATCCTAAAAATTGAAAAAGTACAGGAAATCATCGCCGAAAACAAATTGAAAAACAAAGTATCCTCACTTGAGGATTATGCAATTGAAGTCGTTCAAGAAATAGAAAAAGATTTCAATAATGCGATGGGTCAAGAGAGCTTAACGCGATTTGATCAACCTAAAAAAAGAAAAAACCAAACAAAAAAACCTAGGCCAACAGGAGAAAGTAAACCAGCAGGAGATAATAAGATTGTCGCAAACACTAAAAAACCGGCAAACACCGTACCTCCAGTTTCAAACGAAAAGAAACCTGCCATAACAAGAAAACCCATAATTATTACTAGAAATGAGGCTAAAAAATAGCGTTTTTTTTGTTTTTGATTGCAATACTCTTTTTTTCATGTGATAAAAAAAGAGCTTTTGACGAATATAAATCGGTGGGAAATGCCTGGCATAAAGATAGTGTTATAACATTCGATTTACCAGAATTAGATTCCACAAAACGATATGATTTATTCATAACTCTTAGAGACAATAACAATTATCAATACAATAATCTATTTTTGATTGTATCTGTTGAAAAACCCAATGGCTATACAAAAGTAGATACCTTAGAATATCAAATGGCAGAACCTGACGGAACCCTTTTAGGTAACGGCTTTACGGACATAAAGGAAAGTAAGTTGTTTTTTAAAGAGAATGTAAAATTCAAGGGGGAATACAAAATCTATATCAAACAAGCCGTCAGGGAGACCGGTAAAATATCCGGTGTCAAGCTATTAGAAGGAATTACAGAAGTAGGGTTAAGAATAGAAAATAAAGACTAGGATAATTTATGGCTGCTAAAAAAAACAACAATCAGGGCGATACTGCCAATAAAGATTTTAAATATTATACTAAAACATTTTGGAAAATTTTTCTTTTTGGAATGGGTGGTATCCTTCTCTTTTTCTTATTTGCCTCCTGGGGACTTTTTGGAACTATGCCTTCCTTTGAAGACTTGGAAAATCCAGACTCTAATTTAGCGACGGAGATTATTTCAGCTGACGGGGTGGTGTTAGGGAAGTATTTTCAAAAAAATAGATCTCAATTAAAATACGCCGACTTGCCTAAAAATTTAGTTCAAGCCCTAGTAGCGACAGAAGACGAGCGTTTTTTCGAACATTCAGGTATCGATGGAAGAGGGACGTTAAGAGCTATTGCAAGTCTTGGAAGTAGCGGTGGTGCAAGTACTTTAACACAGCAACTGGCTAAACAATTATTCCATGGCGAAGGTTCAAAGTTTTTGCCTTTTAGAATCGTACAAAAAGTAAAAGAATGGATTATTGCTATCCGATTAGAAAGACAATATACCAAAAATGAAATTTTAGCTATGTACTGCAATGTATATGACTTTGGGAACTATTCAGTAGGGGTAAGTTCTGCAGCACAAACCTATTTTTCAAAAGAACCAAAAGATTTAGCTATTGAAGAGTCTGCTATATTAGTAGGGATGTTCAAAAATTCAGGTTTGTACAATCCGATACGAAACCCTGTAGGAGTGAAAAATCGTAGAAATGTAGTCCTTGCGCAGATGGCGAAAGGAGATATTATTACAGAGAAAGAAAAAGAAAGACTCCAAAGCTTACCAATTACTCTTGATTTTAAACTGGAAAGCCATAGAGAAGGATCTGCCACTTATTTCAGAGAGTATCTTCGTGATTACATGAAAAAATGGGTTGATGAAAACAAAAAACCAGACGGATCTGATTATGATATCTACAAAGATGGATTAAAAATCTATACCACTATTGACTCCAGAATGCAATTACATGCGGAAGAAGCCGTTTCTGCTCACATGGCAAATCTTCAGCAAGAATTTTTTATTCAAGCAAAAAACAACAAAAACGCGCCTTTTGTAGGTATCTCTGACAGGGAAACGCAACGCATTTTAACCAATGCGATGAAAGCATCAAACCGCTGGGCTGTTTTAAAATCTGCGGACAAAAGCGATGAAGAAATTATCGAATCTTTTGGTGTAAAAACAAAAATGACGGTATTTACGTGGAAAGGAGAAAAAGATACTATTATGACTCCTATGGACTCCATCCGATACTACAAACATTTTCTACAATCAGGAGTTATGGCGATGGAACCGCAAACCGGTAACATAAAAGCCTGGGTAGGTGGAATTAACTATAAATATTTTCAATACGACCACGTGGGTCAAGGAGCCAGACAAGTGGGCTCCACATTCAAACCCTTTGTTTACGCTACGGCAATCGAACAATTAAACATGTCCCCTTGTGATTCCATAATAGATGCTCCTTTCACTATGCCTGTTGGGCGCCACCACGTTACTGAAGCATGGACACCCAGAAACTCCAACAACAAGTACATAGGAATGGTTACCTTGAAAAAAGCATTGGCCAATTCCATAAATACAATTTCTGCAAAACTGATGGACAAAGTAGGTCCTGAAGCGGTTGTTAAGCTAACGCATAAATTAGGGGTTAAATCTGAAATACCTATCCAACCCTCTATTGCATTGGGCGCGGTAGATATAACCGTCGAGGATATGGTTGCGGCATATAGCACATTTGCAAATCAAGGTGTTTATACAAAACCGCAGTTCTTGTCCCGAATCGAAGACAAAAGTGGTGTCATTATTTATGAGCCAATACCGGAATCTCATGATGTACTGAACAAAGATATTGCCTTTGCCATTATTAAATTATTAGAAGGGGTAACCGAGGGAGGATCCGGAAACAGATTAAGAACTGAGGGTGGAGGTTATGGATACAACAGAATTACGGGCTATCCTTATAAGTTTACCAATCCAATTGCAGGTAAAACCGGAACAACGCAGAACCAGTCTGACGGGTGGTTCATGGGAATGGTTCCAAATCTGGTAACAGGCGTCTGGGTAGGTAATGAAGATCGTTCCGCCCGATTTAAAAGTATTACTTATGGACAAGGGGCAACTGCGGCATTGCCTGTGTGGGCTTACTTTATGAAACTTTGTTATGCTGATGAAAATTTAAATGTGTCAAAAGGAGAATTTGAAAGACCTCCAAATCTTTCGATAAGAGTAGATTGTTACAATGCACCGGCTGCAAAAGACACTACTGATACGCTTCAAAGCACAGATGAATTTGAATTCTAATACGCCTTATGTATTCAATATAGCTCTATAAAAACCGAATTATTTTCGGACTATTAAACAACTATAATTGATACTATTCTGACAAAGAATAATTGCATTTACTGATTTTGAATTTCCAGCAGTTTCCTATTCTCACACTTAAAACTGTTTGATAACACAGCTGCTCGGACCTAAAAAAATAGACTATGATAAACAAAAAAGTAGATAACGTTCAAGTTGCCCTTGAAGGGCTTGAAAACGGAATGACCATCATGTTAGGTGGCTTCGGTCTCTGTGGCATCCCCGAAAATTCCATCGCTGAATTGGTAAAAAAAGAAACCACCGGTCTAACCTGTATTTCTAATAATGCTGGTGTGGACGATTTTGGTCTTGGCTTATTATTACACAAAAGACAAATTAAAAAAATGATCTCTTCCTATGTTGGAGAGAACGCAGAGTTTGAGCGCCAAATGCTTTCTGGGGAACTGGATGTAGAATTAATTCCCCAAGGAACCTTAGCTGAACGATGTCGTGCTGCTCAAGCTGGAATACCCGCCTTTTTTACTCCTGCAGGATACGGAACTGAAGTAGCTACTGGAAAAGAAGTTAGAGAATTTAATGGGAAAATGCATGTGATGGAATTGGCTTTCAAAGCTGATTTTGCTATCGTAAAAGCGTGGAAAGGAGATACGGCTGGGAATCTGATTTTTAAAGGAACAGCCCGCAATTTTAATCCGTCCATGGCCGGAGCCGCTACCATCACCGTTGCTGAAGTGGAAGAATTAGTGGAAGCCGGAACGCTTGATCCCAATCAAATTCATATTCCAGGCATATTCGTGCAACGTATTTTTCAAGGATCGAAATATGAAAAAAGAATCGAGCAACGTACAACCAGAAAAAAGAATTAAACAATTTATCAATTTACCAATCTAATAATTTAAAAAACACAATTATGTTCAGAGAGAATGTAGCTGTTTCTAAATCAGTAGATTTAGAATTGTAAATTATTCAGTTTTGTGAATTAGTAGAAAGTAATCGGAAATCAGTTGCTAAAAAACGGCACAAGTATTGGCGCTACTATTTAAGCAGCTCAAAATGCAGAAAGTAGAGCAGACTTTATTCATAAGATAAAGATTGCTGCAAAAGAATTAGAAGCAACTAAATAGTGGTTAATTATTTGTGAAAGTGCAAAAAGCTAACCATTTGATACTAATTTAAAGGCTACAGTCAATGAACTTGGTTTGATCGTTTATAAAATAATCAGTAGCAGCAAAAAAAATGGCTAATTCAAAGCTATATAAAACAATTCGACACATTGCTAGATTGATACATTAAAAAATTAATACATAAATATTATGGCATTAGATAAAATAGGTATTGCAAAACGTATTGCACAAGAACTTAAAGACCGCTATTTCGTGAATTTAGGAATAGGTATACCAACATTGGTCGCTAATTATATCCCTGATGAAATTGACGTTGAGTTTCAAAGTGAAAACGGCGTTTTAGGCATGGGTCCATTTCCTTTTGAAGGCGAAGAAGATGCGGATATTATCAACGCCGGAAAGCAAACGATAACAACATTGCCGGGAGCCTCCTTTTTTGATTCAGCGCTAAGTTTTGGAATGATTCGTGGGCAACATGTTGATCTCACTATTCTGGGCGCGATGGAAGTTTCTGAAAACGGTGACATTGCCAACTGGAAAATTCCAGGAAAAATGGTAAAAGGAATGGGTGGTGCCATGGATTTAGTGGCTTCTGCCGAAAATATTATCGTTGCGATGATGCATGTCAACAAAGCGGGACAATCTAAAATTCTTAAACAATGTACTTTACCATTAACTGGTGTGGGCTGCGTGAAAAAAGTCGTAACTGAACTAGCCGTATTAGAAGTAACCCCCAAAGGATTTAAGTTACTAGAACGGGCTCCAGGAGTAACGGTAGAACATATTATTGCTTCCACTGAAGCAGCATTAATTATTGAGGGAACTATTCCAGAAATGATGATGGAATAAGGAACGATACGATTTACAATACGCACTACAAAACATACAAAAA
>NZ_AJXL01000006.1 GCF_000264055.1 Flavobacterium sp. ACAM 123 | reverse complement strand
TTTTCTAATCTTTAATCAAACCACAACCAATCCTTCAAAATTAAAAGACAATTCAAAAATATCGTGTTTTCTAATCTTTAATCAAACCACAACTTAGACACGGTATATTATAGGTTAACCAAAAATATCGTGTTTTCTAATCTTTAATCAAACCACAACAGGCGCTCGTTTTTTATATATTGCTTGTTCAATATCGTGTTTTCTAATCTTTAATCAAACCACAACCCTCTTAAGATAGTACTCGTAATGCTTGTAAATATCGTGTTTTCTAATCTTTAATCAAACCACAACCTTCAGTGAGTATAATGTTTGGTACAGTGGAATATCGTGTTTTCTAATCTTTAATCAAACCACAACTTTAACTTTTAAACATAAAAAAACCCAAAGAATATCGTGTTTTCTAATCTTTAATCAAACCACAACCCCAATTTTATAGTCACGGTAACGGCATCAAATATCGTGTTTTCTAATCTTTAATCAAACCACAACCTGACAAAGCAACAGCATCAACACAACATGAATATCGTGTTTTCTAATCTTTAATCAAACCACAACGGATTAAGCGGAAAGGCTAATATTAACAACAATATCGTGTTTTCTAATCTTTAATCAAACCACAACTCACTACTATATTACGCACTTAATCTTAGTAATATCGTGTTTTCTAATCTTTAATCAAACCACAACTTAGTAAAATTATAAAATCATGACAATACAAATATCGTGTTTTCTAATCTTTAATCAAACCACAACTAGTCGTTAACTTGTGATTAATTTATTGAAATATCGTGTTTTCTAATCTTTAATCAAACCACAACTGATCATCTACATAAGTAACATCTGCTTTGAATATCGTGTTTTCTAATCTTTAATCAAACCACAACTCTTTCCCCAGCTACTTTGTTTACTTTTAAAATATCGTGTTTTCTAATCTTTAATCAAACCACAACAATCACGCTTCAAGCTACCACGAAACAGAAATATCGTGTTTTCTAATCTTTAATCAAACCACAACTAGAGTGTTCTAGTGGATGCTATGACGATAATATCGTGTTTTCTAATCTTTAATCAAACCACAACTGAAAGTTCTCGCGTCCCTGCTGGGCAGACGCCATAACTTTCAGTTGTGGTTTGAGATGTTTAAGAGTTTGAAAAACTGTATGTCAAAGAACATTTGTTGTTTTGTCATTCCGACGAAGGAGGAATCACATTAGTTGCTCTCGTTATGCGATTCCTCCTTCGTCGGAATGACAAACCTATAATCTATTAGAACGGTCAGAACTAATAAACCGTTCGTTCAAAAATTCAAATTGGGGATTAAAGGATAGAATTAATGCTAACTTCTTATCTCTTCTCCATCCTTTTAATTCTTTTTCTCTTTCAATAGCTTTTTGAACCCAAGTAAATTTTTCATAATACACCAAAAATTCAATATTGTATTTGGATGCAAAAGTTTTTATTCCTTTTTCTATATTTTCTTTATGTTGAACCAACCGCTCTCCCAAATTATTGGTCATTCCTATATAATATGAGGAACGGTGTGTATTGGTGATTATATAAACATAATATGTATGATACCCTTCGTTGTACTCTATCATATTGTTGTTCATAACTACACTTTTGGTTTATATTTACGTAAGGCTTTTGATGTGTGATTCCTCCTTCGTCGGAATGACAAAACTAAACATTAAATTTTTTCTTGATTTCAGCTAATAATTCTTCCTTTGTTTTCGTACTAAACCCACTTTTTGATGCCTTATCCAATTTAGCTTGGATTTTTTCTATTTGTTCTTTTGTTAGTTTCGATTCATCCATAATTATATTTTTTCAAATTTACCCGTTGACAAAACTTTAAAATCAATTCCCTCTACAAAAGCATTAAATTGATTATGATTCATTTTTCTTGTTGGTTTTATTTCTCCTAATTTAAAACCACCATCTGGCTTAAAATTATCTTTTTTAATATCATCTGCTTTCCTTGCTTCTTTAAAATAACGAAACATAATAACACCATATTCATCAATTTTCCCTGAAGGTCTTACAATTCTTTGAATTGACAATCCTTCAATAATATAAATTCTGCTTTTTAAATCCTCTAAATCAAAAATATTATCTGGGTTTTCAACTTCTTTATCATAAAAAATAACTTGTTTTCCTCTTTTTAAAACTAAATCTCTACCATTTCTTTTTGCAATTGGTATATGAACTATTTTTCCATTAACTTCTTTTTCCTTATTTACTAGATAATAACCTTGTCTTTGTTTTTGAAGTTTAGCTAAATTAAAATAATTAATCAACTCAAAATCTCTTTTCCCTTCTAACTCATAAATAGCCATACAATAGTTCTCATCATTTTGAGCATATATCATTTGTTTATGTTTATGTCGCGATTCAGACAAACTACTATGTTTTTTTATTTCTAATGGATTTTTAACTGTTGTAGCAAAAACCCTCACTTTTAGAATTGGAATTTTCTTTTCTTCATTCATCCATATTATAACATCATCTTTTATTACCGCTACTTTTTTCCCTTGAACCATCTTAAATGTAATAAAGCCGTCTCTCACTGCCTTTTGGATTTTTTGAGCAACAATTGGATCTACAATATTATTAATGTCATTTTCTGATAATTTTGTTAAAGCCTTTCTCTCAACAAAATGAATTACATCTTTATCTTTTTTATCTTTTTCCAAAATAAAAGCGCCCTTTTCATTTTTGATCGGCTCGTTTTTCTCATTTCGTTGAGGCATTTTTATCGCTCCATAATTTCCCGCTGAATGCAAAGAACCTCGAATAGTATCGCCTTGTTGAAATAATGGTGTTTTTTTATAAACTATATCACCATTTTTGTCTTTTAAAAATTCATAAAAACTCTTTTCATTATTTGATACAATTTCAAAATAATCTTTTCCTATAACTTTAGACTTAATTTCATCATTATTCATTCTTTTTCCAAAAATTGGAATTTTATTTCCGCTTAAATCTAATAACAATTCATCTCTAAATTGCTTTTTCCCGCGTATCCTTACAATCTTTTTAGATTGTTTTTTAACATTATCTGGTGTGTAATGTGAAACTAAAATTTCTTCTTCAATCTTTTTTAAATCTTCTTTGAAGGTTTTCCACGGTTTTGAATCAGCTAATAGTTTTCTAGCATCGGTTACTTGTTCTTTATCTTCCAAAGTCCACGCATGAGCCAAAACATCATATTTATCTTTGGTCATACAAGCAATTGTAATTGCATCTATTGTGTGATGGGTATGTTTGCTTCTATCCTTTTCTATAAAGTATTTTTTGCCATCTTTTTGATAACTTTCTTGAATGCCCCAAATCTTTCTGAACTCCGCAACCATTCCACCTTTTACACTTTCCACTCTTTTAAAATAGGATTTCAAATAGGCCTGTGCGTATCTCGTAATAATTCCTGTATCTGGAATTTGGCTATTTTTAAATCCTACTTTAGGCTCTGTCCAAACAAAACGATTATATTTACCTTGTAAGTAATCTCTTTTTAAAGTCAAATAGTGTCTTCTTCTTATTTTCTTGTCTTTGGCTTCTTTGGTTGCAGCAGTTTTAGTGGAGCGAATAATTATTTCAATTTCTCTCGTATAATTTTCTGCTTCTTTTTTCCAATGCGCAATTCTGGGTAAAATTTCTAAATGATTTACTAACTCAATTGGCATTTTTTGCTTTTTAATATCTCTATTAAACTTTTGACTACAAAGCGTTTTATTCATTTGAGAGTTATCTTGTGAAATACTTCTTGGAACCGTATGTTCTATATCGTATTTTGGATTGTCTCCAATTATGTCACAGATACTAATACTATTACCGTTCTCATAAATCTCTTTCCTATCTTGTTCAATCCACAATTGATAACGCAATAAATCGTCAACCGTTGGTTCTATTTCTTTCCCACATTCAGCTAAATAGAGCTTCTTTATTTCTTCTTTGTATTTTTCACGTTCTTTCTTATTTTCATTTTGATAATCCTGAATTCCTTTTCGTTTATTGGCGTCATTTAATTCCCGAGCCATTTCGATATGAATTCTTGTTCTTTCATCAACTTGCCCTTCTACTATTAAGGCATTTAATACTTTGCGGAGTTGATGCAAAGCACGCATTGCCATTGGATTTTTAATCGAAGAGGTTAATGGACTTCCTAAAATTAACTGACCAGTTTCTTTTCCGTTCTCATCTCTCACTTTTTGCTTTTTGAAAACATCAATATCTGAAGGATGATATAATTTATTTAACTGCTTCGGATTGCCACAAAAAACTTCACCATCTTCATTTTCTCCTTTTAGAAATTCTAAAACTTTTTCGTCCAAACGTTTTACTGTTATGAACTCATAAGCTTTTAATTGCTCTATAAAAACAGGAAACACTTCCTTTAAGATTTTTTCTTGCTTCAAAACATCATTAATCTCATGATACTTAAAAAACGAAACTAACTTTTTACTTAAATCTTTTCTATAAGTAGGTTCTGCTTCTTTAGAATAATAAGCACCTTCAACTTTACATTCCTTTATTAATCCGTTTACAACTTCTAAAAGCCCATTATCGAAAGTATTATTGGATATTATTTCAGCAATCTTATCTTGTATATATTTTCTTTGTGCTAAGTCATTCCAAATAGCTTGATCAACTATACCTTCTATATTTGCCATAAAAACAGCATGTGAATACAACAACCCTTCCTTTACATACGGTAAAATTTTGTTGATTGCATTCAAGCTCAAACTTCCGAAATCCTTTTTTAATCTAATCTTACTGAAAGACTTAGCATTTTTATCTTCTAATTTTAATTTATCTTTTGCATATTCATATAAGTAAACATCAGAAGTAGAGACTGATAGTAAATGCCATAAATCTTTATAATCTACTGTTCTGTTAACTTCAATTCCTTTTGAATTTAAAGTTGGATAAGTAAATGTTTTTATTCTCCAATCTTCTCCAATTACATTTTTAAAAGAAGTGGAAACAGGGCTACCTGAAACTGTATCAGTAGGTTTGTAATTAAACCAATAATGAAAACTATCTCTTTTTGAAGATTTATAAAATCCAAAACTTGCCCCTTTTTCGATTAAATCTTTGGCTAAATCTTCAAAATTGAAATTGTCTTTTTTTCTTAAAAATTTTGGAATCAAACTTAATTTTTCTTCTTGAGTAAGAAAACGTAAAATCTTCTCAGATTGAGTTCCTATTTTTATTGTATTCAAATACGTCCACATTCTGTATTCTTCAAAGTGAGGATGCGAAATAGCGCATCGCGATTTACTTTTTTCAAAAGAACATTTACCTATTAATCCTTTTTGAGATTTTAACGGACGTTGAAAAAAAATCGCTCTATATAATTCCTTAGCTAAACCTCTGTATCTTTTTTCTGGTAACTGCTCATTGTCAATAATACTTTCAATAGTTTGCGTTTTGCAAATAATCTCAAATTCTGCTAAATAATGTTCTTCTCTAGCTGTATATTGGTTTCTGATTTTGCCTTTACTATACAAGCTATTAAAATATTGTCCTAAGGTTTCAAAACTTCCGTCTTTCATTGCTTGCGAAATCTCACTGATTTTGCCTTTAACTTTACCTAAATCTTCCTTTTTATTTAATCGAGCAAATAGTTCTTCCTTACATTTTTCTATTTCACTTTCATTTTTCTTTGTTATCGCAACCAAAGAATTATAAAGCGTTTTTAGTTTTTTTTCTCCTTCATCTAGATCCTTTTTAAAACCTCCTTTTATAGATTCATCAAGTATTCCTGTATTAAGAAAATAGTCTTTCAATTCAATTAAAATTTCATCTGTAGTATTTACATCTTCAATTACAGATTGAATCTGAGGACAATGTTCTTCAAAAACTCCTTCAGCTGATTGATCTAAACGATTACTCAAAAAACCTCTTCTTTGTGTAATATGATAAAGAGCGCGACCTAATTCAAACAAAGAAACTTTTTGTTTACTTGCTCTATCTCTACAAGAGTAAGGATTTATATTTTCGTCATCACTTGTTCTTAACCATTTTAAAAATTCAGGATTAAGTGGGTATTCTTTAAATCCAGATTTTTTCCAATCTTCAACTTCCTCAATTGACAACGGACACATTCCGTTTAGAGATAGGACTTTTAAAGATTCGTATTTCCTTAACTTTCTACGAAACTTAATTTTTCGCGCACTTCTATAACCAGTTCTTTCGGCTGCGCGCGAACTTTCAATTCCTTTTTCAGATTTCACCCCTTCAGAAAATATCCGAACTCCTTTGCATACAAGAGAAAAATCGTTTCCGTCTTTATCCACAATCGCCCAACCAATAGAGTTTGTTCCTAAATCTAAACCTAATATTTTTGCCATCCGGAATTGTCTTTTTTAATAGTTTCTAAAAATAGTAAGAAATTAATTAAGATATTTACGGTTTTCCTCATTGCAAGCTAACTATTTTTGTTTTACATTTACAACTGATTAAAATTTCTAATCTTTAATCTTATCACAATAAGGCTATATGCCGTAGATGAAAATCTTTAGTCCTGCTTCGGTGGGACTTTTTTATTCCTATTAATTAACCTACTCATAATTAAACAACTACGTCCTAGCCCTGATAGCAGCAGCATCCTTTTTCGTCTCCTTTTTTGAGATAAAAAAGATATAGCGAATAGCAGGAAATTGCTTCAAAAAAGTCAAAACCACACCATAAAACGACTATAAATAAGGTAATTATTTTGTATTTCAATATTCCTTTACTATCTTTCGTTTTCGATAAAATAGGAACCTTAAACATTGAAAAAATGTTAGAAGAAAAGAATGACAACCTGCAACAAGCAGATGGAAATGTAGCAAATGATTCAAATGAATCTGTTCAAGTGAAGACTGTAATCACAGAAACCGAAGCGATTTCCGATACTCCGGAAAATGAAATAACGGAACCTGTAGAAGACAAAAGTGTAGCACCCGCTGAAGAAGAAGTGGCGACCACAGATCCCGTGACTGAAAACGTAAATCAAAAAGCGTTAAGCTCAATAGAGGATTCCAATGCAGAGGAAAGCGAGGACGAAACCTTAAAAGAGCGTCATCATATTCCGATGCAAGATTATGATACTTTGTCGATGGAACAACTTGTGGACGAACTACAAATCCTGGTTGAAAACGACAAGGTGATGTCAGTGAAAGATCATGTTGAAGAAATCAAAAAAGCATTTTTAGCAAAATACAGTCATTTTATCGAAGAAAAAAAAGAGGAATACCAAGCTGAAAATCCTGATACTACAGAAGATTTTCAATACCATTTCCCTTTAAAAGTAAAGTTTGATCAGTCCTACTCGATTTACAGAGACAATAAAAATATCCATTTCAAGAGTTTGCAAACGAACTTGAAATCAAATCTAGAAAATAGATTAGCCATCGTAGAGGAATTAAAAGAGCTAATCAATCCGCAGGAAAACATCAAAGACACCTTAAAACATTTTAATGAATTAAGAGATCGATGGAAAAATGCGGGATCAATACCAAAAGATAAATACAACCACGTCTGGAATAATTATCATTTTCATGTAGAAAATTTCTATGACTACTTGCATCTTGACCGTGAAGCTAGAGACCTAGACTTTAAACATAATTTAGAGCAAAAACAAAAAATAGTTGCGCGCGTTGAGGAATTAGTGAAGGAAGCAGATGTAAATAAAGCTTTCAGAGAATTACAAGACTTGCATAAAATCTGGAAAGAAGACATAGGTCCTGTTTCTAAAGAACACCGTGATGTTATCTGGAACCATTTTAGTGATTTGACAAAAAAAATGCACGACAAGCGTGAGGTTTTATTTGAAAAACTAAGAGGTGCCGAACTCGAAAACTTAGAAAAGAAAAAAGAAATTATTACTGCAATTGCGGTTTTGGCAACTGTAAAAGTAAATGCTCATTCGCAATGGCTTGCACAAATTGAAAAAGTAGAAACGTTAAGAACTGCTTTTTTCGCTGCTGGAAAAGTGCCTTCAGAAGTAAATGAAGAAACTTGGGCTGCATTTAAATTAGAGGTCAGAAATTTCAATTCGTTTAAAAATTCGTTTTACAAAGAAATTAAAAAAGACCAAAACGAGAATTTAGCTAAGAAAAATGCGCTCGTCGCCAAAGCGCAGGAATTACAGGAGAGCACTGACTTTGCTACCACTACTCCAATCATGAAGAAAATTCAAGACGAGTGGAAACAAATAGGCCATGTCCCAAGAAAACATTCAGATAAAATCTGGAAAGAATTCAAGGATGCCTGCAATCATTATTTCAACAAATTAAAAGAGCAAAAAGACGAACATAGCGTTGAAGAAATAGAAGCTTTTGACAAGAAGAAATCTTATTTGGAAACCTTACGGGAATACCAATTAACTGGGGACCATAAAACAGATTTAGATGCCATAAAACTACATATCGAAACTTGGAAAAATTTTGGAAAAGTACCTTATCCTAGAAGACATATTGAAGGGAAATTTAATAAAATTCTAGATGCTCTTTTTGATAAATTGAGCTTGAGCAAAAAAGATACAGACCTGTTGCGTTTTGCCAATCGAATGGATCATTTATCAGAAAATAATGATACCCGAAAAATAGAAAATGAAAAGATTTTCTTGATGCGCAAGATTGATGAAGTTAAAAATGAAATTTTCCAATTGGAAAACAACATTCAGTTTTTTGCGAACACCAGAAATGCAAAAAAAGAAAATTCAATTGTTTTAGAGGTTAGAAAAAACATAGCTATTCACAAGGAAGGCTTAGACGTCTGGAAAGAAAAACTAAAACAGTTAAGAAATCTAAAGCAAGAGTAAAACAATACCACCGGTTAAATACAAGCCTCATTCTAAAAAAAGAAAGAGGCTTTTTTGTTACAGTACTCTGAGTATGATAATTATCATTTTAACTTTCATAAAATCAAACTACTTTTGATTAATGAAAATTGATATCTCCTGAAAAATGGTCTAATTCAAAAATAATGTTGCCATTCCACGATACACCAGTTACCCCAAAGTTACTTACTGCAATGGATGATCATAAACAAACTCACCTGCTTTCGCTTGCGTTCCATAACGTTCTACCAACCTACGGACAGGACGAACAGATTGAGAGTGACAACCCACACAATCTTTCCGAATCTATAAAACACGTCCTTCCAATTCTAGTGGCGTACACGATTTTACGCTCGCTATAGTTGGAATATTCGATTTTACCACAATTGTTGATACGGTTTGAAGAACAACACCAATTAATATCGCAATTGTTGCTAAAATGGTTAGCTGACTAGGTTTTCTTTATAACCACGGGTGAAATTTTCCCTCCTTAATTCTTCCATTATTGATTTTAACTAAAGTAGGAGCTTAAGCTAATTCATCTTTAAGGCTAGCACCATTTCTTAAAGTATCAACAATATTATACACTAATACTAACATTCCTGATAGATAAAGCGTACCACTAATAGTACTCATCAAATACATTAGCATGATTTGCGTAACGGTTTAAAGGAAGTTACCGTACGTTAAAGTTCCATCCGGATTAAACTGCTTCCACATAGAAGCTTGTAGAAAACCCACTACACACATAGGAATACAGTATAGTCCCTAAAGTTCCAATCCAAAAGTAAAAATTAGCTAGCGTAGTAGAATATAATTTACTTTTAGTCATTCTTGGTATCAACCAATAAATCATACCGAAAGTCATAAATCCGTTCTACGCCAACGGACCTGCTTGCACGTGTGCAATAATCCAATCTGTGTAGTGCGCGACAGCATTTACATTTTTAAGAGAGCAACAGCATTTCTAAAGAAGATTTTTCCACCTCGTTGTCTCCGACCAAAACTTTAATCTGATAATTATTCTTTAAACTTTTAAAAAGACCTTCTAATCCTTCTCTATATTGATTGTTGAAAAATATTTCCCACAATACGCATCATTAATGCTCACATGAACTGCCATTTGCAGCGTCGTCTTCCCCTCTGGACTTCCTCCAAATGCCGCTTGAAACCACTACCACTTGTCTTCCCTGAATCGTAGCCCTGGTCCCTTTACCAGCAATTTCCTCAAAACCAGTAAGACATACACTTTTTAGCTCTGGGAGATAATCATACAACATCCTACTTAACGGATGGTTAGACCCACGAAGTACCGTTTTAATATTGATTAGATCCTCATTGGAAAGCGACTGTCCTTCATGATAAATTTTCGCCTTTTTATTGGTAGTAATAGTTCCCGTTTTATCAAAAACGATAGTATCCACTTTAGCTAATTGTTCAATAACCAGTGCATTTTTTCAGTGAAATTTCTGTTTACCAATGATTCGTAATACATTCCCCATTGTAAATGGAGCAGTCAATGCCAGAGCAAAAAGACACGCTACAATTAGGATTGCAGTAAAAACGTTAAAAGCAGTGTTCGTGTCGAATAAAATCCAATAGCCAAATGCAGCGAAAGCAATCAACAATAGGACAGGAATGAAATACCTACTTATACTATCAGTAATGCTCTTATATCTTTGGTTTATAGTTTTCTGAAAAACGTCATTGCTCCATAATTGGGTGAGATAACTTTGAGAAACAGAATAAAGCACTTCCATTTCAATAAGTTTCCCGATTTGTTTTCCACCAGCAAATACTTTATCCCCTGAATTATTTCTAATAGGTACGACTTCACCGGTTACAAAACTATAATCGATAGTAGCTTTTTCGCTAATCAATATCTCGTCAACAGGAATTAACTCCTGATTTCTGATAAGCAGTCGATCTCCCTTTACAATATCATAAACAGAGACACTTTGTTCAGAAGCATCGCTTTTTATGCGGGTTATGGCAATGGGAAAATAAGATTTAAAATCCCTTTCAAAACTTAAAAAGCGATAGGTTTTAATTTGGAACATCTTACCTAACAGCATAAAGAAAATCAAGCCAGTTAAACTATCAAAAAACCAGATCCATAATCAAATGCAATATCAGTAGTACTTCGCACAAACATCACGATAATCCCTAAAGCAATTGGAATATCGATATTTAGCATTTTAGGTCGGATACTTTTATAAGCCGAAACATAGTAATCGGAGGTTGAATACAAAAATGCCGTAAGGATAAGACATCGAAAAAACGGTTTATAAGTGTCTAGCCGATAATCGTTCACTTCAAAATATTCTGGAAAGGAAAGCAACATAATATTACCGAAACAAAAAAAAGCAATTCCTAACTTATAGGTCAGACTTCTATCGACATTCTTTTTCCCAGCTTCATAGTTCTCTAAACTAATATAAGGCTCGTAGCCAATGGCACTTAGTAAATAAACAATTTTAGCAAAAGAAACGGCAAGAGGATTATAAGTGATTCGAACCTTCTTTTCAGGAAAATTAATCTGAGAAGAACTTATCCCCTTTTGAAGGCGCTGTAAATTTTCTAAAATCCAAATACAGGAGCTGCAATGAATATGAGGAATATTAAGTGAAATAATAGCGGTTTAATTCTCTTGGAATTCCAATAATTTGGAGACTATACTTTCGTTTTCTAAAAAATCATACTTACCATTAATATCAAGCGGCGTTGCTCCAGGGGATTTTTCAAAATCATAATAGTACGTCAAATCATTGACACTAAAAATTTCGTACACTGTTTTACAACCGTTGCAACAAAAATTTTTATTGTCAAAAGTAATTTTCTCTACTTTAATATTGTCTAAACCACAATAGAAGCAGTGTTATGTATCCATAATTTTGCTCATTTTACCTGATGTAAGGCTCTTAAACAATTCTTAACGAAAATATGATATTTGTCTTATTAATGCGTAAACTTGCATAAGTACAGCCTCCTTCATTATGTCAAAATGCGAACAATGTATTGTTAGACAGTTCAGCTCACTGAAAGCGCTCAATAAAGACGAACTTGCTAAACTTGCTAGATGTAAAACATCACGCATTATCAAAAAAGGAGAAGTGATTTTTGAAAAGGGAGAAAGTGTAAATGGAATATTCTGCATAAAGGATAGGGTTTGTAAACTTACTAAACTGATTCCCAATAGAAAAGATCAAATAGTAAAATTAGTTACAAGAGGATAGTTATTGGGTCAACGTTCCATGATTAGCGAGAAACCTGTTAATTGAAGCGCTGTCGCCCTTGAAGATATGGAAGTGTGTTTTATCCCCCAAACTGAAGTTATGGGATTCTTTGATAAAAACAATCAGTTTTCCATGAATGTGATGAAAACAATCTGCGGTGATCTAAAAGAAGCTGATAGTCATTTAGTCAATATGGCTCAAAAAACGGTGAAAGAAAAATTAGCGGAAATATTACTTTATTTACATGACATCTTCGAAAAAAACGAAGATGACTCACTGAAAATTCAACTATCAAGGGATGAATTAGCCAGTATGATAGGGACAGCAAACGAAAGATGGATCCGAATACTGTATGATTTCAAAAATTAAGATTAGTAGAACTAGTTGGTACAAAGATAACTATTAAAGACACCAGTAAATTAAAAAAGATGACTACGTAGTAGCTCCCTATTCTTTTTTATGATCCATCAGGAAATAATAAACTGGTACGCCCAAAGCTACAATTCCCAATCCCAAACCGGTGTTTAAAGTGTCATATACCAGTAATGTTATACAAATTGCAGTAGTGACAATTATGTATAGTGCGGGCACAACCGGATAACCAAAAGCCCGATACGGCCTTTCAGCATTAGGTTCCCTTTTTCTTAATATAAACACACCAAAGATTGTTAAAATGTAAAACAGTAACGACGCAAAAGTTGCATAAGTTAGCAAGTCTCCAAACTTACCTGAAACACATAGCACACAAGCCCAAGCACATTGTACCCATAAAGCCTTCGCTGGAACTTGATTTTTATTCAAAATCTTAGCTTGTTTAAAGAACAATCCATCTTTAGCCATCGCATAAAATAATCGCCCACCCGACAGAATTAAACCACTATTGCATCCAAAAGTAGAAACCATAATTAAGGCAGCCATAATGAAAACACTGCTATTGCCCATAATCATACCCGCAGCTGCGGCACCCACTCGATCATTACTTGCAAACATGATTCCATTACCCGCGATTCCAGTTGCATCCGGAGTGCCATGCATGGGCAACAGGGCCAAATAAGCCAAATTTGCCAGAATATAAATAACGGTAACAATCAAAGTACCCAGAAATAAACTTCGTGGTATATTCTTCTTTGGTTCCTTAATCTCTCCTGCAATAAAAGTAACGTTGTTCCATGCATCGCTTGAAAACAAAGAATTTATTATTGTAGCCCCTGCAGCACCCAGAACTGCCATTCCAGTTAACTTTGTAACAGTAATTGAGCCATCACCATTTAAAACAGTGCTACTGGCTTCCCACATATTAGCAAAATTATTCGAAAGAACGTCTGTGTGAAAACCAACATACAAACCAAAAATAATTAACGCAAAAAGTGCAATTAACTTAGCCGATGTTAAGATTAACTGAATCAATTTTCCGCTTTCTACTCCTTTAGTATTGATGAACGTGAGTATAATAATACTTGCGATAGCCAATAGTTTACTAGTTGGGAAAACAAAACTGTCTCCTAGGGTAAAAAGCGTATTGTCCAAAACTGGAAAAAATATAGCAGAATAGCTTGCAAACGTAACTGCAATTGCAGCAATTACTCCAGTCTGAATGACGGTAAAAACAGTCCAACCGTACAGAAACGAAATTAATCTACCATAGGCACGCTGAATATAAACAAATTGCCCGCCCGCCTTAGGCATCATGCCCGCTAATTCACCATAACTTAATGCGGCAGCAACGGTAATCAAGCCGGTCACTAACCAAATTATTAAAAGCCAGGCTGCAGAACCAATATCACGAGCCATAGCGGCAGTAACGATAAAAATACCAGAACCAATCATCGAACCAGCTACTAAACTTGTAGCATCAATTAACCCCAAAGAACGTTTTAACCCTATTTTATTTTCCGACATATATAATTTAATTGACTTTTAAAGATAAAAGATGGTAAAACACTTTTTGCTTTTTTACAAAATTGAAAATTCGAAATTTTCTTATTCCTGCTTTTTTGCTAGAAACTTTGCCTCTTCCCAAATTTGGATATTTGAAAATTCGAAATTTTCTTATTCCTGCTTTTTTGCTAGAAGCTTTGCCTCTTCCCAAATTTGGATATTTGAAAATTCGAAATTTTCTTATTCCTGCTTTTTTGCTAGAAGCTTTGCCTCTTCCCAAATTTGGATATTTGAAAATTCGAAATTTTCTTATTCCTGCTTTTTTGCTAGAAGCTTTGCCTCTTCCCAAAAAACATCCATTTCAGCAAGAGTCATGTCCATCAATGGTTTGCCCAATTCGCCCGCTTTGCTCTCCAGATATTGAAAGCGTTTGATAAATTTTTTATTGGTGCGTTCTAAGGCATCTTCGGGATTTACATTTAAAAATCGGGCATAATTAATCATTGAGAATAAAACGTCACCAAACTCGGCTTCGATATTATCTTGATTTCCGGCTTCCACCTCTACTTGTAATTCCTGTAATTCCTCTTTTACTTTATCCCAAACTTGATGCGGCTCTTCCCAGTCAAACCCAACCCCTTTAACTTTATCTTGTATTCTGCTGGCTTTCACCAATGCGGGTAAACTTTTGGGAACACCCTCCAGAACCGATTTCCTTCCTTCTTTCAGTTTTAGTTTTTCCCAGTTTTGTTTGACTTCTTCTTCGTCCTTAACCACAGTATCTCCATATATATGCGGATGACGGTGAATTAACTTCTCACAAATTTCATTGCAAACATCTTCAATATCAAAATCATTGGTTTCGCTTCCTATCTTAGCATAAAAAACAATATGCAGTAGTAAGTCTCCCAATTCCTTCTTCACCTCAGTCAGATCATTATCCAGAATGGCATCCCCCAATTCATACGTTTCTTCTATGGTAAGATGCCGTAAAGTTTGAAGAGTTTGCTTTTTGTCCCACGGGCATTGCTCTCGCAACTCCTCCATTATAGTTAACAGTCTATCAAAGGCCTTCAATTGAGTTTCTCTTGTATTCATAGCATATGGTTTTTCTTGGTGGGTTCGATCCTTGGCCACTCGGGTGCGTAAAAATAAGAAATCCTGTCTTCTAAAATTAGAGAAGACAGGATTTTTTATAAAATTCAGAATGTATTATTCCTTAATTTTTTTTTCTTTTTTGGTTTTTCTGCAACAGCTTCAACATCCTCTCCATTAGGAGTTTCTTCTGCAACTGCAGGTTCTTCATCTACAACCAAACCTTTAACCTGGAGCATGTTGTACCAGTTTATTATTTTTTTAATATCTGACGGATATACTCTTTCCTCATCGTAATCTGGTAAAATTTCTTTAAAGTAAGCTGCTAATGTAGCATTGTCTTCTTTATGTGAAATAGAAGGACCATTGCTTTCCTTGACAGCAATCTTGCTCATTATTTCTGCCAATGGTTTTTCACCTTCATAAGTGTAAACTGAAATTTCAGATAATAAGCTTACATTACTTTTTAAATTTACCGTAATTTTCTTTCCATCCGATAATGATTCTGCAACAAAACCAGTACGTGTTTGCACTTTAAGTACAAATAAACCTGGTTTTCCAGAAATCGCAAGTATTTTTTCTAAATTCATATTGTTATAATTATTATTAAGAATTCGATTTGTATGTATTCTTTATTAAATTCCAAAGACCATCACTAAACAGAGTATTTAAAATTTAATTATCTGCCCTTTCTAGCAATAAACCTCATTCTATAGTCTTGAAATGTCTTTCCTTCAGTAATATTTTTCAGTTTTTTTTGAATCAAACGTTTTTTAAGTGATGAAATTTTATCAGTAAATAAAATTCCTTCTATGTGATCATATTCATGTTGAATCACTCTCGCTATTAACCCCTCAAAAACTTCTGTCTTCACCACAAAATCCTCTTCACAGTACTCAATAGTTATTCTTTCGTTTCTGTAAACATCCTCACGAACATCTGGAATACTTAAGCATCCTTCATTAAAACACCATTCTTCACCCTCTTCTTTCAACATTTTTGCGTTGATAAAAGTTCTTTTAAACCCTTTCAATTCTATTTGTTCTGCTGACTCTAAATCTTCGTCTTCGCTAAAAGGTGTCGTATCTATGATGAACAAACGAAGTGCTTTTCCTACCTGTGGCGCGGCAAGACCGACTCCACATGCATTATACATGGTGTCATACATATTAGCAATCGTTTCTTTCAAGTCAGGATGTTCCTGTGAAATATTCTCTCCTACTTTTCTTAAAACAGGATGGCCATATCCTACAATTGGTAAAATCATTATTGTTATTTTAAGTATTATATGCCCTAAATTCAGGATTTTTGTCCTTCAATTACGGTTGGCAAAAATAGTAAAAATTTAGACAATGAATAATTCCTAAGGGATATTTAGCATTTATTTCTATTTTAAACTTAAATCTACGCCTTTTCCGCTATGGATAAATCGTACATTTCATATATTTGTATACAATACCACTTATATGATTCCCAACGTCAAGAAATTTACAGACGGTACTTATTTTACAAATGCTTTAAAAATAACTATTGCAGCGGTTCTACCTGTTTTATTATTCTCTTATTTAGGCCATTTCAAAATTGGTTTTACTATCGCTCTAGGAGCTTTTTTCACCTATCCCAGTGATATCCCAAGTAATCTAAAACATAAAGTTAACGGAATTCTTGTTACGGTTCTTATCGTTTCCGGAGTCAATTTGTTAATAAACCTTGTCTATCCTTACCCTTGGGTATTTTATCCATTTTTAACTGTATTATTGTTCTTCTTGTCGATGATTTCAGTATATGGACAAAGGGCAACCATGGTTTCGTTTTCAGCTTTAATAGCAATCTCGTTGGCTTTTGCTCATTTACAAACGGGTTGGGACAGAGTTCAATATTCAGGATTAATACTTTTGGGCGGCTTATTTTACCTCATTGTTTCTTTAATTTTCTTTTATATCAGACCGAACCGGTATGCCGAACTGCAAATTGCCGAATGTATAAAACTAACTTCCAAATATTTAAAATTAAGAGGTGATTTATGGGAATTAAATTCAGATCGAAAGGCAATTACTGAAAAACAATTGAATTTACAGGTGCAACTAAACACCATTCATGAAAATATAAGAGAGATCCTTATCAGGAACCGAACTGATTCCGGCTCTACCAATCGAAATCGAAAACTACTTCTTGTGTTTATTTCGTTAGTAGAAATTATGGAGTTAGCCATTGCTACTTCATTTGACCACAACAAGCTACATCAAAAATTTGACAATCACCCCAGGGTTTTAGAAACGTACCAAAAACTGGCTTACAACCTTGCCAAAAGCCTAAGGACATTATCTGAAAGTATTGAAAACGGAGAAAAATACGTGTCAAAACACAGCCTTCTTGCTGATTTACATAATTTAGAATTAGCAATTACAGACTATGAAAATGATTTAGGAAAAGTCTACGCTTCAGAAGGTGTTTTAATGCTAACAAATATGCTGCACTACGCCGAGAAACAAGTGGAGATAAATAAAACAGTAGAACGTGCTTTTACAGCGGTTGTTAAATTACAAGATTTAAAAGGAAAAGATACAGATTTAGAAAAATTCATCACTCCGCAATACTATCCGGTACGAACACTGATCGAGAATTTAAGTTTCTCCTCCACTGTTTTTAGACATTCCCTTCGACTCACAATTACTATTATGATGGGTTTTATTATTGGAAAAGTCCTTCCCTTTCAAAACGCATACTGGATCGTTTTAACTATTGTCGTTATCATGAGGCAAGGATATGGGTTGACAAAACAGCGCACCTTTCACAGAATTTTTGGTACAATTTTAGGTGGATTTATCGCTTTTGGAGTCCTTTATTTAGTTCATGACTCGACAATTATTGGCGGATTAGCGATTATCGCCTTGCTTTTTGGCTTTTCCTTTACTCCAACTAATTATAAGATTGGAGCCACATTTATCACTATTTATGTCATCTTTATTTATGGGATTCTGACCCCAAATATTGAAGATTTAATTCAATATCGTGTAGTGGATACCTTGGTTGGTGCTCTTTTGTCCTTTCTTGCCAATTACTTTTTATGGCCTTCTTGGGAATTTGTGAAAATACCGGTTTATTTAGAAAAATCGATTGAAGCAAATAGAAATTATTTAGAGCAAATCTCCCTGTTTTACAACAAAAAAGGAACTGTTCCCAGTGCGTATCGTGTAGCCCGAAAGCATGCTTTTATTGAAATTGGTAATCTAATGGCGTCCTTTCAAAGAATGCTTCAAGAACCTAAATCAAAACAAAATAAATTAGGACAAGTCTATAAACTGACTGTGATGAATCATACCCTGTTATCATCTGCCGCTTCTCTAGGAACCTACATTCAATCACATAAAACATCTGCCGCTTCAGAAGCATTTAATGCTGTCTTTGACAAAGTTGTTAAAAATCTAGAAGATGCTATAACTTTATTAAAAGAGGATGATGTTGAGCAAATAGTAAATCCAATCAACGCCGATTTGAGCAACAGGTTTAATGAATTAAATAAAATTCGTGCTAACGAATTACAAGAAGAAAGCACTACAGGTGAAAAAGAGTTTGAATTAAAAAAACAAGAAACGCAACTGGTAATAGAACAGTTGATATGGCTAACTAGTTTGTCAGAAAACATAGTCAAGACTACTCGGGTATTAATTAAAACAAAAAATGAACTCTAATAAATTATTAGAGTTCATTTTGTGAAAATTTAATTATTCAATTTTAATGCTATAGCTGTATTTTTCCTGATTTCGTCTGAAAGCACTGGATTATCATTTAATGATTGACCATGAGATGGGATCATTTTTTTAATTTTTTCCTGCCACTCAGGTGAAGCTAACTCCTCCTTAAAACATCTTCCCACGACGTCTATCATAATTGAAACTGCTGTGGAAGCACCTGGTGAAGCGCCAAGTAAAACAGATAAGGATCCGTCGGCAGTAGTAATTACCTCCGTACCAAATTCAAGTATTCCTCCTTCTTTTTTGTCTTTTTTAATGACCTGTACTCGTTGTCCCGCTCTTTCAATTACCCAGTCCTTAGACACAGCACTCGGTACATATTCCCTCAGTGCATCAATTCTATCTTTTGGTGATTGACGTACTTGTTGTATTAAATATTTTGTGAGCGGTATGTTTTTAATTCCAGCGGACAACATCGGAAAGATATTGTCTGGTTTTATGGATAAGGGCAAGTCTGAATAGGATCCGTTTTTTAAAAATCGGGTTGAAAAACCGGCAAATGGTCCGAATAATAGCTGCTTTTCTCCATTAATCATTCTTGAATCTATATGCGGAACCGACATAGGCGGTGCTCCCACACTAGCTTTACCGTATACTTTTGTTTGATGCTTTGCAATAACGTCAGGGTTAATACATTTGAGCCATTGTCCACTTACGGGGAAACCGCCAAAACCTTTTCCTTCTGGAACGTCTGCTTTTTCTAATAACGGTAATGATCCACCACCGGCACCTATGAATACAAACTTAGTGTATACTTTCCTTTTTTGGCCTGTAGCCAAATCACTAATTTTAATCCTCCACGTCTTGTCTTTTCTTTGACTTAATTTCTGGACTTCATGATTGAAATGGATTGATACACCGTCAAGTTGACTTAAGTGATTGAACATACTTCTAGTTAATTCTCCAAAATTCACATCAGTACCAATAGCCATAGAAGTTGCAGCTACTTTTTCAGATTCATCTCTACCTTCCATCACTAAAGGCATCCATTCTTTTAGTTGAGATAAATCAGTACTGAAAACCATCTCCTTAAAAAGTTGATTTTGTTGTAAAGCTTCAAATCTTTTCTTTAAGTATTCCACGTTTTTATCACCCCAAACAAAACTGAGGTGCGGAATACTTTTAATAAATTTTTCAGGAGAAGAAATCTTTTTTTGTTCTACTAAGTAAGACCAGAACTGTCTCGATACTTCAAAAGATTCAGCGATACTAATTGCTTTTTTTGGATCAATAGTTCCATCCTCACTTTCAGGAGTATAATTGAGCTCACAAAAGGCAGAATGTCCCGTTCCTGCATTATTCCATGCATCAGAACTCTCAGCAGCTGCGATATCCAATCTTTCGAAAATCTCAATTTTTATATCGGGTTGAAGTTCTTTTAGAATTAATCCAAGAGTGGCACTCATGATCCCAGCACCTATAAGTACTACTTCAGTATTTGAACGAATTGTTGTATCAGACATAGCAAAAATATTAAAGCGCAAAGGTACTTTTAAAAATTGCAAAAAAAACTATAAATTAAGGGAGAAAAGTTACAAATTACGAAAACGTTCGATCTTAGCTTAGCTTCTTAAAAATCACTGTTTAAAACGTTTTTCGATTCAAAAAATCCTGAAGCATAATCGTCGCCGAAATCTCATCAATTAATGCCTTATTTTGCCGTTGTTTTTTCTTTAACCTGCTATCAAGCATGGATTGAACTGCCATTTTTGAGGTAAAACGCTCGTCTACGCGAATCACTTTCATCTCCGGAAAATGATTGGTAAAATGAGTCACAAAACCTTTTATAATAGAAGCGCTTTCTGAGGGCTGCCCATTCATTTGTTTGGGTTCACCAATAAGCACCGCTTCGACCTTCTCTTTAGAGAAATAATCTTTTAAAAAAGGAATGGCAGTTGCACTTGGAATAGTTGTTAATCCCGAAGCTATGATTTGCATTTCATCTGTCACTGCAATACCAGTGCGTTTTTGTCCGTAGTCTATGGCAAGTACTCTAGGCATTTTATTTTTTTTTCAAAGATAACTATTTTAATTTTCCGTTTCTAAGCAAGAAAAGAAATCTTATCTTCTTATCTCTTTTTTCTCAAGGCCCTTCTCCTTTATAACGAATCAAATTCAAAAGCTTCTTACTCTTTGTCCAGATCTAATGGGCTTAACTAAAACTGTAACCCGATACCCTATATCCCAGTAAATTAAAGGCGTTCGCAATAACGAAACACTAACATTGCTACTCTATTCAAAAACACACCCCCTCAACATCAAGCACCACTTCGAGATTTTTGTAACATTTTCAAATTAAATTGGGTTTTTGTTTTTGCTATAAAAACATATCTTTGTTTAAAAATTATCACAGATGAATTCATTACAAACAATTATAGAACAAGCCTGGGAAAACAGAGCTTTGTTACAAGAAGAAACGACGACAAAAGCCATCAGAGAAGTCATAGAATTATTAGACGCAGGTAAATTGCGAGTTGCTGAACCTAAAGGAGACGCATGGCAAGTAAACGAGTGGGTTAAAAAAGCAGTTGTTATGTATTTTCCTATCCAAAAAATGGAAACATGGGAAGCAGGAATTTTTGAATACCATGACAAGATGGAATTAAAAAAAGACTATGCTGCTAAAGGTGTTCGTGTAGTTCCGGGAGCTTCTGCTCGTTACGGCGCTTACATTTCAAGTGGTGTAATCATGATGCCAAGTTATGTAAATATTGGCGCTTATGTAGATGAAGGAACGATGGTTGATACCTGGGCAACAGTGGGAAGTTGTGCACAAATAGGTAAAAACGTACATTTAAGTGGCGGAGTAGGAATTGGTGGGGTTCTTGAACCTTTACAAGCTGCCCCTGTAATAATTGAAGACGGTGCTTTTATAGGTTCCCGTTGCATCGTTGTTGAGGGAGTTCACGTAGGGAAAGAAGCTGTTTTAGGCGCTAATGTATGTTTGACTGCATCTACAAAAATCATTGATGTAACTGGAGAAACCCCTGTTGAAATGAAAGGATTTGTTCCTGCCCGTTCAGTAGTAATTCCAGGTAGCTATACTAAGAAATTTCCGGCTGGAGATTTTCAAGTTCCATGCGCAATAATCATTGGAACACGCAAGCCATCAACTGATTTAAAAACATCTTTGAATAACGCTTTACGCGAATATGACGTAGCGGTTTAAATTTATTTTGTACTAAAATATTATATTGTATATTCCTCCCTCAAAAAGGGAGGTTTTTTTTTATCTTATGAAAATACTAGTTATACAACAAAAAATGATCGGGGATGTATTGGTAAGTAGCATTATATGCAATAATCTGCGACTCGCCTACCCTGATGCTCAAATCGATTATTTGGTCTATGAATCAACAACTCCTGTTTTAGAAGGCAATCCAAATATCGATACGATTATACGTTTTGAAGAAAAGCATCGAACAAGCAAAAGAGAATTCCTGAATTTAGCACTCAAAATCAGAGCCACTAAATATGATTTATTAATTGACGCCTATTCAAAATTAGAAAGTTGGTTGATTGTATTACTGAGTGAAGCCAAAAGAAAAATATCTTATAAGAAAAAAGGACGCACTTTTCTATATACTGACAATGTCCCGTTTGAGGAATTCCCAAAAACTAATTTGGGTTTAGCCATTGAAAGAAGGCTGTCACTTCTGGAACCACTTCATTTATCAGTGAAAATTGATCCGCTACCTAAACTATTTGTTACTCCTGAAGAAAATCAGCATGCTATTGCCCTTTTTGAAAAACATCAACTAATAAGAAATCGAAAAACAGTTATGATTAGCCTTTTGGGCAGTGAAAAATTGAAGACCTATCCATTAAACTATATTACATCCGTAATTGACACAATTGCAGACAATAATGATGTGAATATTCTTTTTAATTATTTTCCAAAGCAAATCAATGATGCTAAAACTGTTTTTACTAGTTGCAAGCCCTCAACCCAGAAAAAAATATATTTTGATTTACTTGGAGGTGATTTAAGATCATTTATTGGCGTGTTGAATCAATGTGACTTAATTATAGGTAATGACGGTGGCGCCATAAATATGGCAAAAGCACTAGGAAAACCCTCTTTTATCATCTTCTCCCCTTGGATTGAAAAGAAAATTTGGGCCACATTAGAAGATGGAATTCACCACATGTCAGTCCATTTGAATGATTACAAACCGGAGTTACTTTCACAAAAAACAGAAAAGAAACTTAAACAGAATGCTCTTACTTTATACAAAGAATTTGAACCTAAGCTATACAAAGAGAAACTAAAATCTTTTCTATTAAACATTCTATCAAAATGACAATTAATAGAAATACAAACGGAATAGCTACCAGTAAAACATTTTTAAGCGCCTTAATAATCACCCGCAATGAGGAGCACAATATAAAAAATGTTTTAAGCGACTTGGCTTTTGCTGATGAAATAATTGTCGTGGATTCTTTTAGTTCAGATAAAACCGCAGTAATAGCGGCAACTTATAAGAATGTAAAAGTAGTACAACATACTTTTGAAAACTATGCAGTTCAAAGAAACTATGCAATTAGTTTAGCTACGTATTCCTGGATAATTTTTTTAGATGCTGATGAAAGACTAACGGCTGAGCTAAAAGAGGAAATCATCAAAACCATCGAGCACAAAGACTCCTTTCCTGCCTATTATTGTTACCGTACCTTCATGTTCAAAAACACAAAGCTACGCTTCAGCGGTTGGCAGACAGATAAAATCATCAGACTTTTCAAGAAAGAAAAGGCTCAGTATGATTTAGGAAAGATTGTTCATGAAAAATTAACCGTTACTGGAAAAACAGGTAAATTAGAGAATAAACTGATTCACTATTCGTATCGTAGCTACAGCGATTACAAACAAAAGATGAATGTTTACGGTAAATTAAAAGCAGTCGAAGAATTAAACAAAGGAACAAAGCCTACTTTTTTTCATTTTTACTTCAGACCCTTATATCAATTTCTATATCAATATATCATCAGGATGGGGATACTAGATGGTAAAAAAGGGATTGTTATTTGCTATTTGAACGCCTATAGTGTTTATATACGTTTTCAGGAACTGAAAAGAATGCGATTAAACAGCTAAGATTTCCAGAACTTCAATTTCTTTTTAAGCCTTTTCTTACGGGCAAATTTTTCCTGAAATTCCACTGTGGCTTGCCACATCTTCTCAAGAATAGAACTAGCCGGCTCTATGTAATACTTCGAATATTCATCGCTCATTATGGCAATCATTTCCTTTTTTGGAGTAAGCCTGCTTAAATTTTTCATCCTAAGATCAAAGTCCATTAAGTCGTGAAAAATCATTCGATTTAAATCAACCAAAAAAAATTATATTCGTTCTCTGAAATTTTCTTTATCAAAGTATTGCCGGGGGAATGATCTAAAAATTCAATTCCCTTTTCATGCAGGTTAAAAGTAAATTTTGTAAACTGTCTTAAAATATTTTCATGATCTGGATAATCAGGAACCTCAACTAATTCTCTAAAAGTCAGTTCTGTTTCAAGATGTTCACTTGCGTAATAACTATCCCTTAATCCAAACGAATTATAATTTTCAAAATAAGCCAAAGGCTGTGGCGTTCCTATTCCATTTTCTAACAAAATAGTAGCGTATTCAAAAGAACGTTTGGCTTTAGATTTCCTAAAATACCTATAGGCTACTTTATTCACTATATTGGGCAGCTTGAAAGATTTGATATTGATTGTCTGCCCATCTAAGTCAAACAGTTTGATTACATTTCTATCTCCATTTCCAAAAACAGTTCCCAAATCAGAATTGAATTCTTTAATAAAGCGAAGGATCTCTTTAGAGTTTTGAACCGTCTGAGAAAACATCAGTTTTATTGTCATTATAATTATTTTAAGTACTTTATTTTATTCTTTAAAGACAGCATTTATGGTTTAGAAGCTGATTTCAAAGCTGCGAGATCGAAATAAAAATTTCGAGCATCTTCCAGATACCAAATTCCAAATCGCCATTAACCAACAAAAATACACATACCATTTTAGACTTCAAATTATTATTGTAATTTCGGCAAAAAAATAATGATGACTGTATTACATGTGTCAGCTGTAAAAAATTGGGGAGGCGGCGAAAACCATATAGAAAATCTTTGCTTCGAATTAAAAGCTACTCAACCTGATGTCAAAAATATTGTTTTATGTGTTGAAAACGGACTTTTTCATAGTCGCCTAATGAAAACTGAAATTAGCTACGAGACAGCTCCTTTAGCATACAATTTAGATCTGAGATATTCTAAAAGAATCATTACCCTATGCAAAGAAAAAAAAGTCGATATCATTCATATCCACGATCCATCAGCCATTGCTTTATGTATTATTGCTGACAAATTTCATAACCTACCTCCTTTTGTCTTTAGTAAAAAAACCTCTTTTCCTATAAAAAAGAAAAGACTCACTTTATTTAAGTACAATTACTTTAAAATTAAAAAAATTATTTGCGTTTCTAATGAAACCAAAAGAGTTACCGCAGAATCAATTACCGATAAAAAAAAACTCTTAACGATTTATCACGGAACGAATTTAAAAAACAAAAGTGCCGAGACCTCTTATTTATTGCGAGAAAAATTAGCTATCGATCCCGCTAGAAAAATTATTGGAGTCATAGGGAATCATATTCGGGCTAAAAATTTTGAAACGCTGATTGAAACCGTTAATGTACTAATCAATGAAGAAAAAAGAACAGATTTTATTTTCGTCCAGATTGGAAATTTTACGGAAAGAACACCGGAACTGTTGGAATCCGTAAAAAAATACAATTTAGAAAAAGACTTAGTTTTCTTAGGATATAAGCCAAACGCATCTAATTTTATTCCGCAATTTGACGCCTTGCTGGTTACCTCTCAAAGCGAAGGAATACCTCAAGTGATTTTTGAGAGTTTTTATCATAAAAAACCAGTCATAAGCACAAATGTAGGAGGAATTCCAGAAATTATTGAAGATGGCGTCAATGGGTTGTTAGCCCCAAAACAGACTCCGAAAGTTTTAGCTGAGAAAATAATTCATTTGTTTGACAACCCTGAGTTAATTCCTAAATTCACCATAATTTCTCATGAAAAACTATCAAGTCTCTACACCACAAGTATTATGGCTGAAAAGACATTAGAACAATATAAAAAAATTAGCAATGGAAAATCTTAACGACGAAGTTCATAAAGCATTCGAAATTATAAAGGAAGGTGGAATAATCCTATACCCTACAGATACCGTCTGGGGAATTGGCTGCGACGCAACAAACCCGGAAGCGGTTGCTAAAATCTTCCAACTCAAAAAAAGAGTAGAGACCCAAAGCATGATTGTTTTGATGAATGGAGAACGAATGATGTACAATGTCTTTAAGGATATTCCAGAGGTGGCTTGGCAAATCATCGATTTATCCGAAAATCCTACCACTATCATCTTAGATAATCCACGGAACGTGGCGGCTAATTTAATCGCTGCTGATACTACTTTGGGAATCCGAATCGTAAAAGAACCATTCTGCTTCAAATTACTGGAAAAGATGAAAAAACCTTTAGTTTCCACTTCGGCAAATATTTCAGGTCAACCTACTCCAAAAAGTTTTAAAGAAATTAGTCCTGAAATTATAAAAGGCGTGGACTATGTTGTAAATTTGCAGCGCGATAAAATTGCCGGAAAACCATCTACAATCATAAAATTAACTAATGATAGTAAGGTTAAAATTATTCGAAAATAAAATTTAACCGTAAATTATTGTTTTTTTACCGCAGATTCACAGATTATTAATCAATTCACTGTTTTCTATGTCCGAAGAATATTCAAATACAGATGAAACATATAAAATAATAGGAATACTGTTTGAAGTTCATAAAAATTTAGGAAAAGGCTTTCCAGAAATCGTTTATAAGGACGCTCTAGAATACGAATTTACTGCCAATAATATTATATTCGAACGTGAAAAAGAATTTCAAGTTCAGTACAAAAACACTACTTTAAAACATAAATTTTATGCTGACTTTATAGTCTTTGATAGTATAATACTCGAAGTTAAAACTGTCGATTGTTTCAACAATAGTCACTACAACCAATGTCTAAATTATTTAAAGGTTTCAGGTAATGAACTAGCATTACTAGCAAACTTCAATTCAACCTCTTTAGAATACAAACGTATCGTCAGTACTAAAAAATTAAAATAAATCTGCGAATCTGCGGTTAAAAAAAAATGAACTACAAACAAGCATTAAACAATAAAATATTCGAAGTCATCTCTCAAGCTTCCCAAGAACTGAAGATTGACAGTTACGTGATTGGTGGTTTTGTAAGAGATTTAATTTTGGAAAGAGACTTTAAAAAAGACATCGACATCGTTGCCGTTGGAAGCGGGATTGAACTAGCTTTAAAAGTTTCTAAATTACTCCCAAAACAGCCAAAAGTACAAGTTTTCAAAACATATGGCACTGCGATGCTGCGTTTTGAAGATACCGATATTGAATTTGTAGGTGCAAGAAAAGAATCCTATCATTTTGATAGTAGAAATCCAGTTGTAGAAGATGGAACACTTGAAGATGATCAAAATCGTCGTGATTTCACCATCAACGCGCTGGCACTATCATTAAATACTGATAATTTTGCAGCCTTATCAGATCCTTTTGGAGGACTGGACGACTTAAAAAACAAAATCTTAAGAACTCCGCTTGACCCAGACATCACTTATTCTGATGATCCTTTACGAATGTTGAGAGCGATTCGTTTTGCAAACCAACTGAGTTTTGAAATAGAAGCAAAATCGTTCACCTCCATTGCCAAGAATGCCGCACGAATCAAAATTATTTCTGGAGAGCGTATCGTTGACGAACTGAACAAAATACTATCAACAGACAAGCCATCTGAGGGATTTTTACTGCTTTATAAAACGGGGCTTTTAGACATCCTTTTACCAGAACTGACTGCTTTAAACCAAGTAGAAGAGATAGAAGGTCAAACACATAAGAACAATTTTTACCACACGCTAGAGGTGGTAGACAATATATGCCCAAACACAGATGATGTTTGGCTGCGTTGGGCTGCTTTATTACATGACATAGGAAAAGCACCAACCAAACGTTTCAACAAAAAACAAGGATGGACCTTTCACGGACATGAGTTTCTTGGCGGAAAAATGGTCAAAAAAATATTTGAACGCTTGCATATGCCGTTGAACCAGAAAATGAAATTTGTTCAGAAAATGGTAATGATGAGTTCGCGGCCTATTGTTTTATCACAAGAAACGGTGACCGATTCTGCTGTTCGCCGTTTAGTCTTTGATGCCGGCGAAGATGTAGAAAACTTAATGACCTTGTGCGAAGCTGATATCACTACTAAAAACACAAGTAAATTTAAAAAATACCACAACAATTTTGAAATCGTACGAAAGAAAATAGTAGAAGTGGAAGAGCGTGACCACGTACGTAAATTCCAACCGCCTATAACTGGAGAAGAGATTATGGAAATTTTCAATCTCAAGCCTTCAAAAGAAATAGGAATGCTTAAAGAGGCGATAAAAGAAGCCATATTAGAAGGAGAAATTGCTAATGACTATCAAGCGGCTTATGACTTCATGCTAAAAAGAGCGAAAAAGATAGGATTAGTTAAAGTTTAACTTTTGTGTATTTTATTTCTAAAACTAAAATAGATAATTTTGCAAAAAAATATTTAAAGTGAAAAAATACTTTTTAACCTCAGCACAAATAGCTTTAATCCTCGTATACCTTGTTATTTTTGCTGGTGCATTCGTTCGATTAACTGGCTCTGGAATGGGCTGTCCAGATTGGCCAAAATGCTTTGGATATTATATTCCACCGACAGAACAAAAAGAATTACTTTTTACAGTGGGAAGAGAATATGATAAAGGCCAAGTAATTATTAAAGAAGAATCTCTCTTAGTTGCAAAAAGAGATTTTATATCAACATCAACTTTTGATGAGGCCAATTGGGAAAAATACACAAAACACGATTATGCCATTTTTAATCCAATACATACATGGGTTGAATACATTAATCGCTTATTGGGCGCATTGGCTGGAATTGCTTGTGTTATCACTTTTATATTATCATTTGGATACAGGAAAGAGAACAAAAAACTTATTTTACTTACTTTGTTGATTTGTTTTTTAATGGGCTTTCAAGCATGGTTAGGAAAAACGGTTGTTGATTCTGTTTTAAATCCGTTCAAAATCACCACTCACATGCTGGCGGCCTTACTAATTGTGGCTTTACAATTGATTGTGATCCATACAGTGCGAAAAAATAAAAAAACACTTATTTTCAATCAAAAGTTTAATTGGATATTAGCTGGTGCATTAGGACTCACTATCATTCAAATCGTTTTAGGAACTACTGTTCGTGAGCATGTAGATACAGTATCTGAGACTGGTGCTCCTGAAATCATGTGGCTTCAAAATCCAACTATCGCATTTTATATTCATCGATCATTTTCAATAATAGTACTATTAACTAACTTCTATTTATTTTATCTCAATAGAAAACTAACTCTGGGATTCAATAAAACAAATTGGGTACTAATCATCCTATTTATTGAAATTATCTCTGGAATTTTAATGTATTATTTTGCATTCCCATTTGGAACTCAAACTGTTCATGTTGTATTAGCAACACTACTATTTGGTGTTCAATTTTACATGATATTAGAATCCAACACTAAGAAATTAATTTTATAAAGTATCTTTACAAATGACTATATTGTCACATTTCCTTGTTTATTAACTCAAAATGTCAAAACTTGCCGCTCAAGATAAATTTCTTGACCTATCCGATTATGGGAGACCACTAGCCTCATTATTTGCTCAAAAATTAAAAGACACTCGATTTACACCCATTCATGTCACATTACTATTTGGAGTTTCAGGGGGTATCGCTATTTATTGCATCTTACAAAACCAGTATTACCTGGCTGGTATTTTCATCATCTTAAAATCGATTATTGACGCGGCCGATGGTGAACTTGCCCGGATCAAAAACACCCCTTCTTATACCGGAAGGTACCTAGATAGTGTCTTTGACATCATCCTCAATTTTTTGTTTTTAGGAGCCATTTGTTATGTTTCAGAGACGTCTTTTCTACTTACTTTGGGAGCCTTTTTCTGCATACAATTGCAGGGTACTTTATACAATTACTACTATGTCATTTTACGAAATAAATCAGTAGGTGGAGATAAAACCAGCAAGATTTTTGAAGATAAATCACCTCAAGCGTTAGCTGGTGAAAGTCAAAAATCTGTCGATATATTATTCAAAATATACACGGTCGTTTACGGAGGGTTTGACAAAATCATTCATACTTTAGACAGCAATGCATACAAGGTACAAACATTCCCAAATTGGTTTATGACTTTCGTTTCATTATACGGATTAGGATTTCAATTATTGTTGATCTCCTTCATGTTAGCTTTGGATTACATCGAATATATTGTTCCTTTTTTTATTTGGATATTCTTTTTTCATATTTGTATTAATCGGAATAAGAAAACTTTTTTTTAAGGCGTAAAACGATGATAGACAAAATCTATTTAGAGATTCTAAAGCATTATCTAACAGATACTTAAATACCTACTATTGCCTCTTTTATTTAAACTAAAAACTCCACTTTAAAATCCATAATCTAAAGCAATTTTACAACAATTTTGAGAAATTATATAAGCTTTTACTTCTCCTTTTTTTCTACTTTTACTCTACATAAATTATCAATTTTAAAATTAACGATTATGCCAAATTCAGAAGAGGTTGAAGGGAACTGGAATGAAATGAAAGGGAAGCTAAAACAAAAGTTTGCTGAGCTTACCGAAGACGATTTGTTATTTGACGAAGGAAAAGAAGATGAAATGTGGGGAAAACTTCAACAAAAATTAGGAAAGACAAAAAAAGAAATTAAGTCATTATTTGACTAATTTCTAGTTTATGATCCAATAGGGCTGTCTCAAAAAACCGGCTTTTATTTTATTTGAAACGAAATAAAATAGCCAGTTTTTTGAAACAGTTTTTTTATTTCTCCACTACCCAATCCACGCTTTAAAATCGGAAAATTGTTATCTACTTACGATAACCTCGTTCTCTTTATAAGAAGGCAGAATAACTTTTAATCTAAAATTAGTGTAGCCTATAATTTTTTTAATTGCTTTCAATGGAATCATGAACTTTCTGCTACTTCGAAAAAAATCTACTGGATCTAATTCCTCCTCTACACGTTCTAAACTACATTCTATTAAATAATTTCTATTGTCAAAAGTATTGTGCTTCCATCTACTTTTTAAATTTATAGTTACTGAACTCATGGATTCTTATGATGAATTACAATCACTTTATATTTTTATTAAAACCGTTTTGTTTTCGTAGGCTTTAAACAAAGCATCTCCATATTTTGGCGGTCCCATAAATCCTTTGGCTCCATTTGATGAAGCATATTCTTCTTTGGGAATTCCCATGAAATTCAAGTCTAATTTTCGATTGTTGTTTTCATCATGAAAAACACTCACGGCATATTCTCCAGCTGGAATATTAGTAAAGGTGGCTATTGCTTTATTGTGTTTTATTAACGCAATATTTCCCTTAAAGGTTTTCTTTAAAAAGGTATTTTCAGAATTATAAATCCCAATAATAACGTGTCCCTTATTATTTTTCAATCCACTAACTTCAACCTGTATAGTTACTTGCGAAAATGCAAAAACACTAGTTAGTAAAAGCGTACTCACAATTAATTTTTTCATGATTTTTAGTTTTTAATTTATAGCTAATTTGATTTTTTTTTATAACAACATAAAAGTAAATCAGTTTGTATTAATTTCAATTTTATAAATCCTGAATTTTAGCATTTGATGGATGAATTGTGATTTGATTCGAAATTAATTTGTGTTTTGTATCAAAAGTAGTTAATGTATTTACAAACGACACGTACTAATTAGGCAACCAGCTTGTTGTTTTTGCTGCTACAATTCTTTCAAATAAATCAGAAGCTTCTGTATTTTTTCCTTTGTGCCACAATTGGATTGCCATTGCCATTCCTTATTTGAATTGACCTTTAGCAGATAAAAAATATAATGACTTCGCTAGTGTTGCAACAATCCCTGCATCGGTAGAAACGCAAAAAACATTTACAACCGCTCAAATAAAAAGTTTGCCAGCTGAGTCTTGGACAAGAACTTTATCGACAACTACATCCATCGCAAGAGAAATAGCCACCGTCGTCTATGATGCAAAGCCAAATCCCGTTCGCTCGTATGCAACAAATTATTTGGAAGGTTATACCGATACCACACTTGAACTTGTAGGTGTACCGCGACATACTATCACCTACAACAAACGTACAAGTACTTCTCGTGAATTAAACATAACCGATGCCTTCACCTATTCTCAGCAAAGTAGACTACTCACTGATATCCATCAAATAGTTACGGCAACAGCCAAATTTTGGCTTCAAAGAAATATGATAAACTAGGGCAACACATCTCTAAAAAAGCAGATAATACGTTAGCACTACCCAGCTCCCAGTTCTCCACAGTGTTCTTTAAAAAGTACGAGGCGCTGTGCGAATGCCAAGCCGCTAATCCGAGCATTAGGCAATACAGGGCTGTCGCAATGCCCCTAGCTCGTGCCCATAAAAGAGGACAAACAAAAACAGACGAGATTGCCTTTTTTTTGTTTTATAATTTGCCAGCTTGCTATTTAAGAATAAGCTTTTTTAGTGTTACAATCACAAATAGTCAAGTCACGAAATTTAACAATCATACTCCTGTCGTCACCATTGATTTCTTAAATCACTTCCGTTCTTAATCGTTAATCGTTACTATACCCTCGCTAGTCAGAATGTTAAATTGGGCTAGTGCTAGTGTCACACTCGTACCCGCAACGAGGAAAACAAAAAAGCAACTACAATAAACTGAGTTGCTTTTTTTAACTACTACTTTACCTGAAATGATCGTTTGAGAGCAGGAGTTTACTGTAAAATTATAAATGTTATAATCGAATTCATGTAGTTTAATTTTGATCCCCTAAATGTATTTTAAACAAATTCATTTGAAAAGTTAAATGAAGTGAACTTTCAAATTTCGAGGAAGACTTGTTGTGGTTTTAATTTTCTGCTATATTTACATTAAATCGTTATTGAT
Organism: Flavobacterium sp. ACAM 123; assembly: GCF_000264055.1. Classification (GTDB taxonomy): domain Bacteria; phylum Bacteroidota; class Bacteroidia; order Flavobacteriales; family Flavobacteriaceae; genus Flavobacterium. Next base: position 30,353 of record NZ_AJXL01000006.1, on the reverse strand, counting down.
TTATGGCTGCGGTTTGCATGAGGGATGGTAGTGGAAATCCTTTCTTGTCTCTTTTAGAGAAAGAGACAAGAAAGATTGTAACAAACAGCCCGACCGGAGCTTTTGCGGAGGACATGCACAGAAATAAAAAAATTAATAAATCATATGATAACAGAAAAAGAAAAAATGATTGCCGGAGATTACTATTTAGCCGGCGATCCTGTTTTAGTAAAAGACAGACGAAGATCTAAAAACCTACTCCATAGATTGAATGTCACCGAATACAGGATAACTAAAAAAGCACGGGAAATAATAAAAGAGCTGATTCCGCATGCAGGAGCAAATCTTTATATTGAACCTCCTTTTTTTTGCGACTACGGCTACAACATCCATTGTGGAGACAATGTTTTCTTTAATGTAAACTGTGTTGTTTTAGATTGTACCAAGGTCACTATTGGTTCTAATGTGTTGTTTGCGCCAGGAGTACAATTGTACACGGCCACACATCCACTGGATGCCACAACAAGAAAAACCCTAGAAAGTGCCTTACCCATAACAATTGGCGACGATTGCTGGATAGGTGGCAATTCAGTGATTTGTCCTGGTATCACCATTGGAAAAGGATGTGTGATAGGTGCTGGATCTGTCGTAACAAAAGATATCCCTGACAATTCCTTAGCTGTGGGAAATCCAGCAAAAGTAATCAGGCAACTTAACCAATAATCCTATGCTGGATGTAATACAATTTGTCTATTTTTGCTGGATAAACAAAAGTAATATACCAGGCCATTTCCCGTTTTAAGAGCGAAACATTACCTTTTATAAAAAATGGCCTTTTTAATTCTTCTCAATCTATGTGGTACAAATATAGAATTCTTTTCTAATTTAAATCTTCTATCGATTGCGACCAACCGAGTACGACTAGCATGCTTCACCTAAACAAAATAAATCATACAGCCCTTATTTACTCTAATTATCAAAAATCAAAACCCTTTTACACCCAAGTTTCACGGCAAGAAGTACTTGAGGAAATTTACCGGAAAGAACGGAACTCTTACAAAGTAGACTTGGCTTTAAATGTACATTACATCGTCGAACTGTTCTCCTTTCCCAAACCGCCTAAAAGACCTTCTCCTCCAGAAAGTTGCGGTTTGCGTCATCTGGTATTTGAAGTCGACAATGTAGAAAATACTAGTTCTTCTTTGGTCGTCAAAAACATTCCCTCAGTAACTATTCAAACAGATGAATATACCGGAAAACAATATTTATTTATTGCGGCCCCTCATGATTTGCCAATAGAGTTTTAAGAAAAATAGAACCTTTAATTTAATCCAATTTAATAGCTCATGCCAATTCAAAAATTAAAAAGAGGTTACCGCAAAACTAAGTATGTACTCTACAAAGAAACGCTGGTCGATTTTAAAGAGAATTTTTGGGCATTTTTAGGCTCCTTTGTAGGGATTGGGATCATTGCATACCTGCAATCTAAAACGCTACCTCATTCTGATGTGGTTTATCTCATCGGCTCCTTTGGTGCCTCTTGTGTTTTAATTTATGGAGTAATTCAAAGTCCTCTGGCACAACCTAGAAATCTGGTTGGTGGTCACGTTATTTCAGCGATCGTAGGGGTCACTATCGCTACATTTGTTCCTGATATTATGTGGTTAACAGCGTCCTTATCCGTTTCAATTTCGATTGTTTTAATGCAGTTGACAAAAACATTGCATCCTCCGGGAGGAGCTACCGCTTTGATAGCAGTAACGGGATCAACAGAAATAAAAAACATGGGGTATTGGTATGTGATTACACCTGTACTAAGTGGCGTGTTAATTCTCTTGATTGTAGCCTTAATTTTCAACAACATGACATCAAACAGGTATTATCCGAGTCATGATAAATATCACAAATTTAGAAAGAGAATCCACAACGCTCTTAAAAAAAATGATTCAACCCTCTAATAACTACTTCAATTTCTACTACTTAATTTAACGTATTTCTTTTCTCTAGATCAATAGACTGATAAATAATTTAGTGGGTACTTTAAAAATGTATAAGCAAAAATCTTATCAACAAATCTGGAATCTGTCTCGAAACTTCGGGATGAAATATAAAATTAAATTTTACCTTTGTCCTTTCAATAAAAACAAAGATTATGGTTTACAAATTCAGAGTAATTTTAGATGCTGAAGAAGATATATTTAGAGATATTGCAATTCTTGCAGAGGACACTTTAGAAGATTTACACAACTCAATTTTCAATTCCTTTGGTTTTGATGGCATGGAGGTGGCTTCATTCTATACTTGTGATGAAACATGGAACCAAGAAGATGAAATTTCACTTTTTGACACTGGCGATGTTCTGGGGGAGCAGAAAACAATGAGCTCTTACAAGTTATCGGAGCTATTAGACGAGAAAAACACAAAAATAATTTACGTATACGACTTTATCAATATGTGGACATTCCTAGTAGAGTTGGCTGCAGTCGAGGATCAGGTTGCTGGAAATTTATATCCTGAAACGCTCTTTTCACATGGTGAAATGCCCGACGAGGCCGCCGAAAAAAACTTTGAAGCTGATAATGCAGATGATTTTGCTAGCGAATTTGAAGATGATTTGGATCAAGATGATTTGGACATGTTTGAAGGAGACGATAGTTTTGAGGATTTCGGTTTTGAAGAAAATTGGAATTAGAACAATAAAAAACAAGAATCAAGAGCCAAGATTAAAGACTGCTCTCTCGTCTTTAAACCTTGGCTTTTTCATCTAAAACATAAAAAACGAAAATGATCAACCTGTACAACGCTCATATTGAGACTCTTTCCATTCATCGTGTGGGGAATAAAAGTCGTAATGAAGCTCTTTTCTTATCAGAGCAACCCTTTAGCCTTCAAGATGAAATTGTGCCTCTAATAAAAGAATTTTTCTTGAAGCCTTTTAGAGAAAAAGAAGAAAACTATTTTCAGTTTGCACATGAAGTTGATTTAGATTACAACGACATGTATAAATATGCTTCAGCTATTTTTGAAGATCCACATAGCTTACATGAAAACTCAAAGAATATCACCAAACATTTATTTGAACAATCCAATCACCCTCACATTAAAAACGGAGAGGTGTACGTTGCGTATCTTACAAACGTTAATATTGATAATAACGTCGTTGATGCCATAGGTGTTTTTAAAAGTGAATTACAAGCTGATTTTTTACAATTTGAAGAAAAAGGAACTCACTTAGAAATGATACTGCAGCAAGGTATAAACCTAAGCAAGTTAGACAAAGGGTGTTTGATTTTTAATCATAAGAAAGAAGAAGGATACAAAATATTAACTGTTGACAGTAACCGCTATGATGCGAGATACTGGCTAGAGCACTTTCTTTCTGTTGATGCCTTTGAGGATGAAAATTTCATCACTAAAAAATACTTGAAATTCTGCCAGAATTTTGCCAAGGATGTAGTTTTTCCTGCAGAAGATAAAAAAGAAGAGGTGATGTTTATGAACCGCTCTGTGAATTATTTTGCCAAAAACGATCAATTTGAAGAAACTAATTTTTTGAATGAAGTATTGGATAATCCAGACCTGATTCCTGAATTTAAAAACTACAAAGTCGATAAAGGAGAAAAATACAGCATAGAAGACGTAACCTCATTCCCTATTGCTAATGCTGCCGTTACGGATGCCCGTAAATCAATCAAAAATGTAATCAACTTAGATACACACATTCAAATCAAAATGGATTTTATCAATCCTGAAAGTGCAGAGAAATATGTTGAAAAAGGCTGGGATGAAGAAAAGCAGATGTACTACTATTTAGTGTACTTCAACAAAGAAGAAAAATCGTAAGATCATTTTTCACTTCTTTTGCTCTTTCAAAAAGCCTCAATAACTTTTAGATAATTGAGGCATTTTTTAATATCAAAATGCATAGTCTTCTCCAAAATTTAATGATTAATAATTTTTTATTTTTATAAGAAATTATTTTCTTTTATACAAAAACCATGTACTTAGTCGATTAAATTGCTACTTTAATAGATTTTATCGGTATTTTAGAAATTCTAGATCTCAATAATCGCCTACGTCATGAATACAATCGAAATCAAAGAACATCTTTCCAGCAAAAAACTTTATTGCACACTTTTTGGACACAAAATTATCACGACTCGAAATATTACAAGTCATTTTAAGGAATATAGATGTACTGTTTGTGCTTTAGAACTGACAAATGATGAAAAAGGAAACAAAACATATCTGACCCCAGAATTAAAAGAAATAAATGACAGTCTAAAAAGTTTTTGTAGAAAGAAACATCTTCAACATATTTAGTAATCACGTCCGTTTTAACTGCCATAAAATTCTCTAAAAGTAATAGTTCAAGTAGCTATGCTAAGAGTAAAGCTGTTTAAACGCACGCTTTTGTTACATACAAAAATTAAGACTGCTGTCTATATCGTCGCAACCCACTACTTTTTGATTTTGAAGCAAAATAAAAAATCGGAAAAAGAAGTAAGGAATCTCAAATCCTACTTTCCGCTACAGTTCTTACTAGTGTATCAGTACAACAAGAAAGGCCTAAATGGATTGCATTTTTATCCGTTTCTTATGACTCGTCCAAAGCTTAGCGGCACTTCGCATACCTTGATCTAAGTAATTTAATGGAATTTCATCTGCGGCTTAAAAAATATTCGACCTTCAATTGTTTTAGTCATTGGCGTATTTTTTATAAATTTGCAAAAGTAAAATAATCTCATTTACTAGTAATTTTACATTTTAACTCCGCTTCATAATGAACACTAATATATTCAAAGATAGTCCTTTAAAAACCCTGATTTCCTTTCATAAACTGATCGAATCACTGGAAGAAATAGCGCTATCAAATATTGATTATCGTTCTAATTATGCAAAGGCAGTATTGAAAGAAATTGTAGCAATACCTGAATTTAGAACTGGTATCGAAGACGAATCTACCATTGAAGACAATAAAACAGTTATAAAGTATTTATTATCTGACCTCTTCCCTACTTCATTAACAAATAATGAAATCAAAGCGGTGACTATTCCTTTTCAAAAATTAACTTTCAATTATTCTGAAAGATTCAAAAAAATATTGCAAGCTGCAGGAGATTTTGATCTGACGATCAGAGATTTTAGTGATGATCAATTTTACGTGCTGAGTTGTATTCTAATATTAAATTCCTATTATCATCAACAGTTTGATTATAATAAGCCTTTATTCTATGACATTCCAAATTCAGACGGAATAGTAAGTCACTATCGCATTCTCTACAATGTAGATTTTATAGAAATATACCCTACAGAAGAAGCCATTTCATTAACATCTGCAGATATTGATGAATTAATGGATAATTACGATAATATAGATCTTTGGAAAAATAAATTTCCTGTAGAAAGCTGGTTTCTAAAAGGTTTCGGAATAGTCACTCTTTATGATGCCACTAAGGAAAGCGCCATATCTAATCTAAAAAGCAATCTTTTAAAATCTCAAAAGGGGCAAAACAATATTAATGAAAATTTAGACGCTACCTTTAAATCAATCTTTAAAGTTCCTGATTTAAGAATAGGTCTCCTGATATATAATGAGGAAGAAAACAAGTTCATAAAACCGCCATTTAAAAATGGGGAACTGGAAAGCGTTATTCTTCTAGGTAAAAATGAAATACCTTGCGACAAAGCTTTCCCCGGGTGCTCTTATAGCGCGCTTTTAGACGATAAAAAAATATTTTCGATATCAAATGTAGAATTATTCGCTACTATTCCAGGTAATGAAGTATTTGCTAAACATTTACTGGCCCAAGGAATTAAAAGCTGCATTCTGGCGCCTGTTATAAAAGACAATAAATTGCTGGGAATTATGGAACTTGTTTCGTCCCAACCGCGGCAATTAAATAGCATTAATGCAAACAATCTAGAACTTATACTGCCGTATATTGTCGATACGCTGCAACGGTATAACACTGATTTAGAGAACCAGTTAGAAGCTATAATTCAACGGGAGTATACTGCAATCCACTCGAGTGTTTATTGGAAATTTAGAAATGAGGCACAAAAGTATTTTCATACAAATACCTCTACAAAGGATCATGTCTTTAAGGAAATTGTTTTCAAAGAAGTATATCCATTGTATGGTCAGATTGACATCAAAGGTTCCTCTGATCACCGAAATTCCACTGTAAAGAAAGATTTAAAAAATCAACTGAATGCATTATCTGAAATCTTTGAAAGATTAGAGGCAAACACTACGCTTCCTCTACTGGAGCAGCGAAAATTTGAAATGCAGTCCTACTCTAGAGAATTGCAATTAGAATTAAAAGCAGATACAGAGCAACAGATTCAAAACTACATCCAACAAGAAATACATCCTATTTTATCCAACTCAAAAATTGAGGGTAAATGTCAGTCATTGATAAATAGCTATTTTGAAAAATTAGATCCAAAAACAGGTTTGTTTTATCAAGCACGGAAAAAATTTGATACTTCGATGTCTCTTATCAATAAAAAAATGGCCACCGTTCTTGATAAGGAACAAGTCGAAGCACAGCATATATTTCCACATTATTTCGAACGATTTAAAACAGATGGAGTCGAGCATAATCTCTATATTGGTGCCTCTATTTCTCCTGCACAGCCCTTTGATTTAATGTATCTGAATAATTTAAGATTGTGGCAATTTCAAACATTGTGCAAAATGGAACTAGAGCACCATCAACTTAAATCAGCACTGCCATATGAACTGGATGTTACCTCTTTGATTTTAGTGTTTAGTTCCCCTATTACAATTCGTTTTAGAATGGATGAAAAGCGTTTTGATGTTGACGGAACCTATAACGCGCGCTATGAAGTGGTTAAAAAACGTATTGACAAAGCCAACATAAAAGGAACCAAGGAAAGAATCACAGAAAAAGAGAAAATTACCATTGTGTATTCTCACAATTATGAAGAAATAGAATACTTAAAGTATATCAAGTTCCTTCAATTTAAAGGAATGCTCGAACCACCGATAGAGCAATTTGACGTCGAAGAATTGCAGGGTGTTTCTGGATTAAAGGCACTGCGAGTAAAAGTTTCAAACACCATTGACCCAAACTCAGCTGACAAGAGATATACGTATCAAGAATTGCTCGACGAGCTGAATTAAATCCAGACAGAGTTAAACGCAATTACAAAAGCAATGACTGAAATTATTATTCCAATCATAAAAATATTATAAGTAATCCTTAATAATCTATATTTTTTCTCGAGAACAACACCTAAATAATAGAGATCCTTTATCATTGAATTATATAAATACGCTTTGTCTTTCATCATCTCATTTACTGCCCACTCGTATTCTTCTAATGGCATTTTGTAAAAGTTTCCAAAAAAAAGTAGATTCACTTTTTCATCTTCTATATCTTGTCGTGTAAAAACTCCTGTAGTTACTTTCGGCCTCGTTGAAAGTATAGCAAAGATAATGGACACTACACTAAAAATCAACATGATAAAAGTTGGAATTACTAAGTGAGAATTATTAGCATTATCTAATTTAGGAATTAAAGACGATAGTGCTATAGAGATAATGATCGCGTTAACCGAGAGTAATATGTTAGCCTTACTGTCTGCAATTCCGCTTAAACGAATGTGATTACTTAGCGTTACTCTGAACAGGGTATCAACTCCACGACCTGGTTTTTCCTTATCAACTTCTTTTTTAGCTTTCTTTTTTTTCTTCTCCTTTTCTTCCTGCGGATCACTCCAACCATTTTCCATATTTAAAATTTCTTGTTCAATTAGTTTAATGTTTTTTTCTTTTAAAGTCTGCCAATTTGTAATGGCATAATTTGTATAATAAATATGTTTTTGGGATAAAACTTTCAAATTTTCTTTGGCCCATTCTAAATCACTGTACGTCGCTTTATTTGTACTTTCCCACTCCTTTCTTAACAGCTTGCATTTTATGGGGTAGTCTTCCTTTGTAAAATGAAAATAATCCGCGTCCCTGATTATTTTTTCAAGAAGAGTTTGCGGTACATAATCGTAAATAGTGGCTTCTATAATACGAGAAACTTTTTGGATGTATTCTTCTGACTTACCCTTTTCCTTTAAAAACTTAGAAACAATCTCTATACTACATTTTTCATGGTTTTCGCATCCACTTATGTACCCCGTATCGTGAAACCAAGCTGCAACAAGTAGTATTTCATTTTCTAGTGGACCTACTTTTTCCTGCTTAGAAAGTTCCTTTACTGCACTCACTACTTCTAAAGTATGGTCACAATCATGGTAGAAATACAAAACAGAAAGTTTATCTTTGAGTAATTTACAAACAAAATTTTCGGCTTCTCCTATAAGACTCATAAGTAAATTTTTATACCACTAAACTATGAAATTGTTTTCGGATAATCGTTTGTTCAAAAATAAAATATACCATTCTCTAGCTTTATTTTTAATTTTATTACAATCTTGTGCGACACATCACACACAATTTGGAGATAAGACTAAAAACCCGCTCGCTATTAACACAACCGATACTTCAAAAATTGCGCATACTTTCTTTTTAATTGGTGATGCAGGTAATGCTGATGAAGAAAAGGCTAAAAACGTATTAAACGCGTTACATGAAAAACTTGTTCTAGCCACTAAAAACAGTACACTGCTCTTTTTAGGTGATAATATCTATCCAAAGGGAATGCCGCCAAAGGAAGACAAAATAAATTATAAAATCGCTTACAATAAAATAGAATCCCAATTAAAAATTTCGACAAATTTCAAGGGTAAAACTATATTTATTCCAGGAAATCATGACTGGTACAATGGCATAAAAGGACTAGAAAGACAAGAAGAAATAGTTACAGCTTACTTTGATGATAAAGAATCATTCTCCCCGCGAAAAGGCTGCCCTATTAATGATGAGAAAATCAATGATAATCTACTACTTATTACTGTTGACAGCCAATGGTTCCTTGAAAACTGGGACAAAACCCCAATAATAAATGATGGTTGTTCTATTAAAAGTAGGGAAGCTTTTTTTGAAGAATTAGAAAGTATCTTGACTAAAAACGAAGACAAAACAATCATCCTAGCCATGCATCATCCATTGATGAGTAATGGCAGCCATGGAGGACAATTTTCTTTAAAAAAACAAATTTTCCCATTAGAAAAGAACATTCCGCTACCCGTTATTGGCTCATTTATTAATCTATTAAGAAAAACGACAGGAGCAAGTCCTCAAGACATCCAAAACAAACAATATACTGCTTTTGTAAAACGGATCAAAACCCTTTTACGAGGTCAAGATAATGTAATTGTAGTATCAGGTCACGACCATAATTTGCAATATATTGAAAGCAATAACATTAAACAAATCATTAGTGGTGCGGGATCAAAATCTACGGCAGCAAGAGCTATTAATGCAAATGATTTCTCCTACGGAAAAAATGGTTTCGCGATCTTAGACGCATATGAAAACGGAGAAACAACGGTCACCTTTTTCGGTAGAGAAAACAATGAAACCCAACTACTTTTGAAGAAAACGGTACTTTCTCCGAAGGAAAAAATCAAAGTTGAATATGCAAACCACTTTCCTTCTACCGTGAAAACATCAGTGTATAGCCCAGAAATGACTGATAAAAGTAGTATTCATAATCTTATTTTTGGTTCTCATTACCGCAAAATTTATGGTACTTTAATTAATTCTAAAACAGCATCCCTAGACACGCTATACGGTGGTTTAACGCCAAAAAGAGCTGGTGGCGGTCATCAAACTATATCTTTACGACTAACTGATCCAGACGGCAAAGAATACGTAATGCGTGCTGTAAAGAAAAGTGTTGGCCGTTTTTTACAAAATGTTGCCTTTAAAGATCAATACATAGCGACTGAATTTAAAAACACTTATGCCGAAAGTTTCCTATATGATTTTTATACTACATCGCATCCTTACGCTCCACTAGGCGTTGGTAATTTAGCCGATGAAATTGGTGTTTTACACACAAATCCCCATTTGTATTATATTCCAAAACAAAAAACATTAGGCCTCTTTAATACTGAATTTGGCAATGAATTGTATTTAGTTGAAGAGCGTCCTTCGGAAAGTCAAAAAGACTTAGACACCTTTGGAAAGCCTGATGATATCATTAGTACAGAAGATTTACTAAAAAACTTACATAAGGATGAAAAATATACCGTTGACGAAAACGAATACATAAAAGCTCGTCTATTTGACATGCTCGTTGGGGACTGGGACCGACATTATGACCAATGGCGTTGGGCTGAATACAAAAAAAAGGACCAAGTTCTTTACAGGCCTATTCCACGTGACAGAGACCAAGCTTTCTCAAAATTTGATGGCGCATTGCTTTCTATCTTAATGACTATTCCGCCGCTTCGCCACATGCAAACCTTTAAGAATGACATTAAAAACGTAAAATGGTTTAATAGGGAACCCTATCCCTTAGACCTTGCTTTTTTAAGAAAAGCGACCGAAAAAGACTGGATCAAGCAAGCTAAATACATTCAAGAGCACCTCTCTGATGAAGCCATTGATCATGCTTTTGATAACTTACCTAAAGAAGCTCAGGACGAAACTATAGCTAAGATCAAAGAAAATATAAAATCAAGAAGAGCACAGTTAGTAAAATATGCAAACAATTACAACCGTGTATTACAAAAACTGTTTTAATTGTTGGTACCCACAAAGACGACAAATTTATAATTAATCATGTCGCTAAAGGTAAAATTGAAGTTAGTTATTATCGAATAAAAAACGAGGGGGATGAATTAGTGTATACTAAAACATTCAATGATTCTAAAACTAAGAATATATGGGTATATGGCTTAGATGATGACGATGAGTTTGAAGTTACAGGCAATAAAAAATCAAGTATAAACATCAGACTCATTGGCGGACAAAACCACGATATATACACCATTGCAAATGGACAAAACACTAAAATCATTGATTTTAAATCAAAAATAAATACGTACACTGTTGACTCAAAAACAACTAAAGTATTAACTGATGATTATACAGCAAATTTATATGATTTTAGAAAACCAAAATACAATGCTTTTTCAGGTCTACCAAATATTGGTTTTAATCCTGATGATGGGATAAAAATTGGACTTGTTACAAACTATACTGTTAATCATTTTAACCAAAATCCCTATACTAGAAAACATACGCTTACAACTAATTATTATTTTGCCACAGAAGGATTTGAACTATTATACAGCCTTCATGTGCCTAAAGCAATGGGGAACTGGGACTTTAATTTAGAATCTCAAATCACTAGTCCTAATTTTGCTATCAACTATTTTGGCTATGGAAATAACAGTCTTAACAATGACGAGCTAAATGGAATGGATTATAATAGAGTGCGCATAAGAATGCTCAAATTAATACCTCAAGTTAAAAAAACAGGGCTTTATGGAAGCACTTTGCTTTTTCAAACCTCTTTTGAGAGCTTTGATGTAGAACAGACAAACAATCGTTTTTTAGCAATTCCAAACAGTGTAAACCCAAGGATTTTTAAGAGTCAACAATTTGCTGGAGCCAGCATAAAATATAGCTATGAAAACTACGACAATCCTTCTTTACCAACTATGGGAATGGGATTCTCAATAGGCGGAAGTTGGAACATAAACCTTGCCGAAAGTAAAAGCAACTTCCCTACTATAGAATCTAAACTTAATTTTAACCATAGAATTGATTCTAAAGGAAAACTTGTACTAGCAACCCTAATCAAAGGAAAAGCAATCTTTAACAATAATTATGAATTTTATCAAGGAGCAACTTTAGGTGGTGACTATGATTTAAGAGGCTTTAGAAACCAACGTTTTGTAGGAAATCAATCTTTTTTTCAAAGCAGCGATATTAGATATGAAATAGGGGATATTAGTAACAGTATCCTTCCTATGTCTTATGGGGTCTTTGGTGGTTTTGATTATGGGAGAGTTTGGTTAGATGATGAAATCTCCAATAAATGGCATCAATCGGTCGGTGGTGGTATCTGGCTTAATGGGCTCAGCACCATAACAACAAGGCTCACTTATTTTAAAAGTGCTGATGATGATCAAGGGCGTATCACTTTCGGTTTAGGGTTTGGCTTCTAGCCTTTGTAAAGTTGTTTCATAGACGAAGCCGCCTGTGTTTTTGTTCTTTTCATCTGCAATCAATAGTGTTGAATTGTCTTTAAAGCAAATAGCCTCTTTTTGCGAAAAATGATTTAGTCTGAGTTCGCTTACTTCTCCTGCTAAAAAATTATCTGCAGTGAAATTTTGAAAAAGCCAAACTTTACTATGACATAAGAGAAGTACCTTAGAGGCATCTGGACTTATTGTTGCACTCGTAATGGCATTGTTTTCAAAGCTACCACCCGTTTTAAATTCTCCAAGCAATTTAGCCTGATGAAAGCCCGCTTTATTTGGGACTTTATACAAGAGTGTCGTGCCATCAAACTTAGAACTTCTATTTTTAGTGAAGAGATAAAAATTATTTTCAAACTCAAAAAAAGATTCTACATCATATAAAAGATTCTTTTTCTTTGGTGGAAATTTTTTTTGTTCAGGGTACTCAAATGAGACTTTATAAGACGAATTAGTTGTATTGTTTAACAAAGAGTCTTTTGCAATTTTATAAATGCATAAGTCTTCTCTTTTATTTTCATTATTCCCAAAATCCCCTATATATAAATTTCCTTCTTTATCCTTAGTGATCTCTTCCCAATCGATATTTTCAGCATTCTGGATGGTGATGCTTTTTTCGAGTTTTCCCTTTGGGTTTAACCCATAAATTTTGTTGGCATTGCCACTATCTTCAATAACCCAAAGCAGCTTAGATTCCGGGATATAAGTTATTCCTGAGACTTCTTTTAATTTTTTAGGAAATGCGTATAATGAAGTTATTACGCTAAAGTTTTGCTTGCAAGATAATAACAATATTGACAATACTAAGATCCAGCTTTGGTTTCTCATTTTTCGAAAATTACGTGATAAAAAAACCTCTTTTAATGATTAAAAACCAGGCTTAAATAAATTAGCGTTTTTATAGTTTCTGGTAACAAATCGGAAGGCGGCGGTTAAAACATTCCCCATTCTCTTGGCATTTTTAAAGTTCAAATCATTCGTAAATAAGTACAAATCATCTTTTAACCTTTGCACATGCGCATCAGGTGCAATAAGATCATTTCCCATAATTTTTAATAATCTTTTAATACGAGTTTCTGCCGAAAGAATTCTTTTGGCTAGCACCGCTCGTTCTTCATTTTTATATTGTTCAATCGAGCTATCCTGCAATCTATCTTTGACTAATTTTACCATAGGATAATTCTCTTTGAAGAATTGAGGTCTATATATCTTAAAATTCCCTTCATAACATTGCTGATCGAAATCGATAGGGCGAATTCTATAGACTACCTGATCAAAATCATGAATCGGTACAATTACGTAGTTATAAGACCTCATGTCACCTAGAAGTCGTATCATACATCGCTCATTAAACTTAACAAATTCTTTTGCTATCTGTGATTTTTCGGTTTCACTACAATCATCTAAAAGTGTTTTTATAAATACATCTCCAGCAATTCCCATTATGTGTTCTTCAACTAAGGTATCCTCATATACTAAAAAGTTAATTTTATCAGGAGATAGAATGTGCTCTAATTCCAGACCATAAACTCGTGAAGCATCCGCTTTTTTGACATAAAAATGAGTGTAATTATCATTTAAAATGTTTCTCACTTTTATTCGAAAAGGCTTCGAATTCCCAAAAGTGCAATAATCGATAGAATCGATATTCAAGAACTTAATAATATCTAAATTCCCATCCGAATGCAAGAGCGAATAAATCTTTTTTAAAGTCAGATCAATTTCCATTCTTTCAAATTCATTATAATAAACCCTGATCCATAAGGTGTCTTCATCCTGCTTATCGTAGACATTTATAAAACCTGAAAAACGCAATAGATCATCATAAACTATAGGTACTTTTGAAATACGATCAAAACGTCCTAAATAATCAGAAAGGGATTGATTTATAGGGTAAGTGGGTTTTTTAAATAGTACTTCAGAATCGCTCATTAGGGTGAATTTACTGCAAATTTACATCAATTTAAAGGTAAATAGATAATAAAACCTAAACTTCTTAGTTTTTAACGAAGCAAAAGAGACAAGTAGGCTGACCCATAATCAATAAAATTAGTCGCTTTAACAGCAGCGTACTCCGTAGCTAATAATTAATCTACACTACACACAATTCCTACTTTAAATACAGACATCAAAGACAATAAGGGAAATCGGGCAGCAAACTAATTTTGATAAAACGGTAACAATTCCTTATTTTACTCGTCCTATAAATAATATAAAAACGAACATTTTGGAAACCATCCTTTCTATTAAAAATCTCAGCAAACGCTACGGAAGCGTTCAAGCTTTAAAAGATATTTCTTTCGAAATAAAAAAAGGCCACGTTTATGGTATTTTAGGGCCAAACGGAAGCGGAAAATCGACAACACTTGGAATTGTTTTAAATGTTGTGAATAAAACCTCAGGCGAATACAGCTGGTTTGACGGAAAAATAGAAACCCATGATGCGTTGAAAAAAGTGGGGGCAATTATCGAAAGACCCAATTTCTACCCTTATATGACGGCACAGGAAAACCTAAGGCTAGTTTGCAAAATCAAAGATATTAGTTATGCTAAAATTCTCGAAAAACTGCAACTTGTAGGTTTAGATGAAAGAAAAGACAGTAGATTTAGTACTTTTTCTTTAGGGATGAAACAACGTTTAGCAATTGCCTCTGCTCTACTAAATGATCCCGAAATATTAATTTTAGACGAACCCACTAATGGTTTAGACCCGCAGGGAATCCGTCAAATTAGGGATATCATAAAAAACATTGCCGCGCTGGGAACCACTATTTTGCTTGCCTCTCATTTATTAGATGAAGTCGAAAAAGTGTGCACCCATGTTTTAGTATTAAGTAAAGGAATCGTTTTATATTCCGGTAGTGTGCATGGAATGTCTTCTAATGAGGGTTTCTTTGAACTACAAGCGGAAGATTCTGAAGCCTTGATCCAAGTTTTAAAAACGCATCCTGCCATAGAGAGCATCAAGCACGAGGAAGGAAAGGTTTTTGTCTATCTAAAAAGTCCACTACAGGCCGCCGAATTAAATAAATTCCTTTGTGAGAAAAACATTAATCTAAGTCATTTGGTAAAACGCCAACACAGTTTGGAAGAGCAATTTTTAGAATTGACAAAAAATGCTAAACCAACACTTAAAAACTAAAAAAATGAAAAGATTATTATCGATTGAATTGCAAAAAATATGGATGAACAAAGCAAGTCGGGTTTTGACGTTGACCTATTTCATTTTACTTTCTTTTATAGCGATGACTGCATCCATAAAGTTTGACATTGGTTTTTTTAAAATTCATCTTGCTGAAATGGGTATATTCAACTTCCCTTTCATTTGGCACTTCAACACTTATATTGCTGCCATTCTAAAATTATTTTTAGCTATTGTTATCGTATCCATGATGGCAAATGAGTACAGTTACGGTACTTTAAAACAAAACCTGATTGACGGTTTGAGTAAAAAGGAGTTCATTTTGTCTAAATTTCTGACCGTACTCCTCTTTTCTTTTTGCTCTACTGTTTTTGTGTTCGTCATGAGTTTAATATTGGGGTTTGTCTTTTCTTCTTATACAGAGTTATCTATAGTCTTTTCTGAAATGGGTTATTTAGTGGCGTTCTTTGTCAAATTAGTTGGCTTTTTCTCCTTTTGTTTATTTTTGGGCATACTGGTGAAGCGATCTGCATTTGCCCTTGGGTTTCTGTTGGTTTGGAACATTATAGAGGGAATTGCCAAAGGTATTTTGAATTTCAAAATTTTCCCAGATAATAAAACCGCTGATTATATAACTCAATTTTTTCCGCTAGAGTCAATGTCAAATTTGATAGTTGAGCCATTTTCCAGATTATCAGTTATAAAAACTATCGGTACTCAAATTGGAGTAGACAGTATTAAAGACTACAGTATTCATTTTTCATCACTATTAATTGTGTTATCATGGTCAATTATATTCCTATTATTATCTTATAAATTATTGAAAAACAGAGATTTATAGTATCTTTACTAGTCTATGGAATTTATAAAAACAACAACCCTTTGTATTTTTCTCTGCTGTATCCCCATGATGGGAAGTGCGCAATCAATAACGGTAAACGATGCCTATACCGCACAAGGTCTTGTAAATATACTGACAAACAACAGCACTTGCGCCACTACTTCTAACTTTGATGTTAGAGGAGATAATTTTACTGCTGGACAAAATAGTTATGGCTATTTTAATAATCAAGGAGGTAATTTTCCATTTACAGCAGGTATTGTTTTAAGCACTTGGAGTAGTACTAATTCGATTGGACCGTTCATTAGAAATCGAGGAGGTGGAGATACGAGATGGGGAGGTGATACTGATTTAGATCAAGCATTAGGGATCACCTCCATAAATGCCACGGTTTTAGAATTTGATTTCATGCCTTTGACCAATTTCATCAGTTTTAATTACATATTTGCCTCGAATGAATATCAAGATGAATTCCCTTGCCTGTATTCTGATGGATTTGCATTTTTAATAAAAGAAAAAAGAAGTACGGACAATTACAAGAATTTAGCAGTAATCCCACTGACTTCAACTCCTGTTTCCTCCACAAACATACATCCAGCGATCAGTTTCACGGATAGCTTCGGAACGACGAAGTCCTGCCCTGCAATAAACGAATCATATTTTGGTCAATTAAACACCTCTCTAACGAATTCAAGTCCGATTAATTATGCGGGGCAAACTCAAGTATTAACTGCACAAACAAATGTTACCGCGGGAGCTATATACCATATTAAATTAGTAATCGCAGATGACAATAGCGATGGCGGGCTTACCTATTATGATTCTGCTATTTTCCTCGAAGCGGGTAGTTTCAAATCTAAAATAGATTTAGGTATGGATCGGCTACTGGCCACCAATAACAGCATCTGTTTTGGAGAGAGTTATATCATAAATACAAACCTACCTACATCAAATACTTACAGATGGTATAGAGACAACTCTACTACTCCTATCTCTGATGAGTCTCAAGCCTCTTATACCGCTACCGGTCCCGGGATTTACAAAGTAGAATTAGTCGCCACTAATTGTATCACTTCGGGCGAAATAAAAATTGAATACACTCCTCAAACAGTATTGAATAATACAATTTTAGTCCAATGCGATGATAATGGAGACGAAATCTCAACTTTTGACTTGACAAAAGCGGATGCGATTATAAAAAATAATGATTCCTCTTTACCTGCCATTTTTTATTACGAAAGTTTATCCGCAGCGATAGGGAGCATAAATCCGATTCCAAATCCTACAACCTATGTAAACAAATCTCAAAACCAAATCCTCTTTGGCAAAATTACAAATAGCTATGGTTGCGTGAATTATGCCGAATTAACGCTACAAGTCTCTAACACAACTATTGCTCTGCAAAATCCCTTTACGACCTGTGACACAGATGCGCGTCAAGACGGATTGTTTCTTTTTGACCTAAACTCACAAGTAACACCCCAGATTTTGAGTGGATTGCCGGTAGGATTAGTTGTCGAATATTATTTAAATTCAAATGATGCTGTTTCACAAAACAATGTGCTCCCAAATGCATTCAAAAATACGACTCCCAATCAGCAAACTATTTTTGCGAGAATCATAAATGGCCCCGATTGTTATGCCATTACCCCTATTACACTAATTATAGATAAGTTTAGCCCTCCAAACTTCCAAGATTCAAACTCAAGTTTATGCAACGGAAATACGATAAAGATATCAGTCGCTACGGGATTCGTCAGCTACTTATGGAATACCGGTGAAACAACAAATTCAATAACGGTAACTTCACCTGGTGATTATTCCGTTACAGTTCGCAATTCAAACGGATGTGCAGCAACTAAAAACTTTTATATAACTGCTTCGGGAATTGCAACCATAAACGGAACTACAATAAATGATTTCGCAGGAAATGAAAATTCAGTGTTAATAGAATATACAGGGCCAGGAGATTACGAATTTTCAATTGATGGTTCCTATTTTCAGGATAATCCTCAATTTGAAGGAGTAGCCGCAGGAACCTATATCGCCTATGCCAGAGATAAAAATGGTTGTGGTATATCAACTCCTTTTGTCTTCTATGTATTGGATTATCCTAGATACTTTACCCCTAACGGAGATGGTTATAATGATAATTGGAATATTGAAAACTTAGATCTATTACCAAAATCCACGATAACCATATTTAATCGCTATGGAAAGTTACTGAAAGAAATAAGTCCTACAAGTGTGGGATGGAACGGCACATTTAATGGACGTCTATTAGCTGCTGATGATTATTGGTTTAATTTAACATTTGAAGATGGAAAAATCATAAAAGGCCATTTTTCTTTAAAAAGATAATACTTATTTCCCTATTTTTAGCTCATGAAAAAAACTTTACTTATTTTCTTTACTTGTTTATCAATGAGCTGTTTTGCCCAGTTTAGTAAAACACATTATATTCCGCCGTTGTCTAGTTCCACTAATTTTTCAGCCCAACCTCAAAATCAGTATTTATACATTTCAACACCTAGTGAAACTCCCGTTAATGTCAAAATTAACACTATCGGAGACGGAACTATCGAGCTTATAGTATCAAAAGATATTCCTGTTGAATATAACATAGGATTTGGTACAAATTCACAGTTGCATGTCGACCCCAGTTTACTAAACACTCCATTGACAAACAAAGGTTTTATTATCGAAGCCGACAACTTAATTTATGTTGCTGCGAGAGTTCTAGCCGGAAGTTATAATCAAGCAGGCTCACTAGTTTCCAAAGGTATTTCAGCTCTTGGAAGTGAATTTAGAGTAGGAGCCTTTGTCAATACTGCAACAACTAATAATGGCTCATTCAGATATACTTTTTTATCAGTTTTAGCAACCGAAGACGGCACTGTAGTAGATTTCAGTGATATTAAAACAGGAGTAACTCTGGTTGGAAATACTGCAGTTGGAAATACTCCACCAAGTGTAGTATTAAATAGAGGTCAAAGTTATGTGTTAGCAACTGAAGATAATAGTATCGCAAATAAGGATGGATTGATTGGTGCCTTAGTTAAATCCAACAAGCCCGTTGTAGTGAATTGTGGCTCATATGGGGGCACAAACGGTAATAATAATAACAATTTAGATTTAGGATTTGACCAAATCGTCTCTGCAAAAAATATCGGAAACGAGTATATTTTTGTTCGTGGATTTGGTTTAGATATTACAGAACGCCCTTTAATTGTGGTTCACGAAAATAATACTGACATCTATTTAAATGGAAGCACTACTCCGTATAACGCAACACCACTTAACGCTGGTCAATATATTACATTTGATGGTACCAATTATTCTGCATATGGTAGTTTATACGTGAGAACGACAAAGAACGTATTTGCATATCAAAGCGTAGGCGGAGTAGGTACTAGTGGCTTGCAAAGCCAAGCCAATCAGGAAATGTTTTTTGTTCCACCGTTAAATTGCTCAACTCCCAATATTGTAGACAATATTCCCTATATAGATAGGATTGGTCCAATACTATTCAATAACAGAAGTGGCTTAAATATTGTTACTGAAAGAGGGGCAACAATGGAAATTTCTATAAATGGAGTTAGACAACCTGTAGGTGTAGCACCTCAGGATATATTGGGGAAACCAGACTTTGTAACCTACACAAGAACCGGTTTAACAGGTGATATTGGTGTTTTCTCTTCAAAGCAGGTTTATGTTTCATTTTTTGGATCAAGTGGAGCCGCAACGTACGGCGGATATTATTCTGGTTTTGATCTAAAACCAGAAATTACATTTAATAGCGTATTATCAACAGATACAGGATGTATACCCAATATTGAATTGAGTATCACCTCAGACCCTTTAAACAATAGATTTCAATGGGTTCATAACGGTCAGGATATTCCAGGAGCAATATCAAACACTTATACACCGAGTCTTTCAGAAAAAGGACCTGGATATTATCAAGTTAAAAAAACCATCATAAGTTGTGGAACTACAACTCCATCCGATGAAATACCAGTGAGTGACTGCCCAATTAATACTGACGCAGATGGAGTTAGTAACAACATTGATATTGATAACGATAATGATGGTATCACAAATTGCACTGAGTCTTATGGAGACAAAGCAATAGCAGTTTCAAGCTCAACAGGTATAGTTGCTATTGGCAATTACAGTAATTCATACATTAGTTCAACAATTCCTTTAGGGACAGGAATAAATACTTTTTCAGGAAATGCGGATGATAGTTTTACCACCAACTTAGCCGCAGGAAAAACAAATGCAATAATCTACAAATTGGACTTCAACAGTCCTATTAGTCTTGGATTAAAATACAATGCTCTAGGTAGCGCAACTATCTCATCATTATCTAATGAAGAGTTTGTAATTAAATCCGATATTGATAAAACGCTAATTGTTTTAAACCCCTCAAATCAATTATTAATAGATACTAATTATGATGGGATTTATGAAAGTGGTGTAACAGAGTATTCTTCTTTTGATATTCGCTTTAGATTAAATGGTACGGTGTTATTGCCATCTTCTGGACCGCCTCCCGCTGTAGATTTTAAATTTCAAACCTACCTTTCAAAATCGATTAGTTTTACCCATAAAAACTTATCTGACTCAGATATAAACAGTGTAAGTTTTAGCTTTTATGCCGTTTGCGTTCCAAGAGATTCTGATGGCGATGGCATCACAGATGATCTAGATTTAGATACTGATAATGATGGAATCCCAGATAGTATTGAAGCCCAGGGATTGAATACTTTTATACCCTATTCGACAGTAGATGCAAATAAAGACGGACTAAGTGATGCTTTTGGAACGGGATTAAATCCAGTGGACAGTGATAGCGACACAATAAAAGATTATCTAGATTTAGACAGTGATAATGATGGAATATACGATTTAGTTGAATCTGGTTCTAATGCTGCCGATACTAATTTAGACGGAATTATTGACGGTGCTAATTTTGGAGCTAACGGTCTGGCAAATAGTGTAGAAACTACGCCCGAAAGTGGCATCCTTAACTATGACATTAGAGATACAGATAGCGATGGGATTAAAAATTATCTTGAACTTGATAGCGATAATGATTTGTGTAACGATGTGATTGAAGCTGGCTTTTTAGACCCGAATAACGATGGGATACTTGGAAATATTGCGCCGCCAACTGTAAATACAAATGGAAAAGTAACTAGCGGAATTGGTGGTTACACAGTTCCAAGTAGTAATTACATTACTGCTGCACCCATAGTAATTACAAATCAGCCAAGTGTTTCTCCCACTTGTGAATTACAAAATGCAACAATTATAGTTGCAGATAATGGTGGAAACACCTATCAATGGGAACTTTCAACGAACGGAAGTACGTGGACTCCCATAACTAATAATGCAACCTACTCACAAGAGACTACTAATACATTATTAATAACAAGTGTGAAAAATGCCATGAATGGATATAAATATCGTGTTCAGTTAAATAAAGTTGGCAATTCTTGCGGATTACTTTCAAATGAAACTACATTAACAGTTTACCCTTTACCTGTGGTTAATCCGGTTACGATTGTTCAATGTGATGATGATTCTGATGGTTTTTCTAATTTCAATCTTACAGTGAAAAACAATACGATTTCATCTGACCCAACAGCGCAGTTCAGCTACTATATCTCGTTTTCTGGCGCAGAAAATTCAGAGCCAAATAAATTAATTAATAACCCGCTATCATTTAAAAACACCACTGCAGGAAGTATGTCCGTTTGGGCAAGAACAGAAAATTCAAACGGTTGTTTTAGTGTATCACACGTCAATTTAGTAGTGTCTACAACACAAATTCCGCCTTCCTATAACATGACTTTTGAGATTTGTGACGATTTAGGCACAGCAAATGATGATACTGATGGTATAACTACTTTTGATTTTAGTAGCGTAACAACAGATATTCTCCGCATATTACCAGATCCTAACACAGCGTACTCAATAAAATATTATAAAAATGAGCAAGATGCTTTATCCGAAAATGATGAAATCTTAAATACTACAAACTACAGAAATGATGGGTATCGCGACGAACAACAAATCTGGGTGCGTGTGGAAAGTACTGCCGATAATGCCTGTTACGGTTTAAGTCCACGAATCCTATTAAAAGTAAATCCAAAACCCAATATTGATACAAATGAGGATCAACAGGATGACGAATTAGTCTGTGCTAATCTTCCCTCATTTTTTGTACGTCTCGATTCTGGAATTCAAGATGGTAGTCCTGAAAGTGATTACACCTATCAATGGACAAAAGACAATATGAGTTTAACAAGTGAAACGATGTCCTTTTTAGAGGTAAATGCAGTGGGAACCTACAGCGTAAAAGTAAATAGTGCCTTTGGCTGTAGCAGAACACGAACGATTAAAGTGGCCGCTTCTGATGTGGCCGCTATTCAAAGCATTGACATCATTGATTTAGCAGATACAAATACCGTTACAGTAAATGTCACCGGACAAGGTAAATACGAATATAGTTTCGACGAGCCGAATGGTCCTTTCCAATTGTCAAATTTCTTTGATAATGTAACCGCTGGAATTCATGAAGTATACATCAACGACAGTAATGGATGCGGAACAGTTAGTAAAACAATAGCCATACTAGGTGCACCTAAGTTTTTTACTCCTAATGGCGATGGATACAATGATTACTGGAATTTGAAAGGAGCAAATAAAGACTTTAATTCTAAATCTATCATTTTTATCTTTGACCGTTACGGTAAACTTCTTAGCAAAATAAATCCGTCTGATAGAGGTTGGGATGGCACTTTCAATGGTCTTACACTTCCTTCAGATGATTATTGGTTTACAATAAAACTGAAAGATGATAGGGAAATAAAAGGTCATTTTAGTCTAAAAAGATAAGTAAAATCGTATATTTAACATTGAATAGTGATTTATTATTAATTCAATGTTACTTAGAATTTACTACATTTGAGTTACTATGAAAATGAGATCCCTATTTATTCTGCTTTTCTCTGTTCTAATCGCTCCAATGTATGCTCAAAAAGAAGCCGCAATATGGTATTTTGGAGATGGCGCTGGTTTGGATTTTAACTCGGGAAATCCAGTAACTTTAACGAACGGAAAACTAGTCACAAAGGAAGGTTGCGCAAGCATTTCAGACAAAAATGGAAATTTACTTTTTTATACAGACGGCTCAACGGTATACGATAAAAGTCATCAAATTATGCCCAATGGTTTTGGGCTACTTGGACATCGATCCAGCACACAATCAGCTATAATAGTTCCAAAGCCCAGAAACCCCTATATTTATTATATTTTCACAGTAGACCAGCCTCTTCCAGTATATCCTAGTGGTATTACTTCTAGCGATGATCCTCCTCCAAATCATGGTTTAAATTATTCAGAAGTTGACATGAGGCTAAACAACGGTCTTGGCGACATTGTTCCTACTAAAAAAAACATTCATCTAATCACCTACAACCCGAATGACAGCGAAGAGGTTAAATATAAATGTTCTGAAAAAATAACTGCCGTTCAGCATGAAGACGGCGTTTCCTTTTGGGTCCTTACCCACTTTATAAATAATTTCTATTCCTTTAAAATAAGTACGCAAGGAGTCAATAGCAACGCTGTCAAAACGAATACTCCACTTAACATACCCCTTGGTGGGTATCAACCAGACCCCAATACACTAGCATATGTAACTGCTACCTTTAACGCGATAGGTTATCTAAAAGCCTCCCCTAACGGTAAAAAAATTGCTATCGCAAATACTGCATCAAGACGAACAAATGAAAAAAATCCAAAAACTAATTTACCCGTTTATAATTCAGGGAATATTCTACTCTATGATTTTAATCCTGCAACAGGAACGCTCACTAATGGAATCACAGTCTTAGATAATGCCAACCCTTACGGTGTTGAATTTTCTTCGAAAACAAAAAAGCTATATGTAACGACAAATAAATATAAAGCAGATGGTACTACCCCCGATGGAAGTTCATTGCTTCAATATGACTTACGTAGTACCAATATTCCTGCCTCCAAAATCTTAATTGATAATTCATTTTATAATGCCGGAGCCTTACAGCTTGCTATCGATGAAAAAATATACCGTGCAGGTTATCTTTATCCCGCCGAAGGCTCCAATAAATTATCGGTTATAAACAATCCTGAAGAAGACGGTGCGACCAGCAACTATAGACAAAATGCAATAGATTTATATGGCACTTCCTATTTAGGATTACCTCCTTTTATAACTTCACTTTTTCTCTACTCCTTTGCTTATGAATTTAATTGTCTAGGAGACTCAACTCATTTTTTCATCAATACGGTGGAAACAGTAGATTCGGTTCTTTGGAATTTTGGTGACGGTACAACATCAAGTAATAAAGATGCTTCCCATGTCTATGCTAACACTGGCCAATACACCGTTACATTAACAAAAACAGTAAACGGAGACACTAGAGATCCAATAGAAAAAAAATTACAATATATGAAGCCCCGGTTATTTCTGAAGTCCCATATAAGCTGATACAATGTGATACACAAGATGCAGACCCAACGGATGGGTTATCTACCTTTAATCTGGAATTAGCTAATACCCCTCTTAGTCTTGGCAACACTGAATATGAGGCCTTCTTCTACCATAGCATAACTGAAGCTGAAAACGATCTAAACAATACAGAATCTATTGCAACACTATATCAAAACAGTGTTCCAGACGAAGTTATTTACGCTAAAGTCACACAACCAAATTCATCCTGTTATAAAATCGGAACCGTAATTTTACATGCCAATGAGAACATTTTGTTACTCCCTGAATCCATGCATAAATGCGACTTAGGTAATGGAATCGCGCTTTTTCCTTTGGATTTAAAAAAAGAATCGATAAAAACCGAATTGAATCTACCCCCAGATGTGCGCTTGTATTTTTATTCTAGCGTACGAGATGCTTCGCTTGGACTAAATGAATTGGAAGAACAATACAGTTCCGTTTCCAGAACCCTATACATTAGAGCTGAAAATGACGAAGGTTGTTACGGAACCGGTCAATTTGATATTATTGTAGAACCGACTCCAAAAATAAATACTTATGAAGAAAGGGTTTTATGTGAAGGTACACACCCAACTATAGTTCTGGACTCCGGTATCAAAGCTCCTGCAATAACTAGCGACTACACCTACTTATGGTCAACAGGGGAAAACACAGCCTCCATATCAGTATCAAAAGAAGGAGAGTATACTGTAGTAGTGAAAAATAATGTTGGATGTACAACTACAAGAACCTGTAAAGTATCTATGTCTTACCTTGCAAAAATAAAAGACATAGAGGTTCATGATCTAGTACCTACAAATTACATTATAGTTAATTTAGAGAATCCTGACAATTATAAATATATGATTCGTTTTCAAAATGGTACCGCAACACCATTTCAAAATTCAATACTATTTGAAAATGTACCTGGCGGCTTTCACGAATTAATAGTAGAAAACTTAAATGGTTGTGGTCAAGTAATTAAAAGCTTTTCAATATTAGAAGCTCCTAACTTTTTTACTCCTAACAACGATGGCTATAACGACTATTGGAACTTAAAAGGAATAAATACTGCCTTTTATAAGAATGTAGAAATATACATTTTTGACCGTTACGGAAAATTCCTCAAACAATTGAGCCCTACAAGTCCTGGATGGGATGGAAATTATAACAAAACTAGACTACCGGCTGATGACTATTGGTTTGCAATAAAGCTAGAAGATGGCAGAGAAGCAAAGGGCCATTTTAGCTTGAAAAGATAAGCACTACCGATTATGTATTCAATATAGTTCGATAAAAATCGGATCCTTTTTATACTATATCGGCATTGCATTCTAAATTTTAGAACTGATAAATAACTATGATTGGCATAAGCTCATGCCTGGGTGAACTCGTGACTTATGTAAATAGCAGACATAAAAAAAGCCATTCTTTCGAATGGCTTTTTTCTATATACTAATAAAATTAGATTTTAAATCTTTTTCTATCTGTTTCAGTCAAATGTATTTTTCTTAAACGAATAGACTTAGGTGTTACCTCTACATACTCATCTTTTTGAATGTATTCTAAAGCTTCTTCTAATGAGAAAATAATTGGAGGTATAATTCTCGCTTTTTCATCATTTCCAGAAGAACGAACGTTAGACTGTTTCTTAGCCTTAGTTACGTTTACACTCATATCATCACTACGTGAGTTCTCTCCAATTACTTGACCTTCATAAATTTCATCATTAGGATTGACGAAAAATTTACCGCGATCTTGTAATTTGTCGATAGAATAAGGAATCGCTTTTCCGTTTTCCATAGAAATCAATGAACCATTGTTTCTTCCCGGAATCGCTCCTTTAAAAGGTTCGTATCCTATGAAACGGTGTGACATAATAGCTTCACCTGCGGTAGCAGTCAACAATTGATTACGCAATCCAATAATTCCACGTGATGGAATATTGAATTTTATAACCATACGTTCTCCTTTACCTTCCATGCTCAACATTTCCCCTTTACGGATCGTAACAAACTCTACCGCTCTTCCAGAAAGATTCTCTGGCAAATCGATAGTTAGTTCTTCAATTGGCTCACATTTTTTACCATCAATTTCTTTGATGATAACCTGTGGTTGACCAATTTGTAATTCATACCCCTCTCTTCTCATTGTTTCGATAAGAACAGACAAGTGAAGTACTCCACGACCAAAAACCATAAATTTATCAGCAGAATCAGTTTCACCCATTTTCATGGCTAAATTTTTCTCTAATTCTTTTGTCAATCTATCTCTAATATGACGAGAAGTCACGAACTTTCCCTCTTTACCAAAGAAAGGAGAATCATTTATTGTAAACAACATGCTCATCGTAGGTTCATCAATTGCAATTGATTTCAAAGCTTCTGGATTTTCATAATCAGCGATTGTATCACCAATTTCAAAACCTTCCACGCCCACAATCGCACAAATATCCCCAGCAGTTACTTCTTGTACTTTTTTACGACCGAGGCCTTCAAAAGTGTGAAGTTCCTTAATCCTAGATTTAGTAGTTGTACCGTCTCTTTTTACTAATGAGATTGGCATACCTTCTTTCAAAACACCTCTTTCAAGACGACCAATAGCGATACGACCCGTAAACGCTGAAAAGTCTAATGACGTGATCAACATTTGTGGAGTACCTTCTGATACTTTAGGAGCAGGTACATTAGCAAGGACCATATCTAACAATGCTTCAACATTATCAGTTACGTTTTCCCAATGGTCAGACATCCAGTTATTCTTAGCTGAACCGTAAACAGTTGGAAAATCTAACTGCCACTCTTCTGCACCTAACTCAAACATTAAGTCAAAAACTTTTTCATGAACTTCTTCAGGAGTACAGTTTTCTTTATCCACTTTATTTATTACGACGCATGGCTTCAAGCCAAGGTCTAGCGCTTTTTGCAAAACAAAACGTGTTTGTGGCATAGGTCCTTCAAAAGCATCTACCAGTAGACATACTCCATCAGCCATGTTCAATACTCGTTCTACCTCACCACCGAAATCGGCGTGACCAGGAGTATCAATAATGTTGATTTTAGTTCCTTTGTATACTACCGAAACATTTTTAGAAGTAATGGTAATACCTCTTTCACGCTCTAAGTCGTTGTTATCAAGGATAAGATCACCTGCGTTTTCGTTGTCACGAAATAACTGACAGTGATACATAATTTTATCAACCAAAGTTGTTTTACCGTGATCGACGTGGGCAATAATTGCAATGTTTCTAATAGATTCCATCTGTGATTTTTAATGGGTGCAAAGGTACACTTTATTTTGACATAAAAAATGTTTCTACAAGAGTTTACATGTTGTTAACGTTTTTTATCTTAAAATTAAGCCAAAAAATAAGTGTATCCGGATATTTTATTATTCACTATAATTAATTACATTTGATTAATGAAAAGCAAAACCAACCAGTTAACTCTCATTTACATAATCATAGCCGTATTCCTGGCTATCGTATTCCATAAGCTTTCCATAAAGTTCTATTATTTAGCTGACTACCCTTTTTATAATTTCTCTAAGGACCTTGTTTTAGTATTCTTCACTGGCATCTCTTTCCGGTATATTCTATCCACTAACGACAATAGAAACGAAGTTATTTTTGAAAAACTCAAGAAAACAAACGACGAAATTAAAGAATCAAATGAAAAATATGATATTGTTGCTAAGGCTACCAGCGACACGATCTGGGACTGGGAAATACAAGAAGACAAACTCTTCTGGAGCAAAGGGATCAAAAGCATTTTCGGATACGAAGAACATCAGGTTGGAGACAGTTCAAAATGGTGGTTTGACAAGATACATCCGGAAGACAGCATCAAAATGTCCATAAAATTATATTCTTTTATAGAACAAAAAACCGAAAATTGGCAAGATGAATACCGCTTTAAATGCGCTGACAACTCCTATAAATATGTACTTGACAAAGGATTCCTCCTAAAAGATGAAAACGGGAAAGCCATTAGAATGATTGGAGCGATCCAAGATATAACAAAGCAAAAGGAAGAAGAATTGCGACTTAAGTTATTAGAAACCGTAATTATAGAAACTAAAGATTCAATAATCATCACAGAATCCAATTTTAACGATCGTAAATTACCTAAAATAGTTTACGTCAATCCCGCTTTTTCAGCAATGACAGGATACTCTTCTTTTGAAATTATAGGGAAGTCTCCAGATCTATTAAGGGGCGTTAAATCTGACAAGACTAATAATAAAAAAAATAATATCTGCTTTAACAAATAGAGAAGAAAGTGTAATAGAAATGATTGCTTACACAAAAGAGCAAGAAGAATTTTGGCTTCGATTTTCAATGATCCCTATTTACAATTTAGAAAATCAGCTATCTCACTGGGTCTCCATACAAAAAGACGTTTCTGAAGAGAAAAGGCAAGAAAAAGAGAAAGAGCATCTGATACGAGAATTAACACAAAATAATAAGGACTTAAAGCAATTTTCATATATCACCTCTCACAATCTTAGAGCTCCTTTATCAAATTTAACCGGCTTGTTGAGCTTAATCGAAGATATCCCCGTTGAAAACTCAGAATTAAAAGAAATTTTACAAGGCTTTAATAAATCTACACATCTTTTAAACGAAACTATTAATGATTTAACGAAGGTTATGATTATAAAAGACAACCCTTCTATTCAAAAAGAGGCGGTTGTGTTGAACGAAGTATTTGAAAATATTTTTAGCCAACTTACATTTCAAATTAGCGTCCACCGACCCATAGTGCAGATTGATTTTGAGCGAGCCCCTATACTACGAATCAACAAATCCTACATAGAGAGCATCTTATTGAATCTTCTAACAAATTCTTTAAAATATAAATGCGAAAATAAAATACTTAAAATAGTTGTATCTACGCAGCAGACAGAGAATTATACCACGCTAATTTTTCAGGACAATGGAATCGGAATTGATTTAGAAAGAAATCGAGACAAAGTTTTTGGCCTTTATCAAAGGTTTCACAACTATCCTGACAGCAAAGGACTAGGACTGTATCTTGTGAAATCTCAAGTTGAAGCTACAGGAGGAACAATAAGTATCGAAAGCGAAGTCGATAAAGGAACTACTTTCACTTTAACATTTAAAAACAAATAACACACAATGCTAAACCTTATTTTATGTGTTGATGACGATCCTATAACGCTAATGCTCTGTAAAAAAGTAATTTGCAAAACTACATTTTCGAATGAAATTGTCACTGCACAAAACGGAGAAGAAGCTCTTAATTACTTTAACTCAATCAAAATAGAAAACCGCAACTCCAATTCTAAAAGACAACCGGAGTTGATTTTTTTGGATCTAAACATGCCCGTAATGGGTGGATGGGAATTCTTAGATTGTTTTAGCGCTGCCGATTATTCTGATTTTAACACTACCACGAAAGTCGTAATACTTTCGTCGACAATTGATCCCGAGGATCTAGAAAAAGCGAAGACATATCCTATGGTTATTGATTTTTTATCAAAACCCATTACACTGTCTATGCTAGATTATTTATCAAATAAAGCGTATCACCACGAGTAGGACAACATAAATACATTCGTAGACTTCGCAGAAGCAAACCGCTTGTGCCCTTAAAAGAACTTAGTATCAATACGATTTTGAGAGAAAAATTCTTAATCTTAATCTTAAAAAAAAACATAAAAAAAGCTCCTTAAAAAGG
>NZ_AJXL01000005.1 GCF_000264055.1 Flavobacterium sp. ACAM 123 | reverse complement strand
AATAAGCTATTACTAATTTTAGCTTATCAAGGCTCTATTTTGTACTACATTTTTTAAGAGAAACCAAATGAACTATATAATTTAAATACGCTCTTTTTATTTTGAGTGCAGCACTATTTTACAGCTGGTTTATAATCTTTATTATCGATTATCATTTTCGATAAAATCTCTCTAAGAATTTCTGATGTTCCACCCCCTATTGGCCCCAAACGACTGTCTCTTAACAAACGTGCTAAAGGATACTCTTCCATATATCCGTAACCTCCTAGCATTTGCAAACAACTATAGATCGCTTCATCAGCCACTTTTGTTGATTTTAACTTAGCCATGGTTGCTTCTTTAACTACATACTCACCCTTATCTAATCTGGCTACAGCTGCATAATTAAACACTTTACAATGCTCTACCTCTGTTGCATGTTCTACTAGTGTATGTCTCAATGCCTGGAACTTATCTATTGTTTTCCCAAAGGCCTCTCGTTGCGACATGTACTCTATGGTATATTCAATTGCATATTCTGCCCTTGCGTGCCCATTAATAGCCATAATCAACCTTTCCAAAGCAAAGTGCTGCATGATATAAGGAAAACCTTTCTCTTCCTCTCCCATTAAATTTTCTGCTGGAATTTCCACATTGTCAAATGCAATTTCTGCTGTGTCTGAAGCTCTCCATCCCAATTTATCTAGTTTCGTTGCAGAAACTCCGGCGGTGTTAGTATCTACTAAAAAGATACTTATCCCTTTATTACCTATATCTGGTTTTGTTTTGGCGGCAACAATATAATAGTCCGCATAAACACCATTCGTTATAAATGTTTTCGAACCGTTAATAACATATTTATCTCCTTTTCTTACAGCTGTTGTGCGCATTCCTGCAACATCACTACCTCCATAAGGCTCGGTTATGCAGAGCGCCCCTACTTTGTCACCTGCAATACTTGGCACTAAATAATCTTGCTTGATTCTTTCGTCCCCTTCTGCATTTAAATGTGTCATGGCTAAATAAGAATGTGCCCACATAGCGGCTGCAAAACCGGATGATTTAATCTTTTGAAGTTCTTCTAGAAAAATCACGGTGTAAAATAAATCTAAATTTAAACCACCATAAACCTCTGGGTAACTAATACCAAAAAAGCCCATTTCTCCAAATTTTTTCCATATAAAGCGCTCAATTGTGCCTGTTTTCTCCCATTTTTCAATATGCGGCACAACTTCTTTTTGTAAAAAATCCTTTAAACTCTCTCTAAATAATTGATGTTCTTCTGTGAAATAACTTGAATTCATATGACTAATATTATTTTAACTAATTAACGTAATTGAAACACTAAACGGTAGCGTTATTCTTAAGCTCTAAGGTTATTTTAAACCTAAGAATTAAGACAAGAAATGTACGACAAAACAAGTATTTTGCAGTAAATTTAAACAGATTTCACCCTCTAATTGTAAACTTCTAATTAAAGTCCAAATATAAGGCTATTATATTTGCTTTTTCAACAGGAAACCCCTTAATTTTTGTTAAATCCTCAATATTCTTAATATCACCATTCATACTCCTGTAGATAACAATTTCTTTTGCCAGTGCATATCTAAAATAAGAAAACTGAGAAATCTCTTTTAAAGAGGCATTATTGATATTAATCTTTTTTAAAGCCGGTAAATCATAGACTTTAAAATGGGAATTAAGAGCCGCTATGACCTCAGGAGACAGACCCCAAACATCATTCATCTGCTCCATAGACACAAATCCTCCAAGATTTTCTTTTAGCTTTAAAATGCGTAATGAAATCACTTCTCCAATTCCATATATTTTAATAAGCTCTTCTTGTGTTGCCTCATTAATGTCTATTAAAACCGTTTTTCCGCTTTTAACAAAAATCTTATTTTCATATTTAACATACCCACCATTTTTTGTCTTATTTTTTAACCAATCCGGAAATTTAAAATAAGGCGCTATCGCGTTTAATAAAGAATCCGAAACTTGTGTGACCGCTTGAAATTCTTTTGAAGAATTTACGTACTTATTCGCTTTTCGAAAATCTAATAATCGATCGATTTCCCGAGCAGACATTCCTAGTTTGTAGCCTTTATAATCAGTAATAAAATTGGGATTAAATGGATATACTTTTACAATGTATTTCGGATTTGATGCCTTTAAGCTATCTATTTTAGATTGCATCGCTAGCCATTTCTGTTTATCGGGAGAAATTGTTTGCGTCAAATTGAAGTCTACAAAGAAATAGACAAGCTGCAAAGCGACTATAAAGAATAATAAAACAAAAATCCCTTTTCGCTGATCACTAGTGAACATAAAAAGGGATTTTAAATTATTCATGGATATATAAATTTATTTATTTTCAGCATCTTGCCTAACTTCTTCCCCGTCATTTTCGCTGAAGGAGTCTGGTTCCTGTCTTGGTGGAATAGTCAATACTCTATAGAAAAAATAGACTGCAAAACAAGTTACGATTCCTTGCGTCAATACCATTGTTATTAATGCTCCTGTATTCATTTGAATAGTGTTTTAAATTTTTAGACTGTAGCTCTACCCTCTCTGCGTCTTTTTAGAAAAGCAAAGTAAACTAACGAACTGATAAACATAAATAAACCAACTAACATCAGTCTAGCAAAGTTTAAATACAAAATTTTATCTTGTAATTGTTCAATTATAGCTGGATCGGTAGCCAATGCAATTTGATCTCTAATTCCAGCATGTGTAAGCATTTTAATTATCGAACCATTATCTAATGGCCATCCGTTTCCACTAAAAAAGCTAGAAACATTTCCAGACCAATTATTCCCTAAAGGTTTGAATAAAGAACCTAAGAAAATGATTATCAACAACACTGGCGTTACAAATTTAATGATAAATTTATATATATTAGGCACTTTGATATCAGCACCACTTGTGATTTCACGCCATCCTTTATCCATCCCAAAAATCCAGGAGAACAATATCGTTTCAAACATCGCAAAAACAACTAAACTTACCGTTCCTGCCCAATAATCATATTCATCAAATACTCCTTCCTTGAAAAAAATAACTGTTGGTAAACCTAAAACTAAAATCATTGCTCCAAAAGACCAGGCCCCTTTATTTTTAGACCAACCAAATTCATCTCTCATGAATCCCATCCAAGGTGTTCCCATAGCTAATGACGATGTAATACCAGCAAAAAACAATAACCCAAACCAGCAAACACCCGCAACAACAGCTAAAGTAGAACCCCATTGTTCAAACAAAAACGGCATTGTTTGAAAAGCCATTCCAAAACCTGCATTTTCAATCACCCAGTCCAAACCTAGATATCCTGCAGCGATGGGGATAACGATTAAACTTCCTAAGACTACTTCCACAAACTCATTCATAAACCCAGTGGAAACTGCATTTAGCGCTATATCATCTTTTTCATCAATATAAGCTGCATAACAATGTATTGTTCCCATACCCACCGACAAAGTAAAGAAAATTTGACCAGCAGCTGCCATCCAAACCTTCAAATCTAATATTGAGTCATATTGCGGTGTCCAAAGGAAATTTAAACCATCCCAAGCATTAGCATCAGGAAAAATTTCTGAAGCTCCAGAAGTACCCAGAGTCAATCCTCTTACGGCCAATAAAACTCCAAAAAGAATTAATAAAGGCATCCCTACTTTTGCAACTTTTTCAATTCCTTTAATTCCTTTTGATAAAATGAATGTATTCAATATTAAACAGATCACATAGAAAATAACCGCTTCATAGGGCAATCCAGTAGTAGAATGCGATATATCAGTATAGGAATCAAAGAATCCTGCAACATTAGCTTGACTCATCCCGTTAAATGTTCCGATTAAAGTATGATACACATAAGACATTGTCCACGACTCAATATAACAATAATAAGAAGCAATAGCAATATTAGTAAAAATACCAAAAACACCAATGTATTTAAGTAACCGCCCCTTCACCATTGAATCGAGAATGTATGGAGTACTGTGATTTCCAAATTTTCCTCCATATCTTCCGGAGGACCATTCGATAAACAATAATGGAATACCCATAACGAGAAAACAAATTAAATAAGGAATAATAAAAGCTCCACCTCCGTTTTCTATAGCCTGTACTGGAAATCTAAGAAAGTTACCTAAGCCGACGGCATTCCCTGCCATAGCTAGTATAAGTCCAACTCGCGAACCCCATGAATCAACTTTTACTGACATATTTATGTTTTTTGTTACGCTTCAAAGATAACAAAACAATCGAAAAATCAGTACTTAATCAATGACTAAGCAAAAAAGCATTGCAATTTAATTATCGAAGTTTTAATAAGAAAACAAAACCAACGATTAGCTCTGAAATCACTTCCGCACTAAATTAAATAATATTATTTATTTAATCTAAAATAAATAATATATTTGCGCACAATTAACAATAAATTTATTAAATATATGTCAATCTGGAAAACAAAACCACTATCGGTTTTATTAAGTGAAGCGTCAGAAGATGAAAAAGGGCTAAAAAGAACTTTATCCGCAAGATCTCTGGTTGCTTTAGGCGTTGGTGCCATTATTGGAGCTGGTTTGTTCTCTTTAACCGGTATTGCTGCAGCAGAAAATGCAGGTCCAGCAGTTACATTATCATTTATATTAGCAGCCGTTGGATGTGCATTTGCAGGATTATGTTATGCTGAATTTGCATCAATGATTCCTGTTGCAGGAAGTGCTTACACCTATTCTTATGCCACAATGGGCGAATTTGTTGCTTGGATAATCGGCTGGGATTTAGTTTTAGAGTATGCTTTAGGAGCTGCAACAGTAGCGGTAAGTTGGTCTCAATATGTAGATAAATTTCTTGCAAACTACGGAATACACATTCCACAATCTATATTGCATGGCCCGTGGGATACAAAACCGGGAATTATAAATTTACCTTCCATTTTTATCATTTGTTTACTTTCACTACTATTAATAAGAGGCACAAAAGAATCTGCTTCCTTAAATAATGTTTTAGTTATTTTAAAAGTAACTGTGGTAATTGTATTTATTGGTTTAGGCTGGGGCTTTATTAACGACGCAAATCATACTCCATTCATACCTGTTAATGAAGGGGAAGTACTTTTAAGTTCTGGAAAGATGACTTTTCTTAATTTCTTCAGCAGCGACTACTTTGGTCATTATGGCTGGAGCGGTATTTTACGAGGTGCCGGAGTTGTATTTTTTGCTTTTATTGGTTTTGATGCCGTTTCTACTGCTGCGCAAGAAGCAAAAAATCCACAAAAAGGAATGCCAATTGGTATTTTAGGTTCATTAGTAATATGTACTATTTTATATGTGCTTTTTGCTTATGTTTTAACTGGCTTAGAAAATTATCTGAATTTTAAAGGTGATGCAAGTCCTGTAACAACCGCATTTGCAAAAACAGGTTACACATTTTTAAATTCTGCACTTACAATTGCTATTATTGCCGGATACACTTCTGTAATGTTAGTAATGTTGATGGGACAAAGCAGGGTTTTTTATAGTATGAGCGTAGATGGTTTATTACCAAAGTTTTTCAGTACGTTACATGCTACAAATAGAACACCTTACAAAACGAATCTTCTATTTATGGTATTCGTTAGTATATTTGCGGGCTTTGTTCCAGTGTCAGACCTTGGCCACATGGTTAGTATAGGTACATTATTTGCATTTTCTCTTGTTTGCATTGGTGTAATTGTCATGCGAAAATCTAATCCAAATGCAGAAAGAGGTTTCAGAGTGCCTTTTGTTCCTGTTTTCCCTATTGTGGGTGTTATTATCTGTCTAATTTTGATGGCTGGCTTACCTATTGAAAGTTGGACGAGATTAGCGATTTGGATGGCAATCGGTGTAGCGCTGTATTTTGCTTACGGTAAGCAACACAGTAAATTAAACAATCCCGATAAATAGATTTATTTTAAACATAAAAAAAAGGGATGATAAAGTGATTAAAATACTTTGTCATCCCTTTTTTATTTTTAGCCATTTAGCGCTACTTGAGACAGTATATGCTTTTCAAATAATTTAAAAAAACCAAATTTTTTTCAAACTATATCTGCAGTGCACCTAAACTTTATTGGCTTAAAATAATCGGTATTATAAGTCAAATACCGAAGTTCTTTTAGCACGAATCAAATCTTTTAATTTGATCCAGAAAGCCAACGTTAAATACACGCCAAACCATAATCCCGCCGTTACAAACGATATATATATAAAGAACAGCCTTACGCTTGTTACACGCATCCCTAAACTATCTGCCAGCCGAGATGACACATGGAAACCATACTTTTCAAAAAAGTATTTCAACTTTATTATTTTAGGTACACTTTGTGCCATAGTATTATTTAATTAATCTATCGTACAAAAATACAAAATTATTATTTGCTAAAATTAAAGAGAAAAAAAATTAGGTAGCCTTCATTAATTCCATACCTATAGCACACTCTAAACATCTGCTTTTAGAACAGTACTCATTTTTCAGCTGCAACATCGCTTGCGTTTCAAAAGCACTCATTGGCTTTATGCCAAAAGACCTAAATTTATTCATAATGGCGTTCTTCTCAGGCGCGACTTCATTTAGTAAGTGGA
This sequence comes from Flavobacterium sp. ACAM 123, assembly GCF_000264055.1. Taxonomy (GTDB): domain Bacteria; phylum Bacteroidota; class Bacteroidia; order Flavobacteriales; family Flavobacteriaceae; genus Flavobacterium. The sequence goes on along the minus strand of NZ_AJXL01000005.1, from coordinate 57,085 downwards.
TTAACTGCTCTACAATCTCTTCTCCCCTGCTTTTAGCGTAAGCAAATTGAATGGGAATCAAAGTGTTTATTATAATCAAATCTATAAATGACTTCGACAGCATTTTCTTCTTTTTTGAGCTTACCTTATCAAATTGATAATGTTCCTGCCAATAAGAAGATTCAGAAACCTGGAAAAGCGCGTAGATCGCTTTAACCGAATTAAGCTCGCTTATTTGTGAAAATAAACTTTGGTTGCTGTGATACAAGTTTGCCAATTGCGACAGTCGAATAGTCGGGAAGTTATCAGGGCGATGCTTAAAGAATTGAACTGGATTACAACTGATTTTCTCTATTTGGTATTTGTGCAACAAATAGTAATACCTGAATTTTAAATCTTTAAAATAATTATCCTCCTTTTCAACGTCTAATAATCCCGCACTACCGAACAGTAACGCTTCCAAATTTTCGACCTCATGACTTTCTTTTCTAATGATTAAAAACGGAATAGAAGTCGCTATTTTTAGAAAGCTTTCGCCGTTCGTATTCAATCCGAAATTTTTGGCCAACATACAAAACAAAACTGCCTCCCAGTCATTATTAGTTTGTTCCAGCAGCTCATAAATAGCTTTAGACTTTCTTTCTAGTCGTTCAAAAAACAAGCGCTCTTGCCAGTTTTTTAAAATAAAAGGAGAGACATCAGTTAACTCCTTTTCGCAGAAAATCCAAGCCTTTGGGGCCATTAATGACTGATAATTGTTTATTGTGTCTTTTTCAACATATTTCTTGAGTTCTAAAACAGGAATTTCAGTATTATTTTTTCTGTAAATTTCAGTATCGTGTTCCCAAACTACATGTAAGATTACGTTTTCATATGCTGCATCCCTTTCGTGATGATGTACATACCAGTCCGAAGATTTTAGATGAATCTCCACGTTTCCCGCCCACACTTGATCACCGATCACAATTTGAGCATTGAAAAAATCAGGACCTGCCAGCTCTAGATACTGACCTACATTAGTGATAGTGATTTCCTCATTATTTGAAGTTCTCAAATTAAGGGTATCGAACTTCTTGAACTTCCAGAGGTAATGTAGAAAGTCTTCTTTCATCTTGTAAATGTACTGTACATCAGGTGTTTAGTTTTTTAAAAACTTTCCAAAATTTCACTATGTCTAATAAGCATCGAATTTAATACAAAGATATAAAAAAGGGATTATAAATATCCCTTCTTCATTACTGTTAATAAGTCATCAACCTTATATCTTTTTCGCTTTGTTCCTAGTATCACATAAGGCTTAGTTATTTTCATTTTGTCGTATTTTGTCATAGTTGTTGCGCTTTTAACATTCAACATTCGCATCGCCTCTCTTGTGGTGATATATTCCATATTGTTACATTTTAACCTCAGCATTATTGCTAAGTAAATGTTATATGCGAAATCGCCGCTGTTGTTTACAAATTAGGTAACTATTTCTATTTTATCAATTTCTTTCATGATTCTATCTTCTTGACTCATATCATAATATAACACAATCGGAAGTGGAAGAAGCTAAAGGACTTATTGAAAAATGCCTTAACATATTACAGGGCAATAAACATATATAGATTGTACCATCACATCTTCATCCCATACATCTTCTCATCTAACTCTTTCCAGTTGGGGATATGTTTGGATAATTCTGCCCAAAATTCCTTGGAATGACTTTTTATCTTGGTATGAACCAATTCGTGAACTATGAGGTAATCAATTAAGCTAAAGGGCAACTTAATAGCATCTATGTTGATAATGATGGTGTTGCTTGGTGTACAACTTCCCCATCGTTTATCAAGCTTCCTGAATTTAATATCAGTGAATGACAATCCAGTGGTCTTAGACCATTTCTTGATACGTGGTTTAATTTTCTCAATGGCTTTCTCTTTCTGATAAGCATTAAAAGCCTCTTTTAGGGACAGCTGAGTATTCAGGGATCTGGGTAAATAAAGCACAAATTTAGACTCGGTGAAATCGATTGTTATCTCCTTTAATTCTTCATTAATGATGAGTTCTACATAATACTTTCTACCCAAATATTGAATGCGACTCCCAGTAACAATATCTTCTTCATTGATAAATTTAACCAATTCTAGTTTATCCAATATCCACTTGGCTTTTTTTAGAATGAGCTTGTTGGCATGTTCTAACGGTATAGCTTTGCCCTTTAGAATAACACCTTCCCTTTTCTGAACGGTGATATAATGTGATTTCAGTCCCTCTTTTTCAAGGAACGTATATTCAATGGTATTATCACCGTATTGAACGCTAGACATCTTGATTCTTTATTATAACATCTAACAATTCTTTGGCTTTAACTTTTGCTTCCTCACGGTCTAATTTAGCTGATGTTAAATACCTCATTATCTTGTTTTGGATGTCTTTCTGCACCTGACCTTTAGCTTGCCAACCTATGATATTTAACTCGCCCTCAATAAGATCAAACAATGTCTTTGTAGCATCTTCTGCATTATCATCAAACAGAAGCTTCATTGAGTTATAAACAGCTCTCTGACGCTCTGTTTTAAATCCCTTGTCTTCCCCTTCTTTTTGTTCCGCTATGATATCATCTTGGATATCAGCATATGCTTTCAACAAGTCGAGTTGTGTGATGCGTTCTTCTTTCTTGAGTTTTAGTAATTCATCTAAACGTTGTGCCAATGGCTTGTAAAAGTCAGGATTCTTGTCTAACCCCACTTTGATGGTATGCTTTAAATTATTACGCAACTTTAACTCTTTCGTAGCTGGTGATGCGTTCATGATTTCTTCTTTGAACTTATCCTTATCTATAATAGAAATTGGTTCGGCTAATAAACTTTCAATGCCTTCAGACTTCAAATGCTCATCAATCATTTCTTGAAGCATATTGCTTTCATCCTTGGTAATCTTTAACTCATCATCATCTGGAAACGCATTTCTAGCTCTCAGTCTAATCTCATTGAATAACTTGAAATCAGCTTGATACTTCATCGCTTTTGTGTTTGGTAACACAATATTTATTGACTTATTAAAATCCTTTAAGAAAACCTTAAAATCATCTCTTTTATTGATCGGTTCAATGAAACGAACTGCTGCATCTATATACTCATCTCGTTGATAATTCCGATCAATTTTCATTGATTTAAAAGAGTCTACCAATTTAGTGTGATTCATCTCTAACTTTGGGAATTCTTCATTTATGTTCTTTAGTATATCATCAGGCCTAATGTCACCTGAAAAGATTTCTAACGCCTGAATCAAGTAAGCAGTAATGCCATTGTAATCCACAATGAAACCAGCACTTTTACCTTTTCTAGAACGGTTTACCCTTGCAATTGCTTGAAGTAGATTATGTTCCTTAAGTGGCTTATCCAGATACAAGCACGAAGCGATGGGTGCATCCCATCCTGTCAATAACATGTCTGACACAATAATGAATGCTGTGTTATCAAACTTCTTTTTACCTGATTTTTCAGTTTCATTCTCGTTACCAAATGGTAATTTAAAATTATCTGTCACCGTTTTTATATCCTCAGGCGGTACAACAAAAACAGGTTTTTTGTCAGTTGGGTTATTTTTATTCCATTCTAAGGTTTCAAAGTATTCCTTGGCAATTTTATCCGATTTCGGTGACCCAATACTCATCACTACCTTGGACTCAAACGCATGATAACCATCCGCCTTCAACTGCTCGAAAGCTTGCTGATACCTTAAAGCATGTGGACGACCACTACACACTATCATGGCCTTATGTCCATCTGGGTAAATCTTGTTTCTATAATTGTCTATTATATGTTTGGATATATCATTGATACGCTCTTTCGATAGTTGGTATTTACGCAGTGCTTCTCGCTTTAACTTGTCTTTTTTCTCTTCTGATGCATCACCAAATTTTTCTTCGAACTCCTTATCTAATTCTTCCTTTTTTATACTCAGTAAAGCAATACCTTCATCATAAAGTAATTCTACTGTAGCACCATCAGCAACGGCTTCAGTAATGGTATATACATCTATGTAATCACCACCATAAAACTCGCCCAGTGTTGATTTGTCTTCTTTGGATATTGGTGTACCTGTAAAGGCAATAAACTTAGCATTAGGCAAAACGGTACGCATGAATGAAGCTAAAAACCCGTAATGGCTGCGGTGAGCTTCATCTACTAAGATGTACAGATTCTCTTTCTTTGAGAGTTCCTGTAATTCTATTTCCTCTCGTTCAATCTCCACCCATTTCCCTTTTTGTAGTTCTTTGGTTATCTTGATAAGTGTTTTGTCATTGATGTGTTTTTCAATTAACAAATTAGCTCGTTCTTCCAGTTCTGTTTGGTCTGAAGATGTAGTTGCTTCTTTATCGGTTTCTTGAAACTTTTGCAGCGTAGTAGTGATAATACCACCATAATCATTTCGTAGTAGCTTATCTAGATGTACTACTGATGATGCTTGGTTTACATTCTTAAAACCTACATTCTGGAATGTAGTTGTAATCTGTCTGTCTAGATCTTTACGGTCAGTCATTATCATCACCGTAGGGTTGTCAAATCCAAATTCAGGGGCTTGTAGTTTACGGGCAACATAAGCCATGGTTAGTGATTTCCCTGAACCTTGTGTATGCCAGACAACTCCACCTTCACCAGCTTGTAAGCGTTCGATTGTTTTGTTGGTAGCTCTTATCTGTTGATATCTTGGTAGTTTCTTTATGGTTCTGCCTTCTTCTAATTCAAAAAGTACAAAGTGACGTATGATATCTAATACTTTGTCCTTAGTAAATAAGGCACGAATCAGTTTGTCTTGTTCTGTTTCTTTTGTTACTGATCCCTTTAAATCCTCTTTTTTACTAGTTTTAAAAACAGAGTAAAATTGTTGCGGTGAACTTATAGCACCGTATTTACCACCAATTCCCCAGACAGCTGCACATATCTGATTGAAGTGAAATAGCTTCTCATTCAAGTCTTGGTACTCTTTTAGATCATTGTAACCAGAATCCCAAGCGTTAGGTGCTATTGGTGATTTACATTCGATAACAGATATAGGTAAACCATTAATAAATATCACCAAATCTGGTCTCGATTTTCTACCCACTCTGTTATGAAAACTCATCTGGCTCACCACCAAAAAATCATTGTTATCAGGATGTAGATAATCTATATAATGTACTGGTCTATATTCTTCGACACCATTGATGACTTGTTTTACAGTATAGGTACCACCTCTAATAAGTTCCCATATCTTCTGATTGATTTCCATCAGGGAAGCACCATTTACAGAAGTAAGTTCTGAATAGGCTTTATTTAGGTTGTTTTCGTTTATCCAAGGGTTTAGTTTCTGGATAGCCTTAACTAACCTGTCCTTAAGGATTACCTCAGTAATATCCTCCCGTTCATCATACTTACTAGCATCATAGTACTGATATCCTAGTTGCCGGAACAACTCAATTGCTGGTAATTCACTGTAGATGTATTCAGGATTTTGACTCATGTTATTTAAGACAATTATTAATAATATATTGAAGATGCGTCTTATTTTCTACTGCAAAATCAAAAAGGTCTTGGGCTTTTGATTTACTGTACACTTCAGCGTTTTCAGGTAATATCATTAGTAATGATTCGAAATTACTGAAATTTTCATCTAAGTTTTTAAATGAAATCCACCAAGTTTGCTTAGTGTAATATGTGATTTCATTTTGAAATTCATTTCTAAAACTATCAATTTTTTGAGTGTTGAATTTTTGGTTTTCATACCATAACCCCATACATTGGTTAGTGGATAAATGTTCGTATAAAAAACGTGCTTCAGTCTTGTTATCTAGGTATAAAAAACATTTAGAATTACTATGAAAGACATCTGAATCTAATTTTACTTTAAATGTTTCATCACTATCGGTTATTAGTTTATTTAACTCTTCTTCAACGTTTTTCCAAAACTTTATTACAAGTTGTTTTTTGACTTTATTAAAATGATTTGTAATTTCAAAGGCTGATTTGAATTTCTCCTCTGATGATGTTAACATTTTTAAAACTCTATTTTCGTACTCACTCATGTTAAAATGTCTTTATAATATCTAGGTATTGTTGGGCAATAAATCTCACTTTGTTTGATTGTAGTTCTTCAATGTACTTTTTCATTATGTTTTTTACATCATGACGATAACTCATGTAAACCAATACATCATGATTTTTTAATCTTTCTCTATCTAATGGTAACATCGAAAAATCACTTGCTTCACAACCTCTTCTAGTCAAGTAAATAAGAAGAATGTTAGCATCTGTAAAACCACTTTTCTTACAATGGTTATAGTATCGTGATAGCTGTTCTGTCTGGTCAAGAGCATTGATTTTGTTCTCGATGACAATTACAAATTTCTCCTTTACACCAATGCTCTCTATGAAAATATCCAATCGTCCGTCTTCGGTACATTTTTCTTCTTTTAGTCTAATGTTTTTTGGTTCCAAATTTTTATAAAGATGCTTTTTACTATCTGGGGCTATAGCATTTATAAAAAGATTAAAAAACACTAATCCCTGTGCATGTGATGCTTTAGGATTAAGCAAGTTGATTAAATAAGGCGTATGTGTCTTGGTTTCTCCATGGCGAATGTTTAAAATATTAAAAATATTATACTTTTCGGCTTCAATGTGATTCCAAGTGTGATACTCTTTTTTCATTACACCAAAATCATCTAATAGCGATTCATACTTAGGAATATCTTCATCAATACGCTCTTGCTCAAAAACAATCTTTAACGCATCATATTCGCCAATTAGTAGTTCAATGCTAGATATATCATTTTCCATAACCTTACACTTTTACTCTAATCTTACCTGTTAACAATTGTTGCATCAAACCTTGTTTCAGCACTTGGTAATGGACTTTCTTTTCAAGTAGTACTTCTAATTTTTCATCAACCGAACTTAAAATATCTGCTATTTTTTGTTGTTCCTTTAGTGACGGTAATTTTATTAGTAACTTCTCCATACCGCCTTTAGTTACATGAAGCATCGTCGAGCCATGCGATTCGTTTTTCATCCTAGCAGTAACGTCATCTAGTAAATAATAATGGAAACCACTATCTAATCTATTTAAATCATGTTCTATTTTCCAAATATGATAGTGGTAGATTGCTTTGTCTCCAAACCATTTAACGGGTCCAAAAGTAGCAGACCACATGTATAGTAGATCTCCATTGTGACAATATTGATGGTCGGGCAATTTTAAGTTAGAATAATAATAAGTTTTACCCGTACCTGTTAAGTTTTGCAATCGTATTACAGGAATGCCTTCCTTTTCCCATTCAGTTAATTTGTAAGCTCTTCCATTGAAAAACGTGGCTACCTCTGATTGTTTCACCACCTCCCAACTCTTAGGAATCTTCCCTAAAGGTGAATCTTTAAACTCAGTGTGCCCAATGCCTTTGGTAAGCAAGCGTTGCATTAAGCCTTTTTTGAGTTCTTGGGTTTGGGTAATTTGTTGGTCTATAATATCAATTTTAGCATCTACTGTGCTTAATATCTCGGCTATCTTTTGTTGTTCTTGTAGGGGCGGAACTGCTAATAGTAATGTATTAAGTGCGTTTTGATTAATGTTAGTATTAGCACTAACAGTACTTTTTGCTAATAGTCTGTCTCTAAATCCTTTTTCATAAAAACAGTGTCTTTTATAACCCAAATCCAAAACACCATTATCCCTAAACCTAATAATGAATCCACTATAAACAGTATCCCTCATATCACATGAAATTGTAGCAGTCAAACCAACACCACTAGGTTTAACAGATGACCTAATAAATAAAACATCGCCTTTTATTAAAGAGTATGATTCTCTTTCATTAATAGTCGAATTTACAAGCCCTAGGTTTGTATTATATATAGTAGATACCCCAAATACATCATTTAAGTTTACCATTGGAAACCCATGACCAAAATCTTCTTTTCCTTTGTTTATCCCATTTTTAAATTCCCCGATTTCATCAAGTTGAAGGACTTTCCATTCATTAGGCAATGCACCTATTGGCGTTGATTTGTATTCTAAACTCATACTCCCAATTCTTTTAAAAACTTAGTCAACTTAGCATCTATATTTGCTTCCCGTTGCTCTAGTTCATCTAGTTTTATATGAACTGCTTTAATATCTACTTCAACTTCCGCTTCGCTAGTGTCAATAAATCGAGATATGTTAAGATTAAAATCGTTCTCAGCGAGTTCAGCCACATCCACCACACGCATGTACTTGTCCACATCGGTGGCATTATCATAAGCATTTACTATTTTAGCTACATGCTCTGCTAATAATTCGTTTTGATTCTTACCTTCTTTGTAATCGCTACTAGCATCGATAATGGTTACTTTCCCTTTCTGAGCTTCGGTTTTGTTCTTGTTTATAATCCAAATAGAGGCTGGTATCCCAGTGTTATAAAACAACGCAGAGGGTAAACCAACGATACCTTCAACTAAATCAGCTTCTAATAACCCTTTACGAATTAGTCCTTCAGCACCACTTCTAAATAACGTACCGTGTGGTAATACTACACCTGCTTTACCGTCCTGTTTTAAGACAGCTACCATGTGTTGTAGAAATGCCAAATCAGCATACCCTCTTGGTGGCACACCGTATTGAAATCGACCATAAGGGTCACTAACTACTTTTTTATAATCAGGTGTTACTTTTTTCTCTTTACCCGCTTTATCTAGTTTCACTTCAATTGAGTTTTCCGCTGGGGTCCACCATCCATCCATCGAGAACGGGGGATTAGCTATTACTCTATCAAAGAGCATTAGGTCGTTTTGATCGTTACGGTGCTTTGGGTCAACCAATGTATCCCCTTTACGAATATCAGCATCAGAGTAATTATGAAGAAGCATGTTCAATTTTCCAATTGCCCATGTACCCAAGTTCTTTTCTTGTCCATAAAGTGATACATTGACGTTGTTACCTACCTTACCATCAGGCAAATTAGCAATGTAACGTGCTGATTCAATTAGCATACCACAACTTCCCGCTGTAGGATCATATATTTTTTGTTTCGGCTCAGGCTTAATCAATTGTACAATTAGTTGCACCACACCTCTTGGTGTATAAAATTCTCCACCTTTCTTGCCTGCATCATCAGCAAACATCTTGATTAAGTACTCATAAGCATCACCTAATAAATCATTTGATGCTAGATGTTCATTACGTAGTGAATGTTGGTTAAAATGTCTTAACAAGCGTTGTAACAACTCATCAGATAGCTTCTCTTTATCGCCAAATTTAGTAGCGGTCATGACACCTTCAAGAGTAGTGTTTTCACGCTCAATAGCCGCAAATGCTTTGTCTAGTGCTATACCTATGTTTTCGGTTTCCTTTTTGATGGTTTCCCAACGAGATTCTACAGGTAGTTGAAAGTACGTTTCCTCTTCGGCTTCTTGACGAGATATACCATCACGCTTCATTATAGCTTCTACCTCTTCTTCAAAGACATCATTAGAACGCTTAAGGAATAGTAAGCCAAATATGTAATTCTTAAAATCAGATGAATCGATACTTCCCCTAAGGATGTTAGCGGAATCCCATAGCCAGCTTTCGAGTGTTTCAAGTGTTAATTTCTTATCAGACATTGTATGTGTTAGTATGTTTTATATGAGTTTAAACTCAAATTCCAGTTAAATTATAATATGGCGGGTTAAAAATAGTACAAATATTGTCATATGTCGAGGTCTATCATACACTATATACAGTACTAATGTCTATAAGTCTCAAGCTTAGACATGTATAAAATCTATTTATATTTTCTATACGATTACCCGTCCCGCTATTTATAGGTGCAATATCACAATAATATAATGGATAAGCAATACCCTGTTTTGGTGATATTACAAAACAAATCTATGCCCGAAGACTGCCATGTTTTAAGTTAGGTATCGGTGCTACTTTAAAGCCATCGTTTTTGGTAAATGTTATCAAGTAGCTACTTATCGTACATATAATAGTACAATTCAATGAATTTCCCTCGAATTTCATCAAAATATAAATCAAAAGTGCCTTCCATACTATCATACGTTAGTCATAAATCACTTTTCATATAGTGTATTGATTAATATTTATCATTCGATAATATAAACTTTTTTCTTCTCATCGAATATAATATATAGTGATAAGTGCCTCGTGTAGGTGCAAACACCGCTTTGTTAACGGCAAGACAATAATGAAAAGATTAACTATCCCATACTCAAATATTTGATAAAATTAAATAATATTCAAAATGCACTACCCACTCCGCTTGGGGCTGCGTGTGTCGAATATCGGTGATTTCGGTGACATCCACAATCCAGTATTCTATTCAATTATCCTTATATCATATTCAATTATCTAGATATAGTTATATCTAATTACATTCCATTAATATGGTAACCAAACACAGATAAACCCCTATAAACACTGGTGTTAAAAGTGTTATTTACATTTCAACTAATCACTTCCATATGCAGCAAAGTGCCCGACCCAAACGGGCAACGTTCTAAGATAAGTCATACTGCTAACTGTAATAAATATAGATAATAGAAAACGAGTCTGAAACTATAATATATAAAGTGTAGAAATTTCAATTGACTGTAAACTTTATAGCTAATCAATCATATAACTCTAACAGAGGTCCAGGGAAGTAATTAGCCCTGGTAGTGTACCTCTCTAAAAAAACACAAATAGCATTAGATATTAAGACTTATATAATTCTAAAACAAATAAAAAAAAAAAACACTAAAAGCAATGTACAATTACAATCATCTGTTAATGACAAGCCTAAATCAAAAGATTGAACAAATTCCATTCCTTGGTTCTGCAAAAAACATAGCCACCTTAAAGAGTTACTCAAAAATCTTATGTTATGAGGTTTTTAACATCTACACAAGCACATTTAATAGTGCGGTAGATTTCACCAAAGAGATACCACTACGAAAATCATTCATAATAAAAATAATACCAACACCGAAAATACGGTCATCAATCATGAAAGAACTAAACAACAATGGTATTTTAATTACTGATGGTAAATATATATTCAACAACAATGATACTAATAAAAAGATAGGTGGTGATGGCCTAGAAATCACACCAAAACCGAGACCTAAGCATTATAAATTCCACCCGGACTTAATATACAATTCACCAATCTCATTTACATATTTCGAACATTTCGATAGTACTGACAAAAAAATATTATATCAAAAAATGAAACCAAATTTTGATATGATAACAATCTCACATGGTGTATATAATTTCATTCCAAAGATGGTAGAAGAAAAATTGTCAAACATTTTAATTGGCGATGAAATCACTGATCCTACCGTGACTATTCTAATTGATGGTAAAGAGATACCTGCATCAAGAGATTATTGGTTAAATGAAGCCGTTCGACACAATAAAGCTCTGATTAAATTCAATGACAATTTTTATATAGATAGTGTCAAATCATTCATAGACAGAAAAAGAACGGATTTGATAATATTACACACATATAATGTGAGAAAAATTCAAAATAAAGAATGGTACTGCTCTAGAAACAAGACAAATAAGCGACTCGATCACAATTTAACCTGTATAGCGAGCGAATTGTTCGAATATGTGTCATTAAAAGGGGTAAAAACAGTTGAAATTGACTTGGTTAATAGCCAGTTTGCCTTCCTAAGTAACATCAGTAACTTCCCAATGGATGATAATTTTATCAAAGCAGCACAAGAAGGATATTTATATGAATTAATAATGGAAGAATTAGGACTAGAAGGTGACGAAGGAAGATTGGCGGCAAAGAAATACATGATGCTAGCCAACTTTGGTAGAGAAAGAAATCACCCAAAGGTGTTAAACAAGATTTTCCCGATATTAATGCAATCAATTACTGAATTTAAGCAAAAAAATGGGTACGCCGCCTTTTCAATTATGCTACAAAATGCGGAAAGTTCCCTTATGATAACTACTGTACTTGCTATGATCTGTGCAAAAAGAATTCCATGCCTTTCGATTCATGATTCGATAAGAGTAAGACCAGTAGACTATGATAGAACATTGGAATTAATGCAAAGAATATTTGATGAAAGGGATTTCAAATGTAAAATCAAAAATAAATAACCCCACAAACCTCTACAATTAGAGGTTTTTTTGGTAAAAATAGGAAAGGAAATATGTCATCAAAAGCTAAATCAGAAGAGATAAACTATTACAAAGGGATTCCCGGTGTAATAAAGGATGGGGAATTATTCAATACAATGATTGAAATTAATGGGATGAATAGAGGTATTCCAATTTTAATATATACTATAAAATAATATTAAAAATGGATAATGTTAAAATAAGAAATCAGATTGATGCAGCTGTCTTAGATGGGATATTGCAGATTAGTAGTTTCTTTCGTCACAATGGTGATGATATGGTATATATCAATTCAGATTATGGTGAGACAATCTTATTCAACTATAGTAAAGGACTGATAATTAGCATTACGGCTTTAAACAAGCTCGTTTAAGACGCGATAACAGTATTTGTATACTAACACAATTATAATTAAATAGAGACTATATAAGCCTCTATTATTATTTAGTAATATTATACTTACTTAATGTGACGCTCGCTATCGCTCGCCTTAGATTGGCTTAGAATTACTCAAAGATATTACAATTACTCAAATCAGATTACAATAACTCAAAGATATTACAATTATTCAAATCAAATAAAATTAATCAAATCTAAGGTCACGAGCGATAGCGAGTGTTCATTTATGATAATATGAAATCAGATTACAATAACCCATCTTTTATCTCTTCTATAAGTTCTACCGCATTATCGTGATTATATCCTTGATACCACACTTCGAATTGGTGATGATACTTTATAAATACATTCATATCCAGATCAGATAGTTCATCAACGATAGCATGGAAGTTAATTGGTAGGTGGTTATAACCATAATCAATATCACCATCAACACTATAAGTTGGCATGTGCTCTAATGAAGTTAACAGATTAAATTCACATCTTATACTACCACCTATAGTGGCTGGGGAATATTCCAATGAAGTCAACTTATTATACTCTATGTTATAATCACCATGTATTTCACTTGGACAATGTTTCAATGAAGTTAATCGATTTTTCCCACAATTAAAACTACCACCAATTATTTTAGGGCAATGCTCTAATGATGTTAATAGATTGATTCGACACCCGAAAGACTCGCCAACTATCCTTGGTGCATTTTTCAAGGAAGTCAATTGATTATATGAACAAATAAAATTACCACTCACTCGATTGAAGTTAAGTGGTATCATAATGATATTCATCTTGCTTAGGATAACATCACCATCTACATCAATCGAGCCATCTTGGTTAATGGAATAATTGGTGATATCATATTGACTACATAGTTGCCGTATCCTTTGACTGTTCATACTAATTAAGATTAAACACTCGCTATCGCTCGTGCATTAGAGTACTTAAAGATACTCAGAATTATTCCCAGTAATTACAATAACCCATCTTTAATCTCTTCTATAAGTTCTACCGCATTATCATGATTATATCCTTGGTACCATACTTCGAATTGGTGATGATACTTTAATAATATACGTTTTTCTTCTTTAGATAATTGGTCGAATAACACATCGAATTCTTTAGATAATTGGTTACCCCAACATTCAAGTTTACCACCAATTGAGCTAGGGCAAAACTCTAATGATGTTAATTCATTATAATAACATTCAAAATTACCACCCACTGAACTAGGACAATATTCTAATGAAGTCAAAACATTATTATAACATTTAAAGGACCCACCAACCTTAGTGGGTGCGCCCTTTAAAGTTGTTAACCGATTGCGATGGCAAATAAAATCCCCACCCACTTCACTAGGACAACCATCTAGGGACACCAATCCCCGATTATGATTGCATATAAAATTACCACTGACTCGATTGAAGTTGAGCGGTATTCGCTTTAGTATCATATCTGCTAAATATACATCACCATCAACATCGATAGAGCCGTCTTGGTTAATTGTATAATTAGTGATATCGTATTGTCTACATAACTTCTTAATTTCCTTTTCGGTGATTTTCATATGATAATTAATAAGATTCAGGGTGGCGCGAACGCAGTGAGCGGTGTAATTACTTTAAGATATAATCAATAGTTGCCATTCTTATTTCTTCTGGCGTATGGTCAGAATATATCTTACCCCCTATATTACATTGTAATTCAACTAAATCACGTATCGATATATCATTATTACGGCAATCAAAATCCCCATCCACTTTACTCGGACAAAACTCTAATGAAGTCAAAACATTTGCGGAACATTTAAAATCCCCACTCACTACACCAGGACAATGCTCTAATGAAGTTATTTCATTATAATAACAATTAAAATCCCCACCCACTTCAATTGGACAAAACTCTAATGAAGCCAAAATATTACAATCGCAATAAAAATGTCCACCCACTTTACTCGGTCCACCCTCTAAGGAAGTTAATTCATTATCAGAACAATAAAAATTCCCACCCACTACACTAGGACAATCCTCTAATGTACTTATGTAATTATCGTCAAAATCAAAATCCCCACTAACTTTACCAAATTTAAGCGGTAATTGTCGTAATCGCTTACCTGATAAATCAACATCACCATCTACATCAATTGACCCATCCGGATTGATGTAGTAATTCATTATATCATATTCTTGGCAGATTTCTACAATTTCCTTTTCTGCAATTTTCGTATTATTATCCATATTACTATATATTAAAAAGCATAGAGTACTACATGATACTGTATCATGTATAATAATTCTCGCTAAACGTTCCCTAAGTAGGAAAAATATAAGTACATATCGATGTTAGTAAGCACTAACAGATAATAAAGATGCAAATACAATTTAATCAATTCAGATATCCTAGTATTATTTGAAATATTGTATTGTGCACTCGCTATCGCTCGTGCCTTAGATGCCTTAAATTATTAGAATCATTAGAATTATTTAAGTAATCGCATTGTTGTTTGATGATAATATTGACAACCTCTTGAAGTCTTGTACCCATGTTCATTTAACATTGCAGTGATTTCAACACCATTCATCCCATTAGCTTTGAGTGCATTGGCGAATGCCCAAGCCTTATTAATGTTATCATCATTCTTTATACGATTTTGCATAGCCTTTGCACCAGCTTCATAATACTGTAATAGAAGATTTAGTGTTAGTAAGTAATGTAGATACCAAGAAATCAAAGTTGCCGAAATCATCTAAATGTGAATGGAATTATGACAAGGATTACATAGTGTCTAATAATGATGAGGACAATAATGATCATCAATCATCGGATGGCTTTCATGGTATTGTTTTTTTTCGTACGATGACATATAGAGTAGCTTGTGACGCTCAATTTATTATAAGATGTAATTCTAACTTATCACCTGTTAAATACAAATTAAAGACAACTATTTTAAAGTAACCCATCATTAATCTCATCAATAAATATATCAAAATTTTCTTGATTTAGCGATTGATTTTCGTTCCATACCTCGAAGTATTGTTGATACTTCAAGATAATTCTAATTTTAGCGTGGTTGTCGATTATTTGTTGGGGCAGCCGCACATTCCTATTTGCTGGATAATCGTTTATAAGATAAACGTCTTCTTTTACAATAAGATCAGTGTCGCCGCTATACAATGACAATATATTGTCAGAGATATAAAGATCTTTCTTCACTAATTTAGGACAACCTACAAGGTTCATTAGGGGGTTATTGCCTATGTGCATGTCGCCGTTAACGGTGACTGGTGCGCCTTTTAATGTTAACAACTGGTTACTGTGACAGTAAAAATCCCCCTCTACTAAGGCAGGACCACCCACTAAGTCGATCAATCGATTAGAGTAACAAAAAATTCTTTTTTTATTTGATCGGGGGAACCAGCAATTGATACTAGTAAATTATCCTCGCATCTGTACCCTCCCCCGACTACTAGTGGCGCATACTCTAAAGAAGTCAGCTGATTTATATTGCAAGAAAAATCACCGCCAACTTCATTGGGACATCCAAAAAGTGAAGTTAAAAAATTATCACTGACTATAAATTCACCATATATGTGATTGAATAGTAGAGGTATCTTGTTCAAATTGCATGAGCCTAAATTTACATCGCCAAAAACATCGACGGTCCCATCCTTGTTGATTAAGTAGTTGGTAATATTGTATTCTTGACATACTGAGATAATTTCCGCTCTAGTCATACGTAGCTCTTTCTAACTGTTAATTTAATACTAATCAATGTTTTATTCCTTTTTATGATAAACATACTCAGCACCTGCGATACTATGCTCCTCAATTGTGGGCATGCTAACTTAGCTATCACAGCAAGAATAGTTCACTATCATGCTATGATAGCCTCATATCCTGATAGTGAAGATACTTTACTCACCTATTATTTTCCGTACCTAAATACTGTATCAGGATATTTATCAACTATACCTTTGGTTGCCTCATAAAAGGTTTCAGACTTGTAAATTAAATCAGACTTATCATAATCCCCAACACAACTTTCGCTATACTCTACGTCTGGATGTGTTACCAAAGACAGTGTTTCATTTGTAATTCTATAGGGTTTAAGAAGCGATACAAACGTTTTTTTACATGTATGTGAAGATATATTTATACCTTTTTTTAAACCTAATTCAACGACTACCTTGTCAATCCAATATTGAGAATTTTGATTAGTCTTGTCAAAATTCAAAAAGACATTATCAGGGCACAATTTTACAACGTCATCAAACAATGGGCAATAACAGTGTGTACCCGTCTTAATATGTTCAAAATGGGCATAAAAGAATCCATATTGAGCATTCCATACAATTTTACAATTAGACATATTCTTCATACTTTGATAACGCTGGCCCGTCAGCGACGCAATGATTAAATATTTTCTTGCATATTCCATGTCCGGATGATCAAAGGATGCTTTTATCAGAACCTTCAATTCATTTTCTGTAAAAAATATTTGTGTGTGCTCATTAATTGGATCTTTATCCATATTAAACAAATCATCATTTAAATTTAAAAGAGGTAGGTCGCCATTCGGTCTTTTCTTTAACATAGCCCGCAATTGCTTTTGTTGTAACCGCAGAGTCGTAAACTTATAATTACCAACACCCTTTTTATACGTTAAAATCACTTCCCACATCGCATCCCATTGATCATTTGTCAATTTCAACAAGTTAACTGCACCATTGTCATCGTGGTACTTTTGGATGTTGAGCACCATACTCCTATAAGAATGAATCGTGTGTTCTGAACAAGAATCAAGTCGATTTTGTTTACTTATAGTAACCATTTTATGATATCGCTCATTTACTGCAGTAATCAAACAAATACTCTTTACCTCTTCAGTCGCATTTGGAACTTCCACTTCTTGTTGACCTCGCCCAATTAAACGATTAATTTCGTTAATTAAAATATCGTTATTGGGCAAATTATAACCATATTGTTTACTAATCTCATCTAATGCATCATTGATTTTCCCACTTGCGTCTCTAAAAGGGGAATTGTTTAATCTATTGTTATGAACAGTGATAATGTCATACTTATAGTTTTCCTCCACTTTTCCAAAATATTGCGGTATAACCTTGCATATTGAAAATCGGTATGGTCTATATTTTTTTTTGCCATCTTCAATATATGGCGGCAAATGGATTTTTACATATACACTTTCAGGTGTAGATCTGTATTTTAGTTCAAGTTTGGAAGGGGGTAAATAGTACTCGACCTTCAATTGTTTAATCCTCATAGTAGAAGTTTTTAATTAATACTTATACTAAGTGAATTGAGAAAAGTTTAGTCCTATGTCTAATTAGTTATGAATTATGTGATATATTATGACACTATTTGATTGTATCTGATATATTTTAAATCACAAAAAATTAAAATAACTGAAAAACACACTGATATCTAGTACAGTACAAAATAAAATCGATTTCCAGAGGTAATGGAGAAAATCTTCTTTCATCATAAAGCCTTGTAATTAAGAAACTAAAGTAATGAAAAAACAGATAACTTACACTGTGAATTGAATCTCTAAAACTATCTCAACAAATACAGTTTAGCACAAGCCCGTGCATCTGATAATGCTTCATGATGATTCAGTTGAATTTTCATTGTTCTGCAACAATCACTAAGCTTCGTTGGCTTCAATCCTTTTGCTTTGTAAATTTTTACGGTACATTCCCATCGAGGCGATAAGTTCAAATCGTCGTAATTTAATCCATACAGCGCCATTGATTTAGCCAACACGTTCCTGTCAAAACTCTCATTGTGCGCTACTATGACCCTACCCTGCAGTCGTCTTTGGATTTCAGGAAAGACTTGTGTAAATGATTTTGCATTCATCGTATCTCTTGGATAAATTCCATGGACTTGAATTGTATAAGGCGAATATAGATTATTTGGCGGCTTAATCAAACTAACAAACTCATCTACTATCACTCCATTTTCAACTGTCACTATCCCTACCGAACAGGGATGGAATGCCGTTGCCGTTTCAAAATCTATTGCCGTAAATGTCATTTTTAAAGTTAGAGGTTAGAGGTTGCTATTTTAAAATTATGATATCAGATTTGCGCACCTCTTAATTATTTGAAAAAAAACCACGAATTTACCGAATTTAACTCGGCAATTCGGTGGTCTGTACGTTGTGATTATCAAAAGTAAAACCTATTTAATAGAACCTATAATATCATATTTTGTAATAATGTGGTATCTTCCTTCTCCTAAGTCGATCAATACCGCAGCGTTATCTCTGTTAAACAATTTAGAAACTTCTTCGATTGATGTTCCCATCTGGACAATAGGATAAGGATTTCCCATGATTTCCTTAATTGGCCTTTCAGCTGAGTTTTTATCATGTACATAACTTTGAAACAAATCAGTCTCATCCAGTGAACCTACAAATCCTGAAATATCCATTACGGGTATTTGTGATATTTTATATTTACGCATTCTTTCGATAGCATGGGAAGCTAATTCTTCTGTACGTGCAACAATTAGAGGCTTATCGATATGATCTTTTATCACATCTTCTGCTTTTTTAACTTCCTCCTCTAGGAAACCGCGTTCGCGCATCCAGTCATCATTAAACATCTTCCCGACATAACGACTTCCTGAATCGTGAAATAAAACAACAACGACATCTTCTGGCTTGAAATGCTCCTTTAATTGTAACAGCCCTTTTATGGCAGCTCCTGCTGAGTTCCCCACAAATATACCTTCTTCCTTCGCAATTCTTCGCGTGTATACTGCGGCATCTTTATCTGTTACTTTGGTAAACCCATCAATCAAAGAAAAATCTACATTTAATGGTAAAATATCCTCTCCAATTCCTTCTGTGATATAAGAATAAATCTCGTTTTCGTCAAAAATTCCAGTTTCATGGTATTTTTTAAATACAGAACCATAGGTGTCAATACCCCATATCTTGATATTGGGATTCTTTTCTTTTAAGTATTTTCCAACACCCGAAATTGTCCCTCCAGTACCTACACCCGCTATAAAGTGCGTAATTTTGCCTTCCGTTTGAGCCCAAATTTCAGGTCCTGTTTGCTCGTAATGTGCAATAGCATTCGATGGATTGTCGTATTGATTAACGTACCAAGAATTTGGTGTTTCTTTGGCTAATCTGGCAGAAACAGAGTAATAAGAACGCGGGTCGGTAGGCTCAACATCTGTCGGACAAACCACAACTTTTGCTCCAACAGCACGAAGGATATCCATTTTTTCTTTGGATTGCTTATCTGACATGACGCAAATCAATTTATAACCCTTGACGATGGCAACTAAAGCCAATCCCATTCCTGTATTCCCGGATGTTCCTTCAACAATAGTACCTCCTGGCTTTAATCTACCATCCGCTTCGGCATCTGCAATCATTTTTACCGCCATTCTGTCTTTTACAGAATTACCGGGATTAAAAGTTTCTACTTTGGCAAGCACTAATGCATCCACTTCTTCAGTGACTTTATTCAGTTTCACTAATGGTGTATCGCCTATTGTACCTAATATATTTTCTGCGTATTGCATTTAATTGTACTTTTTAAGATTGTAATTTGTTAGAAATACTTTTGCAAAGATAGTATTTTGTTACAAAATAATCCTCATTCCCTATATTGAGTTCGCGAATACTTGATCATATTACTATTCAAAAGCACCTCAGCGAGTTTCATTTCTACCTTTCTATTTTAGTAGCTTCTAAAAACATTCAAAAGTCTGGCATCCCGAAGCATAAGAATCATTACCACCAGTCCAAAAAACGAAGGGATTAATTAAAAAAGTTCCAGATTAGCCCAAAACGAATCATGAAATCACGGTAAGGATTATTAGGGGCAGCATAGAAGTTATTTCCCGTAAGCGAAGAGTTAAAGTGCTCAGCTTTCAAGTAAATTCTAGTTCTCTGAATCCGTGCATTAATAAAAAAATCAAAGTTAGGATAATTTCCAATTTCTTTTTTATTCTGAATGAAAAACTCCCCGATGACTGGATTATAATCATTCGCAAAATAGTTTGTGAAATAATGTAAGGTAACACCTGTTTGTAAAAATAATGCCTTCTTGAACAAATAATTGGTATAATAAATGGTATTCCTAGTCACAATTTCTGGAACATTTAAAATCGCATCCCGCTGATCCGTTTTTTGATATAAAAAAGTATTATCCAAAGCAAAATTCCCAAATTTTATTTCTTTACTTACTTTGACCGAAACATAATTTATGGTATTACTATATTGACTAGGAGTTACAATCTGCTGACTTTCATCTACGGCATTATTTTCAAAATAGAGATGATCATCTAATGTCATCAACTTCACTGATGCTTCCACCCAAGGAGTAACTGCATTAGCTGTGATAGCATTTATTTTTTCATTCTTGAAATTATTAGACCAATTGTAATTTACATAACTACTTTGATATAAGTTATAATTATCATTGGGGAGCTTATTTACGTTTTGGTATCCAAAAGAGAATTGGTAATCATCATTAAAATACATAGTTTAATTTCGCCTCTAAATTCGATAAGGATTGATTCGTCACTGATCTCGAATACAAAAACTTACCGTTCCAATTCTTTTTTTGATACTCATATTGACCACCCGCGCTGTTTATATTTCTAGTCAATGAAGCCGGAATAGTTTTATCATCTCTAATTAATATTTGGTTATAGTAATAGTTGCTTCTGAAATCATCGGCAAAAAACTGAAACTTCCCAAGTAAGGTGTTTTCATAGATCAAACCCAATTTATTATACATTTTGTTGTAATGAGTCTGGTCATTAATACCACTAGTTACGTAAGAATCCCCAAACCTAAAAACTGACTGTGATCTTACTGTCGAAGCAAGCGTCTCCTGGTTGTATTCAAAAAATTTATTCTCGTAATTGATTTGATGGCTCACATATAAATTATTATCTCCTTTGTTAGCGTTTATCCTTAAAAAGTGATCCAGAAATACCCGTTTACCCTTTAAAAATGACTCCGCATCACTAAAATAAACTTCAAGACGTTGTCTGTTATCATACCTTGGGTCCTCATCTTCAAAATCACTAATTGTTGTAATCCCCCCATTTTCTTCATTTAAGATATCTTGATAGGTAAAATGCGCATTGGCAACATATCGTTTGTTCAGCGTATTGTAACTTGTGGTAAACCTAAAATTTCCTGTGCTAGACAACTGGTTAATGTATCTCCCTTCGGAACGTAAGCCTTTGTACGCAATAGAAAAATTGAGCCTTGGCGAAGTGTTCACCGTAAAAAAAGCATCTAAAGACTGTCCTTTCTGCATTACCGATTTAAAATACAATTCGGTAACGGGAGTCGCAACAGAGCTGTATTTAATATCATTTGCTTCTAAGAAATTGAAATGCTTCGCTTTAAAACCAAATTCAGGATAAGGAGAAAAATTATCTAAACCATATTGTAAGGTATTGTAGGTTTGTCCCTCATTAGGAAAAGCAAGAAGTCCAAAATTATCTTTTCGTAAATAATTAAATGTATATTCTCTTTGGATGGTGAGCGATGTATCTAGATAAGTAGTATCGCGCTCTATAGAAATAAATCGATACTGATCCATTGTCGCGACTTGCTGGGATTTACCATCTACCTCTTTTTTGAGCTTTTTTTCATCTAAAAAATTATCAACCTGAGCAGTTAATGAGAATGATAATAAAATTAAAAGATAAAGAAAAAATTGCTTCATAATAAGACATTAGGTCGGTAAAGGTAAAAAAAAAACCATCCCGAAATTGGGATGGTTTAAAAATTTATATGACTAAAGTTATAACTTTAAGTTTGGCCAATTTTTACCGTCAGATCTGGTAAGAGTGGTTAATCCTTTTTCACCAAAACCACTAGCCCAATTAAAAGTTAATTTATTCCCGTTTACAACAAGATTTGTAAAGGTATATGCTTCACCATAATTATCCTTGCCGCTATATGCAATTTTGTTACAAACATCAGTCAATCCTAAGCCAGTAGCGGCAGTATCTCCGTATGCAGTAAAGTACAATGCTCGGAACCCACCAAATGACCCATCAGATATAGTATAAACTCCAGCTGCTGCAGTAGCTGCAAAAACTACATTTCCAGTTACTGGACCTGCCACAGATCTTCCACCAGCGTCTGGAGAAGAGATATTAGTTGTTGAATAAGCAAACGTGCCTGCTAATTCTGAAACACAAAATTTAAATATCGACAGTGTGAATAATTTTTTGCTAGGCTCAACAGTTGCGTCACCAATTTTATCCAAACTTAAAATCAAGGACACAGTTTGACCAACATTCAAATTATTGAAATTACCTTTTACAATTATTTCACCTGAGTAAGACCCTGCAGGAATAACTAAACTTGCCGCATCAATTTGATATTGCGATGGTAAAGCAGTAGAGGCCTTAGCAACACTAACTTCAATAACTCTTGCAGCAGTTGACTTTGATGAGATATCAACTTTAATTTTAAAAGTAGACTCTACCTCTTCTTTTACTGGTAAGGAACCAGAAGCCCCAACAAATGCAGCAAGCGATTGACTACCGCTATACATAACCTTGTCTTCTTCACAGCTGGTCATAATTCCGAAAAATAAAACAAGAGCGGTTAATTTTAATAAATGTTTTTTCATAATATATTTTTAAAAATTAATTTGTAGCATAACCTGGGTTTTGTTGCCCTTTAAGTGCAGCATTCGCTCCAATTTCAGCCCCAGGAATTGGCATTGTAAATCTATAGTCTGTATTTGGAATACTACAGGCGTCGTACGCACTACAATCAACAGTGTTTCTATCAATAGTAACTCCAGCTTTTACTCCAAGACGCTTTAAATCTAAATATCTATGTCCTTCAAAGCAAAGCTCAATTCTACGTTGTTTTAAAATTTCAGCAAAAGCAGCTTTTTCATTAGCAGGTACAGCAATGACAGGTGCAGTTCCTGCAACAAATCTTGCCGTGTTCACTTTTTGCAATTGTGTAGCAACTCCTGCAAAATCACCAACAGCAGCAAGTGCTTCCGCTTTTATAAAATACATCTCCACAGAACGAAAAATCTTAACATCGTTTAATTGTACAATACCACCAGAACCAGGATATTTCCCTATAACTAACTTGTTATTAGCCGGCTCAGAAGTTGGACTTACAAAAGCGCGTCTTCTAATATCGTTCGTATTATCAAGCAAATTATACAAATTTGTACCCATTTCATAAAAAGGAGATCCAGATACAGTACTATTTACTGACGCCCAAATCGAATTAATTAAGGTATTCAGTGCAACTCGTTCTAATTTAAAAATAACTTCATCGTTAACTGGTATAGCGACGTCTGTCCAAATATTCAAAAAAGCGGAGGTGTTTTGTGTAGCTACAGTAGCAGATCGACTTGTCAAAGGATAAGCAGCTATTAGCTCATCAGCCAAAGGTCCTGCAACAGCATATTTCCCTCTGTATGCAGCCATTCTCGCTTTAAATGCTTTAACAAAATCACGAGACACGAACGTACGGTTCGTATTAGTAGCATTTGTAGTTAAAGAGGAACCAAAAACAAGATCAGCGTCAATTAAACTAAAAACTTCACCATTTGTATTTCTAGGCAATTGCTGCGTCGTTTGCGGCACAAAGTCAACCTTAATAACACCAAGAGCGCTATCATTAGTTAAGTCTGTAGAAAAATGGCTTAGCAATACAAAGTGACCCCACGCTCTCAAAATGTGCGCTTGCGCTACAACATTATCATAAGCAGCTTTCTCTGCCGCAGAAGGAGTAATAAAATTTGCACCAGCAATAACTCTATTAGCTCTATTAATTAGGGAATAGTTTGTCCCCCATATGATTGCTGCATCGGCAGAACCCGTGTTTAGGTTAAAAACATATTCTCCTCCATTTAGTCCCTGACCACCATTAGCAAAACCTATTGCTACCTCATCAGTAAAAACGGTACTAAAAGCAATTGGGGCTTCTCCAACGATGGAAGAATACACTCCATTAAGCCCTAACTGTAAATCGTCAACAGTCTGAAAAGTCACTAGCGGACTTAGTTCACCAGCCTGCACAATATCAATAGCATCTTCACACGAAGAACACAATGAAACGATTAATGCGAATAAAATAAAATTAATTTTTCTCATGTCTTTTTTATATTAAAATTCTAATTGTATACCTGCAGAAACTATTTTTGGCGTTGGATACTGATATTGATCAGCAACACGCGTACTCTCAGCATCCCATCCTCTCCATTTAGAGAAGGTAACTAAATTTTCCCCTTGCATGAATACACGGAAACCTTTAAAAGGACTTCTTTCAAGCATTTTTTTAGGAACATCATATCCGAAAGATACAAAACGTAATCTTACATAAGAAGCATCAACTAAAAATCTATCAGAATTATTATCTGAAGCAAAGTTAGTGGCTTTCAAAGAAGGAATGTTAGTATCTCTATTATCAGGTGTCCATGCATCCAATAAATCTGTAGACACGTTAAAGGTACCTACATTACCCCTTGGATTAACTAATCCTGATAAATCGTAATCAATTCTGTGAATCTTGGCAGTAAAAGAAAAATTTGATGTTAAGAAGAAACCTTTATAGCTAGAATCAAAACCAAAACCTCCTTGATATACCGGAATTCTAGATTTACCAGTACTAACTCTATCTGCTAGTGGATCTACATTTTCAGTTAAATCCCCACTTGCGTTTAAGAACAATAAATTACCGTTAGCGGGATTAACTCCTTGATATCTTGTTAAGAAATACTCGTTAATTGTTTTACCCTCTTCTATAACTGTAGTACCATTATCGATTCTACCAGTTGCACCAGCAATATCAATTATAGTGTTTTTATTATACGAACCATTAAAATTAACAGAAAGATTAAACCCATCAGTACTTTTTGCAACATCGTACGCCAATGTAGCCTCAATACCCTCATTTTGAAGAGATCCAAAATTTGCATTAACAACACTAGTGGCATTAATTGCTGAAAGAGGTACTGGAATAAACAAATCCTTCGTTTTCTTTCTATAAATATCGAATGTACCAGTCAATCTATTATTTAAAACTGCGAAATCTATACCAATATTTGCCTGAGCTGTTTGTTCCCATCGTAAATCAGGCACAGCTAACTGGCTTAATATAAACGATTGTGTCCCATTATACCCTACTCCTGTAGTATAAAGTTCTCTTGTATTGTTTAGAGCTAGGAATGTTCCATCAGAAACATCTTGATTCCCTGAAGTACCATAAGAACCTCTTAACTTAAGTAAATCAAAAATAGAACCTTGCATGAAAGCCTCTTTATCAATATTCCAACGACCACTCAAAGAATAAAATGTACCCCACCTAAAAGAGGATGCAAATCTAGAAGAAGCATCTCTACGAACCGAAGCACCAAAACCATACTTCCCATCATAATCATAATCAGCCGTTGCAAAGTAGGAAAACAAACCTGCGGTAAATTTATAAGCTTGCACCCTAGGTACATTTCTATCATTAGCTGGACCGTCTAAAATATAACCTGTACCAGCTCCTGGAGAAGTCGTTTTAGCATTTAAACCATTTTGTCTAAAATTAAAACCATCACGATGCGATTTGATGTATTCAATATATGCTGCAGCATTCACAGTATGTTTTTCGTTAAAAACATGATCATATACCAATCTTGAATTTGAAGTGAAAATTGCTCTCCTATCAAAAGCATGATCTTCTTTATCATTAGCTACAGCTGCATTTGCAAACAATAGTGAATTAAAAGAAATTGGATTTTGCCATAAATAACTAGTTTCTTGTGTATAGTCTAAACCTACAGATGTACCTACAGTAAAATCTTTTGATAAGTTATATCCCGCTTGTAAATTTACTAATCCCTTTAATTCGTCTAGTACATTTTTAAACGTTTTTAATTTATCAACCAACATTAGAGGAGTTCTTAATAATGTTCCGTCAGCTCTATAATCTAATAAAAGCTGAGCAGGTGTAGAATAATCCTTAGGTGATAGATATGGAACACCGTTATTTGCCCCTAACACGAAGTTTTGATTTATCCCACCAGTACCAATACTAGTAGGCTCATTTCTTCTTGAAAAGTTAATCGAGGTATTTGTAGAATAAGAAAATTTCTCATCATTTGATCTTCCACTTAAATTGCTTCTAAAATTGAATCTTTTTAAGTCAGAATCCACTAATATCCCTTGTTGATCAAAATAAGCAATAGAAGTAAAAGAGGTCATGTTTTTACTTCCTGAACTTAAACTCAAAACATTGTTTTTACTAATACCTGTTCTGAAAAAATATTTTGTCCAGTCTGTGGTTGACACCGCTGCAATTTCTGCATCAGTCATTGGCGCTCCGTTAACTCCACCTGAAAATCCTCTACCTCTACCGTATAGTCTTTCAATAGTTAATAATTGCTGAGAATCCATCAAATCGTATTTAGTTTTTTGCAATGTTGTAAAACCTACATTAGAACTAAATTTAACCTGTAAAGGAGAATTAAAACTTCCTTTTTTAGTGGTTACAATGATAACACCATTTGCACCCCTATTTCCATAAATAGAAGTAGCTCCTGCATCTTTGAGAACAGAAACCGATGCAATATCATCTGGGTTCAAACTTCTAAAGTTATCCGAATCTAATGCAATTCCATCTATTACAAATAATGGCTCAATTTTACCATTAATAGAACCAGTACCTCTAAGTATGATTGTACTATTAGCTCCAGGCTGTCCTGATCCTGATGCAATATTCAATCCCGAAACGCGAGATTGTAATGTTTGAATAAAGGAAGCATTTGGTCTACCTTCAATAATTTCAGAACTAACTGTAACAGAAGATACATTAGATTTGGTTTTTGTCTTGGTTATACCATAACCCTGAACAACCACCTCACCCAGACTTACTCCGGTTTGCATCTTAACATTAATAGTATTTGAAGCACCTACTACAGCAGAGGTTTCAGTCATACCTACAAAAGAAAACATTAACACATCCCCTTTTGCTGCTTGAACGGAATACCTACCGTCCATATTTGTTTGCGCACTTTTCTTTGTGCCTTTAACGATAACATTGACTCCTGGCAATGATCCTGTACCATCCGAAACTACACCCGTAACTGTTTTTTCTTGAGCGGATACTAACTGAATTGTAAACACTAACAAAAGTGCATAAATCCATTTGAATTTTGATCTCATATTTAAATTTTTGAATTAGTTATGACAAATATGCTAATTATATCTTACATAAAACAAAAACAAATCATAAAATTTAACGTTTTTATAATAGTACTATACAGACGTTCATAAAAAGAGCTGTTTTTTGGACCTTTACGCCCCAAAAAAGTATAAAAAACATATTTTTAAAAATAGGATAAGCCAAATAGAAAATAAAGAATAAACGCAATTAGCACGCCTTATAAATGCAGTTGGCAAAGAATAATTTTGTAACAATGATCAAATGCTCGAGGGCGAAATACTTATAAAAATCACAGATGGTACTTATTTCGTTTCGCGTTCAAACAACCCTTGAGGTCATAGAAAACACAAGTGCCATTTACTGTGTTTGGCTACATCTAAATGATCTACTATTTAAGTAAGTTAGGAACCTTTAAAACAGACTTCGCAAATCTTTTAAATAAACATTCAACATTTTACAAAATATATTCTTTCCTCCTCAAACTAAATTAAACATTAATTCATACGGATTCGAAACTACGTAGGATGCTCTTGATTACTGAAGAAGCGCCCTCTTGTTTGAAAATCAAGAACCGATGAAGTAATATACGAGAAACTTGCAGCGTTTATTACTGCAAACACAGTTCTTCATTCAGCATATTTCATGACTACTATTTTGAATCACAGCTAATAGTTATTCATAAGGAATAGAGAGGAAATGAAATTATTTAATAATTAAAAAGCAATCTCTTTTTTTGCTCCTTTATATTTTATAAAAAACAATATTTTGAATACTTTTCTAAATGCAATTTACTAATGTGTATTAAAACTAAAGCCAAGGCATAAATATATGATTGAAATAAAAGATTGTTTTTATTATAAAAAAGAACCGTATTAAACTCTTCAACTTATTTACAGCATAAATAAGTTGAAGAGTTTAATACGGCATTTTACTTTAGTAGTAGCAAGAACCCACAAAAAATTCGATTACAACAAAATTATGAGACGAAAATTATTCTTTAACTATTTTTAAAGTCGATTCTTTCATTCCTTGCATTATTTTCATAAAGAATATTCCTGAATTGTACTTTTCTAAGTTTATTTCTCCATAAACTTCACCATTACTTACACTAAGTTTTTTATGGATTATTCTTTGACCTAAAAGAGTATAGACTGAAATTTCAGCGTCTTCTGAGGAATCTGATTGTAAAGAAACATTGACTTTCCCGACGGTAGGGTTTGGCCATACTCTAATTGTTTTGGCATCGACTTCATTAAGCCCTAAATTATTTTGATCAATCCCTGAAACAATCAAAGAAAAATCTTGAAAACCTCCCGTTAAATTCCCTTTGTGAGTAACCGTAATTGTATAAAGACCTTCTGCAGCATCCCTAACTTCAATTTTTTCAATATTATCCACATTGTTATCTGCTCTGATTGCCGGTGAACTTTTTATATCATTAAGCCTCCATGGAAAATAAGTCTCTGCCCCTTTAGTTATTCTTATATCTAAATCATTAATCAAAACTGGATCCTTCAAATCTACAGTTCCTGTATTAGCCACTCCCGCTCTATCGGTCCATGACAAAGTAGCTATTAAAGGTTGTGTCCCAACGGCCTTTACTGTTTTACTATAGCTACCACCATTTATTAATGCTGGAAGTGTCGATACTCTTGAGTCAAATTCTTGAATAGTAGCTTTTTTACCACCTTGAAAAGCATTCGTAATCAAAACTGCCGCCTTTTCAGCATTTAATAAACCCCATCCAAATCGAGGGTCTGGTCCATCAGCTTCACCAGCTTCATCAGCAGTATGAATAATTAAACCCCGCAAGGTTGCTGATCGCATAAAATTATCTGAACTATTATTTATAAAATGCTGTTGCAACAATAGCAATGTTCCTGTTACACCGGGAGCTGCCATTGAAGTACCTGATAAAGTACCGTAACTTATATTATCTGCAGCGTCTGATGTAGAATAAACCCCTATCCCCTTCATAGCGATATCTGGCTTAATTCTATTATCGTCTGTTGGCCCCCAACTACTAAAGTTAGACATTACAACATCCGTAGGTCCAGTATAACCCGTTGCGCTTAACTGTGCCACCGCCGCAACTACGATTGCATTTTTAGAGGTCGAAAAACCTGTTACTAAATCGTAACCTTGTTTAGTTCCATTAATATTGGGTACTTTATTTCTATCATTACCGGCCGCAATTATCGGCTGATAGTAAGGTGCATTAAATGCAACCTGATCTAAATTCCTTGAATCAGGTCGATACGCTCCAAAAATATATTCTGGAAAAGAGGCGTCAGCAGAAGCCAAACCGTAAGAATGGTTAGAAAGTAAGAGTCCGTTATTGTTTGCTAAAGTAGCCATTTCCGCTATATCATTTGTCCAATTGCTGATATACGCATAACTCTCATAAGCAATTCCTCTCCCACTACCCTGAGATGAATTCGCACCTGAACTTATAATTGTTCCAGTTACATGAGTAGAATGATATGATACTGGATTGGTATTATTATCAAATACAAATGCCCTACCTTCAAAATCTTTATGATTTATCTTCGCATTATCTTGATCCCAAACCCCTACATACAATTCTTTACCTGTTAGGTTTAACCCCAAACCTCCGTTTGGCATTAACTTATTAGCCCTAGAAGTAAAAGCAGAACCTATATTACTGGAAGTATAGTATAATGGATACCCATCATTCGTAACTTCTTTTAACTCATAAAAGTTACCCAGACTATCAGTGTATCTTTTTTTCCATCCTCTTTTTTTAGCTAAATCTAATGTTTTACTATAATTCTCCTTATGTTCTTTGTTTAATCGATCTATTATAGTGAGGAGCACTTCTTTATTACCTTCCTTTTGAATTATTTTTTTTTGAAGTTCTGTTTGAGAAAAACCTGATAAAGAGGCGAGCAGTAAGAAAGTTATAGAGATTGTTAAAGTAGTTTTTATCATAATCGATTCGAAGATAATTTATTGGTAATGAAGTTGTTTTAGAATATATGTTTTTTAGGTTTTTATTGAACTGGTATCAGACTCTTATTAATTAGTTTTAATTAAAGGCCAGCTATTAACCCCGTAAAAATAGAATTATATTTTTAAATTAACTCAAACAGCTATTAATAATTTAGCACCCAGTACTCTATTTGCCTATTTACATGCCAATGCTTCCTAAAATCATGCTTTTTTATACACTATTACGCTACCAAAAAAAGCCATTCTTCCAATTAATAAAGAGAGAAATTCTGACCACACCTTATTATACACACAATCGAATATTTTTTTTATTAAATTTGCTATATGCTCGAACTTAGTTTTTCAAAAATCCTTTTAGAATCTGGAACCGATGAAGCCGGTCGCGGTTGTCTTGCGGGACCTGTTACCGCCGCCGCAGTAATCCTCCCCTCTAATTTTGAGAATATAATCCTGAATGACAGTAAGCAACTGTCTGAAAAAGCACGAGAAACCTTACGACATTTAATCGAACAGCAAGCCATAACCTTCGCGGTGACTCATCTAGAGCCTTTAGAAATCGACAGCATCAATATCCTGAACGCATCGATTAAAGCAATGCAGGAATGCATTTTGAAACTCAGTCCGCAACCCGATTACATCATAGTCGATGGAAACAGTCCTTTTATTCGAAAAAAAGGCATAAAAAACTGTAGTGGAAAAATTTTTACAGCAGCAGAAATCGGCATTTTGACTTCTATACCCAATAGTAGTATTGTAAAAGGCGACGCAAAATTCATGAGTATTGCTGCAGCATCCGTATTAGCTAAAACATATCGCGACGAGTATATGAATCGGATTCACGAGGAATTCCCCATGTACAACTGGAAACAAAATAAAGGCTATCCAACTAAGGAACACCGTGACGCCATCAGAAAATATGGTGTTACTAAATACCACCGAATGACGTTCAAGTTATTACCAGAGCAATTGAAGTTAGATATTTAATCTTCGCCAAAGCAAAGGGAGACTTAATGGAATAGTGCTTTGTCTTTTTAAAATATTACTTGATTAAAAAAGGATTTTAGATTGTTGATTAACGATTTTACATTGCCGATTGAATCTCACAACCGAATAACTCCGTGAAATGTTTCAAGATTTTTTCTTTTACCTCTTCCTCATCTACCTTTTCGACACCAAGTTCGACGTTTAAAGAGGTTACTGCCTTTCCACGAATACCGCAAGGAATGATATTGTCAAAATAACCCAAGTCGGCATTTACGTTTAAGGCAAACCCATGCATAGTAACCCAACGTGATGCACGTACACCCATAGCACAAATTTTTCTGGCAAATGGAGTTCCTACACCTAACCAAACCCCAGTTTCACCATCACTACGGCCGCATTCTATAGCATATTCCTGTAAAGTAAGAATAATGGCTTCTTCCAGAAAACGCAAATATTTATGGATGTCTGTAAAGAAGTTCTCTAGATCTATTATCGGATATCCTACAATTTGGCCGGGTCCATGATACGTGATATCGCCACCACGGTTTATTTTGTAGAACGTAGCGCCTTTGTCTTCGAGTTGTTTTTCGGACAATAGTAAGTTAGACAAATCACCGCTTTTTCCCAAGGTATACACGTGAGGATGTTCCACGAACAAAAGATAATTAGGCGTCTCTAAAGTAAGCTCCTCTCTCCTATTTCTGATTTTCAAATCAACGATTCCTTTGAACAATTCTTCCTGGTATTCCCAAGTTTCTTTATAGTCTTTGTTTCCTAAATCTTGTAGTTGCATCGTCTTATTCATTTTTCTTCTTTGAATGGCAAAGTTACAAAGGATTTTATTGACTTAAAGTTATAAAACAAGAAAGTCTACTACAGGGCATTTTCCAACACTACTTCCAGCGCTGTTCCTTGCGGGTTTTGTAAACAATCAGTCAAAAGTAGTTGCAACGACAATGATTTCTTGTCGGGACTGATTTTAGCATTCACATTCGAAACCGATTTTATTTTTCGAGAAAAATTATAGCTCAACGTAAAGGTTTGCACCAAATTAAATCTTGACCCTTGAATTTTTAAAGTATCAATTCGTCCCGACGCTTTTTCAAGTTCTGCTACATCAGTGATTTTTACAATTCTATTAAAAACGGTTCCGTCAAAGTCATAACTCACCTTATAATAATGCTTTTCAGCAGTTAGCGCATAATTATGCTCCAGATCATCCGCATAATCTTCTGTTTTATATAAATCTGGAATGGCTTCTATTTTATCGAAAGATTGCGTAAACTCTGTTCTAAATTCTTTATCATAAGAACTTTTTTTGACATGCACATTCACCTCTTTATAGGTAGAGAATAGCTCCTGTTCCGACTTCGTAAATTTTAAAAAGGTGTCGTTGTATTTTAAAACGACGTCGCTAAAAGTATAGGAGGTGTCGACGTACTTTTCTTCTTTGGAATAATTAGCCCCTGCAATCTGCATATAGCTGTGTTCATCACGAAGCTCCACGACTTCAATTTTACCGCTGCCATCCTCGTTGAGATAAATGGTTTCGCTGACTTGGCAGCTGCTAGCGAAAACTGCCAATATCAAAAAGTAAAAGTATTTTTTCATTTGTTATGCATCCTTATTTATAGATTTT
The DNA here is from genome assembly GCF_000264055.1 of Flavobacterium sp. ACAM 123. Classification (GTDB taxonomy): domain Bacteria; phylum Bacteroidota; class Bacteroidia; order Flavobacteriales; family Flavobacteriaceae; genus Flavobacterium. The sequence continues at coordinate 23,777 of NZ_AJXL01000005.1, read as the reverse complement.
CACTTTAACTATTTTTATATAAATGTAATTAATTTCCGATTATTTAATGGTTTTTAATTTGAAAAACGCCTTTAAAAAACAAAATCACGGTGAATAGCCCTGATTGAGCCGATATCCTCTCTATCCCGAAGCTTCGGGACAGAGAGATAAAGGGGAGAGCAGGACAACTCGCAATTGAAGTAATATAAATTAGTGCTCCTGAAAACAGCTCTTTCAACACTGCAATTATAAGACTTTATGACTTTGCAACTTTAACACATAAAGACTATATTTGCAGACTTAAAAATAGCATAAAATGGCATTATCCGAACAAGAAACACTTCGTAGAGAAGCACTCACCCAATTACGCGAATTAGGGATTGACCCTTATCCTGCAAACGAATTTGTAATTACCGCTTATTCCAGCGACATCCTTGCCGATTTTGATAAGTACGAAGGAAAGGAAGTAGTTTTAGCAGGTCGGTTGATGGGAAAACGCATCATGGGAAAGGCTTCGTTTGCGGAATTGAAAGACGCGGAAGGGCGCATTCAAATCTATGTTGCGAGAGATGATATTTCAACTGACGCAGAGAAAACAATGTACAATGTAGTTTTCAAAAAACTATTGGATATTGGCGATTTTATTGGGGTTCGCGGAACGGTATTCAGAACTCAGGTAGGTGAAATATCGGTTCATATCTACGGAATGACTGTTTTAGCAAAAGCCTTGAAACCACTTCCTGTTGTGAAAACTGATGCTGATGGTAAAACATATGATGCATTTGCAGATCCAGAACAAAGATACCGTCGTCGTTATGTAGATTTAACGGTGAACGATCATGTAAAACAAACTTTTATCAAGAGGACAAAAATGTTCAATGCTATGCGTTCTTTCTTTAACGATAGAGGCTATCTTGAAGTGGAAACACCTGTTTTACAGCCAATTCCTGGTGGTGCTGCAGCGCGACCGTTTATCACGCACCACAACTCGCTTGACATGCCCTTGTACATGCGTATTGCCAATGAGTTGTATTTAAAAAGATTGATTGTTGGTGGTTTTGAAGGAGTATATGAGTTTTCAAAGAACTTCCGTAACGAAGGAATGGACAGAACGCACAACCCAGAATTTACCGCCATGGAAATATATGTAGCCTACAAAGATTACAACTGGATGATGAAATTTGCCGAAGACCTTTTAGAGCATTGTGCTGTCGCGGTAAACGGAACAAGCGAAGCTACCTTTGGCGAGCATAAAATAAACTTCAAAGCTCCGTATGCGCGCGTTACGATGACTGATTCTATTAAACATTTTACTGGTTTTGATATTTCTGGTAAAAGTGAAGCGGAATTATTTGATGCAGCAAAAGGAATGGGAATTGATGTGGATGCAACGATGGGTAAAGGAAAATTGATTGATGAAATTTTTGGCGCTAAATGCGAAGGAAACTATATCCAACCCACTTTCATTACGGATTATCCAAAGGAAATGTCTCCCTTGTGTAAACAACACAGAGACAATCCTGAATTAACAGAACGTTTTGAATTAATGGTTTGCGGTAAAGAAGTAGCAAACGCCTACTCTGAATTAAATGACCCTATTGACCAAAGAGAACGTTTTGAAGAGCAACTAAAATTAGCTGCAAAAGGAGATGATGAAGCAACTGAGTTTATTGATGAAGATTTCCTTAGAGCTTTAGAATACGGAATGCCTCCTACATCAGGTATGGGAATAGGAATGGATCGTTTGATCATGTATTTGACTAATAATGCCTCTATCCAAGAAGTGTTGTTGTTCCCTCAAATGCGACCCGAGAAAAAACAAGTTCAAGTGGAGCTGGAAGACGATGAAAAACTGATTGTTTCTTTATTGCGAGCTAATGAAGACCAAATGGAATTTGGCTTATTGAAAATAAAATCAGAATTGAGCGGTAAAAAATGGGATAAAGCGATGAAAAATTTATCTTCTTTAGGAATGACCGAAGTCATTGTTGTTGGAGATACTAAGGCTTGTCGCTTGAAGGAATAATTTTTACATATAAAATATAGAAGAGAGGCTGTCATTTTCGAACAGCCTCTTTTCATTTAATTTAATAGTGCTACTTTATTATCAATGTCCTTTTTAATGATCAAATCAGATACATTTCTAAAAGTAGTGAGCGCAATTTGGGTAAGTGCTTCATTAGTGAAAAATGCCTGATGAGCAGTTAGCAACATATTAGGAAAACTCGTTAGTCGCTGTATATCATCGTCTTGGATAATATCTTCAGACAAATCTTTAAAGAATAATTTCTCTTCTTGTTCGTATACATCAATCCCTAAATAACCAACTTTACCATTTTTTAGCGCTTCGATAATATCTGTAGTATTAATTAAAGCTCCTCTGCTGGTATTAATAAGCATGATATTATCTTTCATTTGCAAAAGCGAACTTTGATTTATCATGTGCTTTGTACTATCATTTAATGGACAATGCAAAGAAATGATATCAGCCGATTTAAAGATAGTCTCTATGGGTTCATATTGCACTCCCAACTTTTCCATTTCTTGATCTTTATTGATATCAAAAGCTAAAACTTTACAACCAAAGCCTAAAACAATTTTAGCAAATGCTTTACCTATATTTCCGGTTCCTATAACCCCTACTGTTTTACCATGTAAATCAAAACCCAAAAGTCCGTTTAACGAAAAATTTTGTTCCCGCACTCGATTGTACGCTTTATGTGTTTTACGATTTAAAGTCAATATCATTGCCATAGCATGCTCAGCCACAGCCTCGGGAGAATACGATGGCACACGACAAACTCTGATACCTGCTTTATTTGCAGCTATAAGATCAACATTATTAAAGCCTGCACAACGCAATGCTATAATTTTCACGCCATTTTCTGCCAGTTTTTCAATGACTTCGGCATCTACAACATCGTTAACAAAAACGCACACAATAGCAGTATCCTGCATTAAATTTATAGTACGAGAATTCAATTGAACTTCAAAAAACTCTAATTCAAAGCCAAAATCAGCATTGTACTTTTCGAAGAAGACTTTATCGTAAGACTGTGTTGAAAAGAAAGAAATCTTTTGTGTAATTAAGTTGCTCTTTGTTGTCATAGTATTGAAATAAATTAAAAGGAGTAGTTAATCTCACAAGGGGAATGCCATAAAGATAATATCAAAAGTTAGAAATACAGTACCGCTACACTATTTATTCAAAATATTTATAAATAAGAAAGTGCTTAGTTGTGCTTTTTATGTTTCAGAAAGTATAATTCCCAGTTTTCCACTTTGTCTTAAAATAGAATCTAAAGCAGCTGAAGCTACAATGCCAGAACTAAAGTGATTGAGGTCAACAAAAAGATTTGAACTTTACTTTTTATCAGAAGAAATGGGTCTGTCCTCTTCTGAAGCCTTCGCCAATTCTTTCAACAAATGACATTTGCCATAACATTTAAGTTCTGGTTTGTCTTTATTGATGCAAAGTACTTTCGATAGATAATCATTATTTACAGCATAGTCTAGAACCGGAAATACTGGTTTTAGAAACAAAACGAGAATAATTATGACCGTACATTTTTTCATCGTGCAAAGGCAGATCTTTCTTTTCAATTCTATTTGACAAATATCACTTCTACTAAACTTTCATTATGGGATTAAACCTTATTTAATGATACGCATCTGATAAACATAACTCTAAAACAATAGAAATGAAAAAATTAATTATCGCGGTAGTATTTGTTGTTAGTATGACCGGTGTTGCAAAAGACAGAAAAGACAGGCCTAAAAGAGCTGAAATGGAAAAATTCACTCTTGAGCAAAGCAATCAATTGATGTTGAAAAAAATAACTTTAGAACTGGAATTGAGTGTAAAACAGCAAGGACAGATGAAAAGTATCATCGTCGGGCAAACTGCTAAACGAGAATCACGAATGAAAGAAAGGAAAGCAAATAAAGATTTGAATTCACAACTTTCTTCAGACGAGCGTGTCACAAGAAAAAGTCAAATGCTAGACGAGCACATTAACATGAAAGCCAAAATGAAAAATATCTTACCTGAAGATCAGTTTGAAAAATGGAATACTATGAAAAGTAAGCAAGAAACAAGAAGGTCAGAAAGAATGCAGAAAAAAAGGGGCGATAGAATGGATCAAAAAAAAAGACATACAGAAATAAATCTAATTAGATAGAGCACGCTTATGGTGTATTACTGAAATAGCATTAATATCACGCCCTGTTTTATCAAATACCGCTTTATGTTCGATATAGTCTAGTTCCATTTTACTATTTCCCTCTTCAACTAGTATTATTATGCCCGGAAGCTTTGTATTACCCCATAAAAATTTTTGGACTGACTGTTTTGAATATTCAATCAGTAAAAAAAGCTTCCGGCTTTTACCGGAAGTTTTTTCAGTATTTAAAAGGTTTTAGATACTTTATCAACTGCTCGAATCGTAAAATCTAAATCTTCGTAGCTAAGTGCATCCGTTATGAACCAACTTTCATATGCAGATGGCGCAATATAGATTCCTTCCTGCAACAATCCATGAAAGAATTTTTTGAATGTCTCATTGTCTCCATTTGCTGCCGATTTAAAATCAATTACGGGAGTAGCATCAAAATGAACCGAAATCATAGATCCAATTCTATTTATAGTATGCACCACATTATTTGCTGTTAAAGCCGCTTCAATTCCTTTGTGCAAATAAGCTGTTTTCTCTGTTAATCTGTCAAAAATAGCAGGATCATTATTTAATGTTTGCAACATCGTCAACCCTGCAGCCATGGCCAATGGATTTCCTGATAAAGTTCCTGCTTGGTAAACAGGTCCTATTGGAGCAAGATAATCCATTATTTCTGCGCGAGCTGCAAAAGCCCCTACGGGCAAACCACCACCTATTACTTTTCCGAAACAAATAATATCAGCATTAACATTTAATAACTCTTGTACTCCGCCACGTGCTAGGCGAAATCCAGTCATAACCTCATCAAAAATAAGGAGAATGTCATTGTCGTTACAAAGTTGGCGTAAACCTTCTAAAAATCCTCTATTCGGCGGGATACAGCCCATGTTACCCGCAACTGGTTCCACGATTATAGCGGCAATTTCATTTTGGTTGGCTTCAATTACAGTCTTAACATTTTCTAAATCATTGTAGGTAGCCAGTAAAGTGTCTTTAGCTGTTCCGGCAGTTACTCCAGGACTATTAGGCGAACCAAAAGTTACTGCTCCACTTCCTGCCTGAATTAAAAACGAATCAGAATGCCCATGGTAACAACCAGCAAATTTTATTATTTTATCTTTTTTTGCAAATCCACGAGCTAGTCTTACTGCACTCATACAGGCTTCTGTACCTGAATTCACAAATCTTATTTTATCGACATTAGGCACCATAGAAACAGCTAAAGCAGCAATTTGAGTCTCCAATTCTGTTGGCATACCGAAAGAAGTACCCAACTTTGCTTTCTCAATTACGGCCTGTACCACAGGCTCAAAGGCATGCCCTAAAATCATAGGACCCCAAGAATTAATATAATCAATCAAACGATTTCCATCTTCATCGTACAGATAAGCGCCTTTGGCACGTTGCACAAAAATTGGAGTTCCCCCTACTGCTTTGAATGCTCTTACTGGTGAATTTACTCCTCCTGGAATTACCTTTTCTGCTTCAGCAAAAAGCTGACTACTTCTTTTATATAACATGTGTAATTTTGTTATTTCATTTACAACCTTCTCTATTCTAAAATTCTATTATTTCACTATCAGCCTTTGACCGATAGATATGGTATTAGCTGACAGATTATTTATTTGCTTTAATTCAGTAACCAATAAATTATATTTTTTTGATATCGAATACAAAGTATCTCCTTTTTGAACCTCATGTAACGACTGGTTTTGACTGCCAAGAGCTGCTATTCTCGTATCTCGATTTTCACTTGGAACATACTCTTGACCCATTACGAAGGCATCAAACTGATCCAGATGGTAGCGCTCGATATACGATATTAGTTTATCTGGATATTTCGGATCCGTGGCATATCCCGCTCTCCTTAGCCCATTTGCCCAGCCTTTATAATCTTCTTTGCGCAAAGTGAATAAACTGGAATACCTGCTTCTACCTGTCAAAAACAAGGCGTGATCATTAAACGATTCTGCAGGTTCATAGTATTTTCTAAAACATTCTTGACTGGAATCATCATCATGCCTGACCGACTCTCCAGTCCAACCCTCATGGCATTTTATCCCAAAATGATTGTTGGCTCTAATACACAGGTCGCCTCTTCCTGCTCCCGATTCTAATATCCCTTGAGCTAAAATAATACTTGCCGGGATTCCATAAATTCGCATATTACTTATGGCAATATCTTTATATTGAGAAATATACCTGCCTATCACATCAGTCCCAACGTATGTTATCGATGTTGCTTCTATCACTTCACCTACCTCATCAACTTGTTTTTTATCGTTCCTCAGTATCGACTTGACTTCATTTGTTTTTTTGACAGAACGAGTAGCCACTTTTTTTGAGCTTGAGGGCACGGGTTTTTTCGTTACTATTACAGGTTTTGTAACATTACAGCTCAGTAAAGTAAGTAGTGTAAGTACAAGTAGGATTTTTTTAAACATGGGCATTTATTATTGGTAATTGTTTCTTTCTCAATTTTGTATTCATCCCTTCGATTCCTTGAATTCCTCCGGTATGGATCAGCAAAATTTTTGAACCTGCCGGAAAATAATTGGTATCTATCTTATGCATAACGCCAAAAACCATCTTTCCAGTATAAATAGGATCCAAAGGGATGTTATTTTTTTCAAGAAACTGATTGATAAAAGCAACTAAATCCTGATTGACTTTACCATATCCACCAAAATGATACTCAGTTATCAGCTCCCAATTTTCATTTGTAATAGCAGGTACAAAACTACGGATTTCATCTTTTAAAAAGTCCCCTTTTAAAGCAGGAAATCCTAAAACTTTTTGATGTGGCAATACACTGTTAATAATTCCGGAAATTGTTCCGCCAGTTCCCACGGGACAACAAATATAATTAAACTGTTCATCTTCTTTGGTTAGAATTTCCTGACAGCCTTTTATGGCTAGCTCATTGGTACCTCCTTCGGGAATAAGGTAAAAATCCCCGTATTTCTGTTTTAAGTTTTCTAAAAATAAAATTTCGCTTTTTAATCGATACTCTTCTCTTGAGACAAATTCGAATTGCATACCATAGTCTTGGGCAAATTTCAAGGTTGGATTAGTTGCTATTTTATCATACAACTCATCCCCTCGAACAATTCCAATGGTTTTAAATCCGTGTTCTTTTCCGGCAAAAGCTACTGCGGCAATGTGATTAGAGTAGGCTCCGCCAAAAGTGAGCAGTGTCGTCTGGTTCTCCTCTTTTGCTTGAAGTAAATTGTACTTCAACTTCCGGAACTTATTTCCCGAAACAAAAGGATGAATCAAATCTTCCCGTTTAATAGTTACAGAAATTGAATTAGGAAATAGTATAGAAAGAGCTTGATTCAAATTAATATTTTTTACAAAGGTAAAGTTTATATGCAAGAAAAAAGCAAGATTCACAGCCATTCTCGCCAAAAGTCTTGCTCCTTTAAATGGTCATAAAACCCTAAACATCATAAAAATGAAAGACAACACAACAGGAAGTAGAAGCTTTTTAAAAGCGCTTTTGATTAAAGTTACTTTTCGCTTAGTGCCAAATACTTTGTGAATCGGAAAATAGCTCTGTCTTTCAAGTAGCCCACGTCGTATTCATTGCTGTACGCTTCACGCTCAAAACTAATATTCCTGTAAGCCAAATCCCTATTTTTATACTGAACCAATCGTACAAAATACTCCAAGATGTACCATATATAAAAAGGAACTATTAATAATTCCAATTGCTGACGCAAGTGTATTTTTTCATGATTTATAAAAACAATGTTTTGTTTGTCCTCGCGACATCTTACAAAAACGAATGGAAAAATGGTTAATCCACGAAAATCTTTGGGAATTAAATATTTTGTTATAATAAGAAACATTCGTTATAAAATTATAAATTTGCACGACTAAAATAGTGCTTTTTAATGAAATACTCAATTATTTGAGTATCGCGATAAATTGAAACATTACAAATCTGCTTACAATAGACTACTTCCGAATATGATAGATGAGAATGATCCAAATAAATTAATCGAAGGCGAAGACTTTTATTACACTCCTGAAGGTTATAAATGCTTTACCGAAAAACACCACCTAAAAAGAGGATATTGCTGTAAAAGCGGATGCCGTCATTGTCCCTATGGAGGACCTCCAACCCCCAAAGGTGGGATAAATAAAAACTATGAATAACAAATAGTAATTTAGGTTAGAGCTTAATAATAATAGTTGAAGTGTTTAAAACGACGAAAAAAAGAGATGGGTATTTGTTCACTATGATATCGAATCAACATTCACGAATCCTACCATCAATCAGATAGTTGTTATCTTAAATGATCTCACGAATACACACGATAAAAAACTAAGTTGACATTCCAAATTTTTTATAGTTGACATAAAAAATACAGCTAAAAAATCATAAATATGACAACAGAAACAGTTCCCCCTTTGGAGATTAGGGAGCTCTTTCAAATACAAATATAACAAGGAATACCCGCTATACTGCCTCAACTAAAACCTTATGAGGCGGCTATCAATCACTCGCCTAAACGAAAAGAAATCCTTTCGGCTGACGAAAAAAAACTAGCCTTAAAAAAATGCCTTAGGTTATATTGATCCGCAACATCACGACGAGCTAATTCAAGAATTTCGTCAGAAGCTATAAACCTATGGTCGCATTTATATGTACCGCTTCTGTCCGGATTATAAAATGCGCGCACGCCCAATTGAGGAACATCCCGGAAAATGCGAACAGGCAACAGCCATTATGCTGATGATCCAAAATAATCTGGATTATGCCGTGGCACATCATCCTCATGAATTAATCACTTCTGGCGAAAATGGAGCTGTTTTTCAAAACTGGGCACAATAGCTGTTGACTATGAAATACCTGCTAGAAATAACAGACGAGTAATGATTAACTTTATATTCCGGTCATCCTATGGGATTGTTTCCTTCTCACAAGGAAGCACCTAGAGTCTTGGTAACTAACGGAATGGTGATCCCTAATTATTCTTAACCAGATGACTGGGAAAAAATGAATGCTTTGGGAGTATCACAATACGGGCAAATGACTGCGGGCTCCTATATGTACATTGGACCACAAGGAATTGTACACGGAACCGCCATTACGGTACTGAATGAATGCTTTTAGAAAAATAAAACGAAGTCCTTCAGGAGGAATCTTTCTTACTTCAGGACTAGGCGGTATGAGTGGTGCCCAACCCAAAGCAGGAAATATTGCCGGTTGCATTACGGTTTGTGCTGAGGTCAATCCCAAGATTACCTATATTCGCCACAGCCAAGGTTGGATCGACGAAGTGATCGAAGATATTGAGGAGTTGGTAAAAAGAGTCGCTTTGGCGAAAGCCAACAAAGAAATCGTATCGATTGCCTACCTCGGAAATGTAGTTGATGTTTGGGGAAAATTTGACGAACAAAACATTCATATCGATTTGGGAAGTGACCAAACCTCCCTCCATAATCCATGGGCGGGCGGGCATTATCCAGCCGACATTTCCTTTGAGGATGCGAACGAAATGATGGCAAATAATCCCGATCTATTCAAAGAAAAAGTATAGGAAACATTACGCCGTCACACGACCGCCTTCAATAAACATACAGCAAAAGGAACTTATTTCTTTGATTATGGAAACGCATTCTTACTAGAAGCTTCTCGTGCCGGAGCCGACGTAATGGCTGAGAATCATACTGATTTCAAGTACCCAAGTTACGTCCAAGACATCATGGGAACCATGTGCTTTCATTATGGGTTTGGTCCTTTTCGTTGGGTTTGCGCTTCAGGGAAACCGAAAGAATTACAAAAAACAGATACCATCACCTGCGAAGTACTGGAAAAGATGGCAAAGAGGGCACCAGTTGAAATGCTGGATAAAAGACAATGGATAAAAGACGCACAGGAAAATAAATTAGTAGTCGACTCACAGGCGAGAATCCTTTCTGCCAACTCGGAAGGCCGTGTAAAAATTTCAACTTCTTTTAATGAGGCTATTGCCCAAGGAGATATTGGAACGGTAATTTTAGGAAGGGACCATCATGATGTATCGGGAACACACTCTTCTTACAGAGAAACATCTAATATCTACGACGGCTCGCGTTTTACGGCTGATATGGCCATATAAAACGTGATTGGAGACAGTTTTCGTGGTGCCACTTGGATATCGATCCACGATGGTGGCGGAGTGGGCTGGGGCGAAGTAATTAATGCGGTTTCGGTATGCTTCTCGACTAATCTAAAGAAACCGCAAGACGATTTGAATCCATGCTTTTTTGGGATGTTAACAATGGTATTTCTAGGAGAAGTTGGGCTCGTAACGAAGGTGCACTATTTGCGATTAAAAGAACGATGGAAGCGGAACATTTATTAAAAGTGACGGTTCCTAATATAGTTGCTGATAATTTATTGGATTTTTAAAAAAAGGAACGTATCTTAGTAAAGATTTATCCGTCAAATATTTACACCATGAAAGCATTTAAACTGATACCGGTACTTTTTATTTTTATTTTAGGCGCTTGCAGCTCCGTTAGAGTTAATTATGACTACGATAAAAACATAGATTTTAATCAATATAAGACTTATGCATTCCATAAAAAAGGAGTGGATAAAGTTGAAATCTCTGGATTAGATAAAAAGAGAATTCTTAATGCCATAGATGCTGAACTCAGCAAAAAAGGAATGATCAAAAGTGAAACCCCTGATTTGTTGGTGAATATTTTTACCAAAGAAAGAGAACGCATCGACGTAAACCAATACAATGCTGGTTGGGGTTATGGATGGGGATACGGATGGAACCCTTACCTGTGGGGAGGCCGCAATTATATTAGCTCGACAACAGAGGGAACACTTTACATTGACTTAATTGATGCCAAGAGAAAAGAACTAATTTGGGAAGGTCAAGGTGTAGGGTACTTAACAGAAAATCGGGAGCAAAAAGAAAAACGAATCAATGAGTTTGTCGCCAAGATTTTAGCACAATTTCCTCCAAAATCTAAATAGTCAAATATTATTTTTCCTATATAATTGGTCTACTTTTGCATAGAATTCTTTATACCCAATTATGGCAATTCTTAGGGAAATAACAACCCTTGAGGACATAAAATTACTTGTTGACACATTCTATCCCAAGGTGCAAGAAGACGACTTGATCGGTCCAATATTTAATAGAAAAATAGGCGATCGCTGGCCGGAACATTTGGAAAAAATGTTCCACTTATGGCAAACAATCCTACTCGAGGTACATACCTGTTCAGGCAGTCCTTTACCTCCTTCTAAACAATTACCGGTTGCCAAATAACATTTTGACCACCGGATGGAAATTTTTACCGCTACAACGGACGAATTATTTGCTAGCGCTGCCGCTGAATAAGCAAAATTGCGCGCCAAGAATATGGCAGAAATGTTCAATTATAAAATTGACTATTTTAGAAATAGAGGACAAAACAGAAACATTTTAAATTTGAAATAACACCAGATGCGCAAATTATTATTCCTTGCTTTTTTACCCTTTAGCTTCCTCTCTTGTTCTACTGTAAAAACGAATCAAACAGCAAACAGCAATCCCAACTTTAAACTGTTAAACAGCATTGAAATTCCTTTCAATAAAGAATTTAAAAACACAGTCGTTGGTGGACTATCTAGTATCGATTATGATGCTAAAAATGATCTTTATTATTTTATTTGTGATGATAGAGCCGTCTACAACGACGCTCGCTTTTATACTGCCAAAATCCATTTGGGAACTAATAAAATAGATAGTATAGCCTTTCAAAATGTGGTTCCCTTAAAAAATGCAGCTGGTAAAAAATACAGCAATTGGGAGGAACAACCTGATAAATCGATTGATCCCGAAGAATTACGTTACAATCCAAAAACAAAAACAGTAGTATGGAGCAGTGAAGGAGCTCGCGTTATCTCCAACGGTTTTTCAGTACTGCAGCACGCCGCGATTCAGACAGCTACCACAGAAGGAAAATTTATAAATGCCTATGATTTACCCGCGAATCTCAACATGCAAAAAGAAGAAAAAGGCCCTCGTAACAATGGCGTGTTAGAAGGAATCGCTTTTAACAAAAACTATACGACACTATACACTAACATTGAAGAGCCCCTGTACGAGGACGACAGTAAGGCTTCTCTAACAAAGAGCGGCTTGATACGCCTATATGAGTTTGATGTGAAATCCAGAAAAAATACAGCGCAATATGCCTATGAATTAGATCCAATAGCGCACGAACCCAATCCTAAAGATGGTTTTGCTGTCAATGGAGTATCTGCTATTCAGTATTATGGAAAAGATCAGTTATTAGTGGTGGAACGATCCTACTCTGTGGGAAAACAGGCCTGTACGATAAAAGTCTATTTATGTGATTTCTCAAAAGCGACTGACGTTAAGAATATTACTTCTTTGCAGCATAATAAGTTTATAGTAACCTCTAAAAAACTAATCCTAAACATGGACGACTTGGGAGTTTTTATAGATAATATTGAAGGAGTGACTTTTGGTCCAAAACTAGCCAGTGGAAAGCAGTCACTACTTTTTGTTTCGGACAATAATTTCTCTGATAAACAAAAAACGCAAGTGCTGCTTTTTGAAGTAGACTAAGGTTGTAGAACAGAACAATAACTGCGCTATAAATACCATGGCTATTTATATATTTATCAGTACTTTGCGAACAGCCTTCCAAAGTGCAATTATGATTATTAGAAAATAAATATCCCACTTCTCGAGAATAAATTACCCGTCTTCTTTTTCACCCAATATATGATCAATCACTTTCGCAGACGTGCAAGTTTCGGCTCCATCTATAGCGGACTCACTAGCAGACTCAATATGTTCAACATACTGTGATTTAGTCAAGTTTTTCCCTTCAATAGTTCGCGCCACTATAATGTCTCCATTCAAGATTGTATCTATTTTTTTTAAAATACTTTTATCTTGCACATCTATTAGTTTTTTGATTATCTGATTTTTGTACGTTTCAATATTCATAATATTTTTGTTTTATACTATAAAGATACAACTTTTTGAAAGTGGAAAAAAATTTTACATTAACCAACTATTAATCTGATTATTAGCAACTTATTAGTTACCATCTTTTAAAAAAGAGACCTCAGCAAAGGATGATAATAGCAGAACTACTGATTTTTCATACGATTGCTGTAACTGTTTTTTTTAATAGAGTAGAAGAAGATATTCATCAGTACTACCCGACTAACCTAGCCCAGATTGCAATACAAAGCTTTTTGTAAAAGTCGTTTTAGTTCTTCTTGTTTATAAAAGACGACTAAAGGAAGATTTTTTATGAACTTTAAAAAAACAAATAGCTTTGCAAAAACTTGTGGTGAAAAGCGAGAAATAGCTACCGGAATTCGTACTTTTGTATCATAACTAGAACGTTTTGAACATGAACTCAACTATTGAAAGTAATCCCTTATTAGACCGATTGCCAAAACACTTGAAACAATTTATTAAACCCCAGGATTATAGCGATTACACGCCTATAAATCAAGCGGTTTGGCGCTATGTAATGCGTAAAAATGTAGATTACTTGTCAAAAGTGGCACATAATTCATATCTCGAAGGATTGAAAAAAACGGGCATAGAAGTCGACAATATCCCGAGCATGTATGGTATGAATCGTATCCTAACTGAAATTGGTTGGGCTGCCGTAGCCGTTGACGGATTTATTCCTCCTAACGCTTTTATGGAATTTCAGGCTTATAATGTGTTAGTTATTGCATCAGACATACGTCAACTGGAACACATAGAATATACGCCAGCGCCAGATATTGTTCATGAAGGTGCAGGTCACGCCCCGATTATCGCCAATCCAGAATATGCAGAATATTTGCGTCGTTTTGGAGAAATAGGCTGCAAAGCAATTTCATCCTATAAAGATTACCAAATGTACGAAGCCATCCGTTTGCTTTCGATTGTGAAGGAAGCAGAAGATACGCCACAAGCAATTATTGACGAAGCCGAAAAGGCAGTAGAAGATTTACAAAATAACATGGGTGAATTATCTGAAATGGCACAAATTAGAAACCTTCACTGGTGGACTGTGGAATATGGCTTGATAGGCACATTGGACAACCCTAAAATATATGGTGCTGGTTTATTGTCTTCCATTGGCGAAAGCGCATGGTGTATGACTAATGAAGTACAAAAAATTACTTATTCCATTGCTGCTGCGCACGCTAATTTTGATATAACAAAACCGCAACCCCAGCTTTATGTGACACCTAATTTTGCTTATCTAAATTTAGTTTTAGAGGAATTTGCCAATAAGATGGCATTGAGAACTGGAGGCTTATCGGGAATCGAAAAACTGATCGTCTCGGGTGCCTTAGGTACAATTGAACTAAGTACCGGTTTACAAGTTTCTGGAGTGTTCACTAACGTAATTGAACAAGATGGAAAACCGATATACATACAAACGACAGGAAAAACAGCACTAGCTTCTCGCGAAAAAGAATTGGTAGGTCATGGAACAGCAAACCATACCGGCGGTTTTGGTAGTCCAATCGGGAAACTGAAAGGAATCAATTTAGCGATTGAAGATATGAGTCCAAAGGACTTAAGCGCTTATAACATAACAGAAAGCAACAGTATAAAACTGGAATTTGAAGGAGGTATTACCGTAGAAGGAGAAATCATCACTGGTTCCAGAAATTTAAAAGGAGCAATTATCCTTATCCGTTTTAAAAACTGTACCGTAACACATGGGGAAACTATCTTGTTTCAACCGGAGTGGGGCGTTTATGATATGGCAGTAGGAAAAAAAGTAGTTTCTGCTTTTTCCGGACCAGCTGACGCAAACAGTTTTGACTTGATTAACCACATGCCTTCGAGCACGACCATTAAAGCAAAACAGACTGCTGAACGGGATGACTTGGAAGTACTTTACCAGATGGTAAGGATTATTAGGAAATCTCAAGACATCTATGCTTCCTTAGATCCTATTTTCCATAGACTAAAAAAGGACCATCCAAATGACTGGTTACTTACTGTTGAAATTGCGGAACTTCTCCAAACTCGAAACGACTCTCCCCTACTTCAAGAAGTTCTAGATTACCTTGAAGATTTAAAACAAAAAAGACCTACAATAGCCCATTTAATTTCTGGAGGCCTAGATTTAATTTTTCGCAAAATCATAACGATATAACACCGATTACTATTACATAAAAAGTATTTCTACATTGTACACGCCGCCCTACATCTTTTGTTTGGCGGCGTATTTTGTTTGTTCCTAAAACAGATTTTCTACTTATTTGTTAAATGGGAATAGTTCTGCGAAATGGTAGCAAAAGAAAAACAGATGTCAGACTGATTCAGGTCTAAAAAAACCTATGTTTAAATTTTATAAAGAAAATTTGAGCATGAGTACTAAAGGCAATAAGAAGATTTGCATAGCAAAGAAAAATATTTATTGCAGCCAGGTCATCTCACAGAACTCAACTAATAAACCAGTACTGATTTTTATTCATGATGCATTGGGCTGTTCTGCAAGTTGGAAAGATTTTCCTTTTCAACTTTGTAGCAAAATGGAAATAGCAGGGTTTTGTATGATCGATTGGGTCATGGAAAATAAGATCCGCTGGATAAGCAATGGTCAAAAGGCTATCTTGAAGCGGAAGCCGATTTTCTAAGGCAAATTGTACTGTCATAAAACTTTACAAATTTTATTTTAATTGGTTTTAGTGATGGGGCTAGTGTCTCGCTATTATATGCCGCCAAATATCAAGATTGGCAAGCAATCATTAGTATTGCAGATCATGCTAAAGTAGAAGAAGCTACCACAACAGGAATTAGAAACATCCTTAAGAATTCAGAAAAAATTATTTTCCAATTACAAAAATACCATAACGATGAAACATTCCCGCTTTTTCAAAATTTTGGGACAAATACTGGCTATCGCAGCCGTTCAACAACTGGAATATTGAAAAGCTACTTATAAAAATTCAGTCCCCAAGTCTCATACTGCAAGGCGAAAAAGACGAGTATGCGACTCAAGAACATTGCACCGGAATTACCGAAAAAATTGGAAGTAATGCGATATATACTATTATTGAAGACGTCGGACATTTTCCACCTAAAGAAAACCCGAGCCTGATATCACAAATAATCCACTCCTTTTTAAATAAGAGATCATGAAAAAATACAGCTACGCGAGCGGCATCAATGACGAGCCTTTATTAGGTCTAACAATAAGCGAAGCTTTTGAGGAGACCGTAAGTCGATTTCCCAAAACCGAGGCCGTGGTCTCTAAACACCATAATATTCGCCATACCTACGAGCAATTAGAAATTCGAGTAAATCAATGTGTCAAAGCATTTTTAGCGATTGAAATCCAAAAGGGCGATCGTGTAGGAATATGTGCTAGCAAATGTGTAGAATGGTTAATTGTTCAAATTGCAACAGCCAAAATAGGTGCTATTTTAGTAAACATAAATACCAGTTACCAAACGTACAAACTAGAATATGCCTCAAATTATTTAGGCTGCAAATCAATTGTAATTGCGGACAAAAACTAGTACACAGACTACAGTCAAATGCTTTATGAATTGATTCCGAATCTCAAAAGCAATAGACTTCCTACTTTCGATTGTGATGAGCTTCCGTTGTTAAAATCGGTTATTCCTTTAAGCAAAACAACCTACAAGGGATCCTGATGTGGGAAGAATTTATCGATATGGGAATTCAAATTGATCATCATAAACTGGAAACCAGACAGCGCCACCTTTCTTTTGACGACCCCATTAACATTCAATTTACAAGTGGAACAACCGGCAGCCCAAAAGGAGCGACATTAAGCCATCACAGCCTTCTAAACAATGGCTATATCGCAGTAAAAACGCAACTCACCACCGAAAAAGACAAAATCGTTATACCAGTTCCCCTCTACCATTGCTTCGGTATGGTATTAGGAATTTGGGTTGCATCAGTCAGGGGGCAACCATGATTTGCCCGAGTGAGACCTTTAATGCGGAAGCAACTTTAAAAGCAGTCGCTGAGGAAAAAACAATCGCTATTTATGGTGTGCCCACAATGTTTTTTGCTGAACTGGCGCATTCTGACTTTAAACAATACGACTTCAGCAGCTTGCGAACAGGAATCATGGCCGAATCGCTCTGTCCTTCCGAATTGATGAGGAAAGTGCAAACCGAAATGCATTTAGTCGAAATGGAAATTGGATACGGCCTGACAGAAACGAGTCCATTGAGTACTCAAAATAAGCATAATGCACCTTTTGACAAAAGAGTTAGCACGGTGGGTAGGGTTTTACCGCATACCGAAATAAAAATCATTTATCCCGGGACGGATCAAGTCGTTCCTGTAGGTGAATCGGGAGAGCTTTGTAACCGTCGCTACTGCGTAATGCTTGGCTATTGGAACGACCCCATCAAAACAAAAGAATCTATTGATGCTTCAGGCTGGATACATAGCGGCGATTTAGCGACTATGGATGAAGAAGGGTATATTAATATCGTGGGGCGTATTAAAGACATGATTATCCATGGCGGAGAAAACATTTACCCGAAAGTCATTGAAGAATTTCTATATACCCATGAAAAAATTAAAGAAGTTTCGGTTTTTGCTATTTCAGATGAAAAATACGGAGAGCAAGTATGTGTTTGGATTCAAATATATGACAAATCAGAACTTACAATTTTAGAAATACAAGAATACTGTAGAGGAAAAATAGCCCATTACAACATTCCCAGCTAGGTGTAATTTGTCACTGAATTTCCTATGACTGTTACTGGTAAAATTCATAAAATCGAGATGAGAGAAACGATGATAACTGAATTAAGACCGTCAAAATAGCATAAAAAAGGGTTTGAATCAGATGTACTGTTTAATCTCTTTTTAACCAAAAGAAAAACAAATTATAAACCTGTTATAATTTTACTTTTTCTTCAAAATCTTTTTCGCTTTCAATGATAACACCTTCGTATTTCAACGTCCATCCTAAACTATTAGTAAGAATTAAAAACTTCGCCAACTCACTAACTAATCTATTTTGAGCATTAGTTTTAAGGGTAGACTTTTGTATCTTTTTAGTCAGATTAGCTTTTACTGATTTATTTATCTTGTTGTAATCATCCCCTGTGAAAGGATTCAACTTGCTTTGCTCCACATCATAAAATTGAATGTCAGTACTAATTTTTATTTCTTCTTTTGGAATACTTAAAATGGAAATTGTTTTATTTTTTTCATCAATGTCATATTTCATTTTATGCAAATCATAAGCGACAGTGACATCAGCGTTAACAACAATCAACGCTTTTTTATCGAATGAAACCATACCCATTAGATACTTTTCCTTATTCTTGTACGTAACCACTTCAGAGAAATGCCCTTCCGTCACTACCAGCTTACCTACGTTAACAATTTGCTGCTGAATCAGGTCAGTATTATAATCGATTCCCGAGTCGTCCTCTTTCTTAAATTCACAATATTTAAACAACAGCACAACGGTGACTATCATTCCCATAAAAACAAGTAATCTTCTAAGCATAATTAAAATTTCATAAATGAATATTGAGAAACCAATGTAGCGATTTTATTTTTTAGTTTAGCTTCAAATTTTTGATGACTCTCTGAATTGGGGTTGAACGGCTTATGAGACAAGCTTTTCTGTATCGTTTCTACTTCCTCCATTGTTGCAAAAGCGGTTTCTGAAATGTTTGTTTCCTTGAAACGTTTCCAAATATAATCGATGGCCACTTGATTGGGGTGCAACATGTCTTCGGCATAAAACCTGTAATCACGAAGTTCATCCATCATAATTTCGTAGGAAGGAAAGAGTCCAAAATTCCCGGCGGGGCTGACAGAAACCAATTGAAGCAGCGCTTCACGCAAAGCACTAATTAAATACGCCTTGCTTTGCTGATTTTCAACAAAACCGTCTTTTAAATGACGAACAGGTGAAATCGTAAAAACGATTTTTACCTCTGGATTTATAGATTGTATTAAATAGATTGTATTTTGAATACTTTTTTGAATTACAGCTATCGATAATAGATGCTTTTCAAACTGTTTTTGAGGTACTTTATGGCAATTAGCAACTATTTCATTACTTTCCTTATTTCGATAGACCCAAGACGTCCCATAGGTTATAATGACATGCGTCGCTTCGCTTATTTCTTTCATCATTGATTGAATAATGGTATTCAAATCTTTTAATAACTCAGTTGAATCTCCATTACTTAAATCAGAATGGACATCATAACAATGCCAGCGCTCATTGTGAAAAAAAATATCAGCTTCCGTAAATACCTTTTGTGCAACAGCGAAGGTGATTAATTTCTCGATTGCAAGCGGATGGAACAAAATACCAAAAGGATTACAGGAATTCTGTAATTTAAAATAATCCAGTTTCTCCGACATATTTACCGCAAAACAAGAGCCTAAAGATATAATCTTCGAGCTATAATCGATCGGGTGAATAGTTTTAGGAATGGGTATTTGGGTTCTAAATTGCATCGCATATTATTTCTGCAAACTTAGGGATTTATTAGTAAAAATATTCGGATTTTAAATATCCGGACTTCGCTGTTTCCGTCAACTGCTCTGTAGGGTAACCATCCGTGTCGTATTTAAACGTACTATTAAAAAATTGAGCTGAAGATATGGTTTGATCTGCCGCATTAGTTGTACTATTCTCATCGAAGCTAATTAGCTTATTATTGAATGAAATAATCTCCTTGTGATCCAGTAACTTATTATATCCTAAAATAGCAAAAAAAGGATTAATTTTAGAATCATATTCAAAATTTACAGTGTGTTTTGAAACTACGCCTGGCCCTGCTTCATCTAAAATCCTTTCGTCTTTTATTAAATTTTTATCTTTAAAATGCAATGTTCCATGATAAATCATGGCCTCTTGACTTCCCGAATTTACGCTCTTTTTTTCATAAGAAACAGTGCCATCGATATTGTGAATATACTTTATCACATAATTGTTTGGACAGAGAACCTGTATTAACTGATCGATATCGTATGAATATTCTAAGGTGGTACTTTCCTGCGTAGCTTTGTCTATCGTTACTATTTTTGTAATCAGACCATTTGTATAGCTGAAGTCAGTATGTGAATTGACGCGATCTATAGTTGCGATTTCATTCCCAATATACTTGAGCAAAGTTGTAGTCGATGCACTACCCTCTGGTGTTTCAACTAACTTTGTAAGGAATTTAACTTTACCCTCGTTGTCATTGGAACAAGAACTCAATAAGACAAAAAAAACAGAGAGGAACAAAAATATTTTAATTGAATGTTTCATGGGAGTAGGTGATATAAGCTTGCTGCAAATAGGGCGAGTAAATCTAAAAAATAAATTCTGCTTAGCAAACTAAACAAGTCCAACAGCCTAAAAACTCGTTTAAGAGACTATTTATAGAAAATCGCAAACTCCTTTTTATCTTATAAAAAGATTGAATCTAACATGCTTCAATTTAAATATCGTTTTTTGAGTGATAGGTGTTTTTATATCGCTTTTACGATCAAAGAGCAGTTAAATTAATTGCTGAAGCAGTTAACACTTTATCAAAAAACCCTTTCGATTTGCCTGAACAAACGCAAAGGGTTACTTATTTAACAGTAAGAAAGAACTACCTCACGAACTCTACTGCCTTGTTTAAAGCCTCTTGAATGCCGCCTGCGTTTTTTCCTCCAGCAGTAGCAAAGAAAGGCTGACCTCCGCCGCCTCCTTGTATGTACTTCCCTAGTTCACGAACTACTTGCCCTGCATTTAATTTTTTATCCGCAACCAGCTCTTTAGAAATATAACAACTCAGCATCGGTTTTCCTTCTTCAGCTGTAGCCAAAACTAAAAACATATTACTCCCTAATTTCCCTAAATCATACGCCAAATCTTTAGCTCCCTCTGGGTTAAGATCCACTTGCACCGCAAGAAACTGTACTCCATTTATTTCTTGAATTTGTTGCGCTAATTCTATTTTTAATCCTTTTGCTTTATCTCTACTTAATTGCTCTACCTGCTTTTTTAATTTTGCATTCTCTTCTTGTACTGACACTACCGCTTTAATAACATCTTGCGGGTTTTTTAGGGCGATCTTAATTTCATTCAATGCAACTTCCTGAGAAGCAAAAAAACCTTTGACAGCATCACCGGTAATCGCTTCGATACGTCTAACCCCTGCAGCAACTGCTCCTTCTGCAACAATTTTAAAATACCAGACTTCTCCTGTATTCTTCACGTGAATTCCTCCACAAAGCTCCATGCTTTCGCCAAATTTAATTGCACGAACATGATCTCCATATTTCTCACCAAACAAGGCTATAGCGCCTTCTTCTACCGCCTGCGCGAAAGGAATATCTCTCCTTTCTATTAATGGCAATTGTTCCTGAATTCTGGCATTAACAAAATCTTCTACCTGCTGCAATTCTTCATCAGTAGCTTTTGCAAAATGAGAAAAGTCAAAACGCAAATGATTTGGACTTACTAATGATCCCTTTTGCTCCACATGTGTTCCCAATATGCTCCGTAATGCCTGATGCATCAAGTGTGTCGCAGAGTGATTTTTTGTAGTATCTGATCTTAATTTACTATCTACTTTAGCAACAAAAACACCGTTTACATTCCGCGGTAATTTTTTAGTGAAATGCAGTATTAAGTTATTCTCTTTTTTAGTATCTATAATTTGAATGGTCTCGTTTGCAGAAACTAAAACCCCTTTGTCTCCCACTTGTCCTCCCCCTTCAGAATAAAACGGTGTTGTATCTAAAACTATTTGGTACATCACACCTTCTTTCTTAGAGTCCACTTTACGAATTCTTGTTATTTTTGCTTGGATTTCCGTTAGATCATACCCCACGAAAGTCTCCGTATTTCCTTCCACTAAAATTTTCCAGTCATCTGTTGAAACTTCAGAGGCTGCGCGTGAACGCGTTTTTTGTTCTTGCATCGCCTTATCAAAACCGGCTTCGTCCAGACTGAATCCTCTTTCTCTAAGAATCAAAGCCGTCAAATCAATAGGAAAACCAAAAGTATCGTATAATTCAAATGCTTTTGCTCCCGGAACTTCTTTTCCTTGATTTGTAGCAATTACGTTATCTAACAACTGTAGACCTTGATCTAGTGTACGCAAAAAAGACGTTTCTTCTTCCCTTATCACATTTGTCACTAAGCCTTGTTGTTTTTTAATTTCAGGGAAAAATTCACCCATTTGATCTGCTAAAACAGCAACCAACTTAAATATAAAAGGTTCTTTGGTATTCAAAAAAGTAAATCCGTAACGAATTGCCCGGCGCAAAATACGGCGAATCACATACCCCGCTCCTGTATTGGAAGGCAATTGACCGTCGGCAATAGCGAAGGCTACCGCGCGAACGTGATCTACAATTACACGAATCGCAATATTCGTTTTATTTTGTTCTTCAGATTCTTCACTATCGTCCAGAATGACAGAATTAGGTGTATATTTCAATCCGGTAATTTCCTCCACTTTTTGAATAAGCGGTGTAAACACATCTGTATCATAATTTGAGGTAGTATTTTGCATTGCCATACACAAACGCTCAAATCCCATTCCGGTATCTACGTGCTGTGCTGGTAATTTTTCTAGAGAACCATCGGCTTTGCGGTTGAACTCCATAAATACGTTGTTCCATATTTCAACTACCTGCGGATGATCTGCATTGACTAAACTTCTACCTGAAACTGCCGCTCTTTCTTCATCATTGCGGAGATCGATATGAATTTCAGAACATGGTCCGCATGGTCCTTGATCTCCCATCTCCCAGAAATTGTCTTTTTTATTTCCTAGGATAATGCGATCTTCAGGAACGAATTGTTTCCAAATATCAAAAGCCTCCTGATCAAAAGGCACATTCTCTGCTTCGTTTCCTTCAAAAACAGAAACATACAAGCGTTCCTTATCTAATTTCAACACTTCTGTTAAAAATTCCCAAGCCCAAGGCAAGGCTTCTTTCTTGAAATAATCGCCAAAAGACCAGTTTCCCAGCATTTCGAACATGGTATGGTGGTAAGTGTCAAAACCTACATCTTCTAAATCATTATGTTTTCCTGAAACCCGAAGACATTTTTGAGTGTCGGCAATTCTATTGTTTTTTGGCTTGGCGTTCCCCAAAAAATATTCTTTAAACTGCGCCATTCCTGAATTATTAAACATCAGCGTGGGATCGTCTTTAAGAACTATGGGAGCCGAAGGAACAATTAAGTGTCCTTTACTCTGAAAAAAGTCTAAAAATTGTTTACGTACGTCTTGTGATTTCATTATTTATCTTTTTTGCCACTAAGGCGCTAAGTTTTTTAATTTATATTTTGCTCAAAAGCAATCTACGCCCCAGATAGCAGTGCAAAGCTTCGAGATTTAGTGCTCTATTTTTTCATGAAATGGCAGAGCGACCAGAGAAAGCTCCTGCAAGTTCATTAGAAAAAACGAGAACTAAACGAGAACTTGCAACGAATAGCTGGAATAGGCACATTATTTTATTTATTATTGAAAAAACGCGAGAACAAATGAAACATTTATTAAATTTGTTCTACTTGCATTTTACAATGCGCAAAAATAGGGTATTTTAAAATATGGCGAAAGTAAAATATTATTATGATTCGGAAAATACTGGCGTATCGAAAGAT